>JARKOK010000079.1 GCA_029975765.1 Aggregatilineales bacterium
CATTCCAGCGCCGTTCTACGGCAGCAGCAGCACCTTGCCGGTCGTCAGCCGCCCCGCCAGCGCCTTATGCGCTTCGGCGGCGTCTGCCAGCCTAAACGTGCGGCCAATCGTCACCTTCAGCCAGCCCTCCGTTACCGCCCCAAACACGGCGGACGCGCGGCGCAGCAGTTCCTCGCGCGTGGCGATATAGTGCGACAGGTACGGGCGCGTCAGGTACAGCGAGCCTTTGCCCAACACCGCCAGCGGGTCTACCGGCGGCACCACGCCGCTGGCCTGACCAAACAGCACCATCATGCCGCGTGGCCGCAGACAGGCGATGCTCTTGTCAAACGTATCCCGCCCGACCGAGTCGTACACCACATCCACGCCTTTATCAGCCGTCAGCCGTTTGACTTCCGCTTCAAAATCCTGCCGCGTGTAAATAATCACCTCGTCTGCCCCGGCAGCCTGCGCCAGCGCCGCCTTCGCCTCCGTACCGGCGGTGGCGATCACCCGCGCCCCGCGCCGTTTCGCCATCTGCACCGTAAGCTGCCCCGTTCCCCCCGCCGCCGCGTGAATCAGCGCGGTGTGACCGTCGGCCAGCGGGAAGGTGTCGTGCGTCAGGTAGTGCGCGGTCAGCCCCTGAATCATGGCGGCGGCAGCGGTCAGCGTATCCATCCCCTCCGGCACCGGCACCAGTTTGTCCGCCGCGACTACCGTATACTCGGCATACGCGCCGTTGACCATGCCGTAGGCCACGCGGTCGCCGGGTTTGAACTCGGTCACATCCTGCCCGACCGCGTCCACCACCCCCGCCGCTTCGTTGCCGGGAGTGAACGGCAGCGGCAGTTTGTAAATGCCGCCGCGCTGGTAGGTGTCAATGAAGTTCAGCCCTGCCGCTTCCACCTTCACCCGCACCATGCCGGGCGCGGGTTCGGGCATCACCGCGTCCTCATACCGCAGCATTTCCGGCCCGCCGTACTCGTACACACGAACGATTTTCATAAGCCAACCTTTCTCGGTCGTTAGT
>JARKOK010000091.1 GCA_029975765.1 Aggregatilineales bacterium
GTCGGTGTGTAGTTGCCCACCCGCCGCACCACCAGGCCGCTGGCATAGTTCGCCAGCGTGACCGCCTGCGGATACGACGCGCCCGCCGCCAGCGCCAGCGTCATCACGGCAATCGAGGTGTCGCCCGCCCCCACCACATCAAATACATCCGACACCGCCGGCGCGGGACAGTGCGCTATCGCGCCGTCCGCCGTCGCCACCGTCGCGCCGTCCGCCCCACGCGTGATCACCAGCCCGCCGGTCAGCTTCAACTTCTGGCACAATTCGTTCGCGGCCTCGGCGAAGGCTTCATCGCCCCGCACATCGCGCCGCAGATAATCCCGCGCGTCGTCAGCGTTGCACTTCACCAGCGCGAAACTGGCGTACTTATCCAGGCTGCCCTGCGCGTCGGCGGTCAGCAGTTTGTCCTTGCCCAACCGGCGGATTATATTCACCAACGACGGCGTGAGCAGGCCGGTATGATAATCCGACAGCAGCACCGCGTCCGCGCTCTCGATGGTCTTGTCAATCGCCGCCCGCACCTGCCGTTCGACCGCCGCGCCCACCGGCTCGCGGGAAAGGGTATCCAGCCGCGCCACCTGCTGCGGAAAACGCAGCCCCATCTGCGCCATGATACGTGTTTTGACCGTCGTCGGCCTGCCGGAATCAACGATGAGATGATGGGTATCAATGCCGCGCGCCTGAAGCACCTGGCGCAAATTCGTGCCGGCGGTGTCCGACCCGATGATACCGACCTGCACCGCCGCGCTGCCCAGAGCCACAATATTGGCAGCCGGATTAGCCGCGCCACCGGGGATCAACTGGCGCGATTCAAACTCCAGCACCGGCACCGGCGCTTCCCGGCTGAGGCGAGTGGTTTTGCCGATCAGGTATTCATCCAGCACCACATCGCCAATGACGAGGATACGCTGCCCGGCAAGTTTCGGAATCCATGATTTCAGGCGGTTTGGCATATCATTGTTCAGCTATCACCATGATCAAGGGCGGGTTTGATGCCCTTTTACAAATTAACACGGAGAAAACGCAGGGAGCGCCTATGTGCGCGCCCAGGGCGACCACGCAGGGTCGCCCCTACAATTGTTATCCGTGTTAAACTGCATGAAACCCGCCCCTACTATGACTCGCCCGGCCAATTTGTACCAGTCTTAGCGGCGGGGTGGACGAAAGCGCGGCGGCGAAACCGGCGGCACCGGGGGGATGGGTGGCAGCGGCGGCATGGGCGGCAGCGGTTGGCCGGCATCATGCCGCGCCGCGAACATAGCGGCGGGCAGCGATTCACCTGCCAGATGCAACTGCTGGATGAAGGTTGGAATATGGCCGGTCGCCAGAAAATCCCCGACCAGCGTGCCATCCTCTTTCACTCCGGTCGGCACGTATTCAAAAATATCGTGTGTGGCGATCATATCCCCGTGCAGGCCAACAACCTCCGTGATTTTGACCACACGCCGGCGGTCGGTCATGCGTTCGATCTGCACGATAATGCCAATGGCGTTTGCCATCTGTTCCCGAATATTCAGCACCGGCATATCCACGCCGCCCATCAGGCACATACCTTCCAGCCGCACCAGCGCGTCACGCGGGGTGGTGGCGTGCAGCGTCAGCAGCGATCCATCGTGGCCGGTGTTCATCGCCTGCACCATATCCAGCGCCTCACCACCGCGCAGTTCCCCGGCGATAATCCGGTCGGGTCGCATCTTCAGCGCGCTTTGCACCAGTTGCCGCATGGTGATTTCACCGCGCCCTTCCAGATTCGGCGGGCGCGTTTCCAGCACCACCAGATGTTCCTGCGCCAGCCGCAGTTCGCTGTCGTGCTGTAAGACCACCAGCCGCTCACCGGCGGGGATGAAGCCACACAGCACATTCAGCAGCGTGGTTTTCCCCGACCCCGTACCCCCCGATACCACCACATTCACCCGCCCGTGAATACAGGCGCGCAGAAAAGCGGCCATGTCAGCCGACAGCGATCCCCATTCCAGCAGGTTGTTAAGCGTAATATCGCGCCCGACCAGTTTACGAATCGTCAGGCTTGGCCCGGTCAGGGCAATCGGCGGCACGACCACATGAACGCGCGAGCCATCCGACAGCCGCGCGTCCACAATCGGGTTCGACTCATCGGCGCGCAGGCCAACCATTGCGACGATCTGGCCGATCACGTCCATCAGGTGCGCCTCATCGCGGAACTGCGCGTCCACCCGTTCCAGCCTGCCGTGCCGTTCAACGTAAATTCGGTCAGAACCATTGACCATCAATTCCATCACATCGGGGTCGGCCAGCAGCGGCTCCAGAGGGCCAAAATCCAGTGCCGCGTCAGTCTGTTGTTCGTTCATGATTCACCTTCCAGTGTTCTCAGATTACGGTTCGCCAGTCGCAGGGAGCGCAGCCCCACCAACCCGGACAGCCGCTCGCGCCATTCATTCCAGCGCAGCAGGCTCATTTGAGTGCGCCCAGTTCGGACAGCGGCGGCCAACCGCTGCTTCGCGGCTGTCCGCAGGTAGTCCTGCTGTACGGCCTGTGCCACCAGCCGGTCTTTGGGTGTGTAGTGCATGGACTGGCCTCCTGTTTGTCGCCGGTTGATAGACTCATTGTCCGGCAAAACCGGCGCGGCCAGAACCGAAATTCAGCCAGCATCCTGCCTGTTCGTTTAATCAGGCCGGCGCACCCAGCCCTGGCGCAGCGCATACACGGCGGCTTCGGTGCGGGAATTCACGCCCAGCTTGGAGTAGATGTTGTCCAGATGAAAATTGACGGTGCGGGCGGATACGTCCAGCGCGTGCGCGATCTGTTTGTTCGTCAGCCCGTCCGCCAGCCGTTGAATCACGTCCAGTTCGCGCGCTGTCAGTTCGACCGGCGGTTGCAGCGTAAACCGGATGTCCAGTTCAAAGTTGCCCTGCTGCCCGGCGCGAATTTCGAACTGGCCGCCCAACTGCTCAACCCGCGCCTGGGACGCGCCCAGCGCGGTCGTATCCGCTTCAACCACGCCGTTATCCGCCAGTGTCAGCCGCAGCCGCGTATCCCGACGTTCCAGCCGGATAACCGCCTGCGACGCGCGCGCCACATGCACGGCACGGTTCAGCATATCCTGCACGGCGCGAAACAGCGCCAGTTCCAGCGGCAGCGGCAGGCGCTCACGCTGGCGTTCCAGCAGCAGCGTCACCCGCAGGCCGTGCGCCCGTGTTACCTGCGCCGCCAATGCTTCCAGTGCCGGTTCAAGGCCCAGCGATTCGAGCAGCGCCGGATGGAGATTGTTCTTCAGATCAAGCGCCTGCTGCATGACCTGCCGCCCCAGGCTTGCCAGCACCGAGACAGCCATTTTCGCCTGCGGACTGCCGGCGAACGACTGCTCATACGCCGCCGCCTGTGCCAGCAGCAGATTCAGCGGACTCAGCACTTCGCTGTCCAGCAGATCCGCCAGCCGGCGGCGTTCGGCTTCAGCCGCCGCTGCTGCATCTTCAAGCGCCGCGTACCGTTTGATTTCCGGCATGAATACCCTGGAGTCCGATCCGTCATCCATCAAGCCTCGACCACCGTTCGCCCACTGCGAACCGGCGGCTGTTTCTATTGTCGCGCAGGTTGGGTTACAGGCAAAACTGCCGGATAACGGGGAATACCCTGTCTATTTAAACAGGCTGCCGCAGCACCGCCAGCACAAAACGCGGCAGGCGCAGCATCCGTTTGAAGCGCCAGGGCTGCAAATACAGCCGGAACAGCCATTCCAGCCCGGCGCGCTGCATCCACAGCGGCGCGCGCGGCACTACCCCGGCGATGAAGTCAAACGAGCCGCCCACACCCATCGCCATCGCCACATGCAGCCGGGGCAGATTGCGGGCAATCCACTTATCCTGCTCCGGCGCGCCGTAGGCCACGAATAGAATGTCGGCGTTCGCGGCGTTTATCCGCTCCACAATCCGATCTTCTTCTTCTGGCGCGGGGCTGCCGCCGTACACCCCAACCACTTGCAGGCCGGGATATTTCTGCCGCAGCACGTCCGCCGCTTTGTCCGCCACGCCGGGCGCAGCGCCCAGAAAAAACAGCCGCCATCCCCTCTGTGCCGCCCGTTCGGCAATCTTCGGCACACCATCCGAACCGGTCACACGCTCCGGCAGTGGCCGCCCCCGATGGCGCGCCGCCCACAGCAGCCCCACGCCGTCCGGCACGCACAGCCCCGCGCGGTTGAGGATGTTAAAAAAGTTCGGGTCACGCTGCGCGATCATGATAAATTCCGGGTTGACCGTACAGACGTGGTGGGCAAACCCTTCCCCTTGTTCCCCCACACGACGAGGGAGGGAAACCCATTCTCCAATGCGCGCCAGCCACTGCTCATACGTGATCGCGTCTACGGGAACGCCGAGGATGCGGATACGCTGAGACAACCCAGACGCCGCAGGAGAGGCGCTGAAATCTTCCCCCGCGCTGCCGTTACCATCCAGCACCGCCCGCGCCGCTTGCAGCACACGCTCCGGCGTAACCAGGCGCATACAGGTGCGCGCGGCGCAGCCTTCGCGCAGGCCAATGCCGTGCCCGACATAGCTGCACGGGCTGCATTCCACACCGCTACGGACGATGACTGACCGCCCACCCGGCGTCCACGGCCCCCAGGCATCGGCGTTGCTGGGGCCAAACAGCGCCACCACCGGCGTTCCGACCGCCGCCGCCAGATGCATCACGCCGCTGTCCGCACCGATGAACAAATCTGCCTGTGACAGCACCCCCGCCAGCTGCGGCAGCGTCGTCTGCCCGCTTATGTCCAGCGCGGGCACGGTCAGCGCGGCCTGCACCGCCGCCGTATCGTCGCCCTTGCCGCCGACCAGCACGATCTGCGCGCCATACTCGTGGTGCAAGGCATTTGCTACCGCCGCAAAGCTGGCCGCATCCCAGCGCCGTGCGCGGCTGTACCCCCCGCTGCCGGCGTGGAGAGCGATAGTCAGTTCCGAGTTCCGGGTTCCGGGTTGCTGAGACAACACAAGAGGCTGATTCCCCTCGTCCTCAGGGCGAAGGGGTGAAGGCACTTCCTTCGCCACCACCGCCGGACGCGGCGACGAATCCGCACCCAGCAGCCCCACCAGATTCAGCCAGTACTGCGCCTGATGCAGCGCGCCAAAACCATCATCGGGCAGGCGGTCGGTCAGAAACCAGCCGTTGCCGTTGTCCACCCCGACCCGCCGCCGGGACTGCGCCGCCAGCGCGATCAGCGCAAATTTGAAGGTGCCGAGTCTGAGTGTGAAGTGGTGCAAAAATACGACCGTATCAAAATGACCGAGGCGGAATAACCGCCGCAGGTTAGCCGGTTTCAGCAGCGACTTCGAGCTATTGAACGCCTGCCGGTCAAATGTAAAAATCTCATCCACCAGCGCCATCCCCTGCACCACTGGCGCGGCGTGGGCGCTGGTCAGCAGCGCCAGATGGGCGTCCGGCCTGGCCTCACGCAGCGCCGCCAGCGCCGGCGTAGACAGGATCAGGTCGCCAATATCGGCCAGCTGTACGATCAGGATACGTTCGGGACTCTGTGGCGACATAGCCGCTATGATTTCCCCGCCGCTTCCAGCGCGGCCAGCGTTTGCCGCGCCGCCCGTTCCCAGGTGAAGGTCACCGCCTGAGCATACCCTTTCTCACGCAGCGCGGGACGCAGCACAGCGTCATCGGTGAGGTGTCCCATCGCGGCGGCAATCGCTTCCACATCGAGCGGGCTAACCAGCAGGCCGGCGTCACCGACCAGTTCCGGCAGGCTGGAGGTATCACTGGCAATGACCGGCGTTCCGGCGTGCATGGCTTCGATGACTGGAAAGCCGAAGCCCTCGTACAGCGACGGAAACACCAGCGCCAGCGCCCCGGCCAGCAGTGCGCCCTTGTCGGCGTCATCCACATACCCCGGCAGTATCACACCTTCGACACCCTGCACCCATGCCGGATCGAACAGCCAGCCCTGCCCGCCTGCCAGCACCAGCGCGGCGGAATCATGGGGATGATGCTCCCGCCACAGGCGGTATGCCTGAACGATGCGGGCAATATTCTTGCGTGGTTGCAGCGTGCCGATGAACAGGAAATAGCGGTCAGGCAGGCCGTACTTACGCCTGACCATCTCCCAGTTCCCCTCTGCCAGAGACGCAGGAAGTGAGGGCTTTTCCACCCCCGGATAGACGATACGGATTTTGTCGGGCGGCGTACCATAAAAACGGCTGAGGTCGCGTGCTGTCGCCGCGCTGTCCGCCAGCACCACCGCCGCGCGGCGGGCGCTGTAGCGCGTCGTCGCCTCCAGATACAGGCGTTGGGCGGGGGGGTGCGCTTCAGGAAAATATCTGAAACCGAGGTCATGAATGGTGACAACGGCACGCCCCGGAAACAGCAGCGGCAGCGTATGCGCCGGAACAAACGTCACATCGGGCCGGTCGCGCCACAATTCCGCAGCGAAACGCAGGTGCGTCCAGGCACGGCGCAATGGAATGACGCGATAATCCACCCGGTCAGATGGTGGGAACAGATCCCCGGCGGGTGGATCGCGGAAATACAGCGTCAGAGAATGGGCCGGGTTAAGCCGGATCAGCGCCCGTATCAGTTCAATGGCGTAACGTTCCGTGCCGGTAAGGCGCGGGGCCGTACACCGGCTGGCGTCAATGACGATCCGCATTTAATTCCGCCGCACCACCGGCAGCAGCCACACGACCAGGACCACGACCAGCACAACCGGCCACACCGTACCGGCCAGCGCCAGCACCTCGGCGGGCAGCAGTCCGAGTGTCACCACCAGCGCGACCAGTCCCACCGCTGTCAGCAGCGCGCCAGGCAGCAGCAGGCGGCGTTCCGGTGGATACGCCAGCAGCGCCGTCAGCAGCACCGCCGCGCCCAGACCGACGACCAGCAGCGGCCAGCCCTGCGTGACCCCCATCGCCCCCGGCTGCTGGAGATAAAATGTGACGCCGGTTATCAACAGCAGCGCCAGCCCCAGCAACAGGCTGCCACGCGCCCAGCGCCCGGACGACAGCCAGCGCGCCAGCAGCGCCACGCTGACACCGCCCAGCAGCACGGCGGCCATTATCAGGCCGTCCGGTGGGGAGGGCGCAGCCGTCAGCGCGAAGGTCAGCCACGCGCCGATCCCGATCAGCAGCAGCGCCGGAACAACCGAGGCCATCTGACCGCGCCGCAGCACGGTCGCCGGAGGTACCGGGAAGAATAATTCCGGGTGTTGGACGCGCAGCCGGCGTTCTTCAGCCGCCTGGGCTTCGGCTTCGGCCTGGGCGATTTTCGCCTGCTCGGCGGCTTCCTGCTCCGCCAGCATATCGCTGAGCGACGACACCGCCGCCAGCGCGGCCTCGATGTCAACCCCTTCACCGGCGGGGAACACCGCTACAGCCGGCGTTTCAGCCTCCACCGGCGGCGCTTCGGGCGGGGCGTAACGCGTTTCGTCGTCAGGCGGCGTTTCCGGCGGCAGATCTGTTTCAGTTGGCGGGTTACGATCTTCGTTCATCATACGGGTAATTGTGGCGCGATTTGGGATTGGATGCAAACGACACAGCATTTGCATAGCCGACTTCGAGACAAAAATGCCCTGATTTTCGTGCTTTCACTACATCTGTCTCACACCGGCATGAAGAATAATTCCCGGTTGCAGCAGCCTATGCCGCCGTGCAACCGGGATCACATCAGGTTTCACCACCTGAACAGTCGTGATTGTTCAATGTCTGGCCGTTCGCCTCTAATCTACCATTGCGGTTTCTTCGAACGGCATTCTGGCGACAACGGACGGTTCGGGTTGCGTCAGCAGTGACACCACCACCAGAGCGGCGAAGCTCAATGGAATGGAGATAATGCCGGGGTTCTCCAGTGGAACCGGCGCGTTGGCCGCGCCCAGTCCGTAGATATCCCACATCATCGGCGATAAGAGAATCAGCCCCAGCGACACAACAATCCCTGTAAGGATTGAAGCGGTAATCCCCTTGGCGGTAGTCTTCTTCCAGAACAGCAGCATCAGAATTGATGGTAGGTTCGCTGACGCCGCAACCGCAAAGGCCAGCCCCACCAGAAACGATACGTTGATGTCTTTGAATAGAATCCCCAGCAGAATCGCGAAGCCCCCCACGACAACCGCCACACTTTTTCCGGCGCGCACCTGGGCGCTTTCGGTTAGCTTCAGGCCCATAAAATGGTGCATCAGGTCGTGAACGACTGCACCGCATGAGGCGACAATCAGACCGCTAACCGTGCCCAACACGGTTGCAAATGCCAGCGCCGAGATGATGGCGAACAGGACGACGCCAAAATTCTGCGCCAGCAGCGGTGCCGACATATTGCTGCTTTCGACATCCAGCACCCCGCTCACCATTGCGCCCATACCCATGAACAGCGTCAGAATGTAGAAGAAGCCGATGGCGATGATGGCAACAATCGTTGATTTGCGGGCATCACGCGGGCTGCGCACCGTGTAGTAACGAATGAGAATGTGCGGCAGCGCGGCAGTGCCAAGAAACAGCGCCAGCATCAGCGACACAAAGTCCAATTTGGACAGAAGCGTCGAGCCTTCGTCAATTTTGAAACGGACACCCGGACGCATAAGGTTCTCGCCAGGTGTGACCGTCTGATACCAGACCGTCACGCTGTCCCCTTCATAGTTGAATTTGACGGAGCTGTAGCGAATGACGTCACTCTCCTGGATCACAGCCAGGAATTGAAAGGGTCCAACGCGGTCCAGGCGGTCAACTTCTTCACCATTAACCACGATCCGGCTTAGAGACCCCACCTGAAAGAAACGACCATCTTCCTGCGGCGCACCATTGTAAAGTGTTACGCCGTCGGCTCTGGTTGTTCTGGAAAGCGTTTCGTGTAACTGAACGCTGTCCCCTTCTCCCATCACGCTCCACCATGTCTGAACACCATCCTGCTCCAGCAGAACGAACTGCATCCCCCGCTGCTGGTGCTGATTGACAATCGTGTAACGCGCATCACTGACCGCGATGACCGTGCCGTCGTCCCCGATTGTGGCGTCCAGTACTGCCGGCTGATGAAATTCCGCACTGGGTGTGGGTGATACCCCGTTGTTGAGTACGGCAATCACCAGGATAGTTGAGCAGATAATAAGCAGACCGCCTTTGATGAACTGGACATAAGTCGTGGAGGTCATCCCGGCTGTCGCCACAATGAGAATGACGATGACCCCGACGATCAAGACCCCCACAAAATGGGGCAGACCCAGCAGCGGTGTGACCAGCGCGCCAGCCCCCACCATCTGAGGGATTAAGTAACAAACGGAAACAACCAGCGCGCTGATGCCTGCCGAAAGCTGGATGGCTTTGGAGTTAAAAGCAGCATCGAGCGCATCTGAAAGTGTATATTTTCCTAATCGTTTTAGGGGTTCAGCAACAACAAACAAAGCCACTACCCAGCCGGCCAGAAAACCGATGGAGTACAAAAACCCATCATAACCATAGAAGGCGATCATCCCGGCAATTCCCAGGAAGGAAGCCGCCGACAGATAATCGCCGGCAAAAGCGACACCATTAACGGCCCAGTGGATTCGCCCACCGGCAGCATAATAATCTTTGGCGTTTTGTGTGCGTCTGGCGAAGTAGAAAGACATCCACAGCACCAGCACCACGAATGCAACAAACAGACCGACCGCAAACGGCGAAGCTTCATAAATCATGGTTGGCTTCCTCTTTGGTTTGATTCATACTGTCTTCAGCGCGGGAACACAGGACGTTGTAAATCAGCCCCATCACAATGGCGAGGATGATCAACCCGAAACCATAAATGACCGCCAGATTTAACCCGGCAAAAACGACCTGTCCCATTGCCGCAGGGTTGATCGTGTTGATCGCGACAAAACCGACGTAGACCAACCCATATAGCGCAAACAGAATGAGGCCAACCCGTGTTTTATAGGCGGACGCAGCATCGTCTTTGACCTTTGGTGCAGGTTCGTGGTGCATGGCATTGCCTTTCATCTACTATGACGGTTAAGATTTTGGTGCGAGACACCAATGGAACGGCGAAAGTCCTCCCGGGCGTGCCTGCTAGCCGGTTATGGTCGCTTTACCGTCAAACGGAAGCCGCAACAGAGGCGCACAGCGGCGGCGAACCGGCGCGATCTAAAAGAATCTGCATATGTCCGCACCACATGATTCCTGTCATCCGGTTTCGCAGGTTGAGCAGGCTGCTGCTCAGAAATCCTCCCAAAGCGGCACAGGTATCTTTCGAGTGCCTGCGTGTATGCATTCTCCTCAAATATATGAGGTGATTTTAACTGCTGACTGCCTGCTTGTGCAAATTGTAACAATTATGACAGTGCGTCCAGAGTGACAGATGACACGCTGTCGCGTCTTGCGCCGCCAGTGGATTACGTTTCCCGACCCATCGCACGGTGTAACTTCAAACTGGGGTATTGACAACCAATATTCAATATGGTATATATATATTCAATATGTGGAGCATATCAATATGACACGGACATACCAATCCCGCCGCAGGGCGGAGAGCGCCACACACACCCGACAGGCCATCATCGAAGCGGCGGTCAGGCTGCATGGCGCGGGGATCACGACCGTCGCGGCTGTCGCTGAGGAAGCCGGGGTGTCACTCCCGACGGTGAACAAGTACTTTCCAACGCGAGAAGACCTGTTTACCGCCTGCACCACGCATGTAGCAGCGGCTCTCGAATACCCGTCACCAGAGACCTTAAGGGAAATCCCCAGTCCTGGGGATCGCCTGCGCCGCGTCGTGCGCGAAGTGTATCGGCTGCACGAAGAAACGTTCGGTCAATTATGGACCGGCTACAAGCTGGAAGACGAATCACCGGTGATGGTACAGGCGCTGGCGAATTATGAAGGACTGGTCGCCATGCTGGCCGAAACGCTGCCCTACGAACATGCCGCCGGGAATCGGGATACCGTAACACGCTTTGTGCAGGCGGCTCTCAGCCCGCTGACCTATCGGGCGCTGCGGCTAAGGAATGGGCTGGACTTCGAGGCGGCTGTCGAAAATATGACGCTCGCGCTGGCTGGCGTGCTCAATATCGAAGTATGAGGGAATCCCCTCACTAACGCCCTTACCTGCATTTATTTGCGGCGATAAAGATCGCACTTACGGGCATCGGGTAGGATGCGCGCGGTTCAATGCGCCCTGCCCCAGCCTAGTCTGTTTCGTCTCGCCCTCGCGCTGGTGAGCCGGGAAGCCGAAAGGCCTGGCGTTGTCACCGGCGGCATCGAAGTAAAGAGTCCTCACTCGAAGGAGAGTGCAGCATGAAAGAGCGTGTTGTCATCATCGGCGGCGGCTTTGGCGGTCTGTATGCGGCCAAACGTCTGAAAAACGCACCGGTCGAGGTTATCCTGATTGACCGCCGCAATCATCATCTGTTCCAACCCCTGCTGTATCAGGTCGCAACGGGCGCGCTGTCAGCAGCCGACATTGCCACGCCGCTGCGCCGGCTGCTCAAAAACCAGCGCAACGCGCATGTACTGCTGGGTGAGGTGATGGACTTCGATGTAACAAACCGGCGGGTGCTGCTGCACGATGGCACGGTCAGCTACGATAAGCTGATTGTAGCCGCCGGGTCGGGCAAGAACTACTTCGGCAACGATCAGTGGGCGGCACAGGCACCCGGTTTGAAGACCGTCGAAGATGCGACTGAAATTCGCCGCCGGATTCTAACGGCCTTTGAGGCGGCTGAACGCACGACCGACCCGGAGAAGGTGCGCGCCTGGTTGACCTTTGTCATCATTGGCGGCGGACCAACCGGCGTCGAAATGGCGGGGGCGCTGGCGGAAATCGCGCATGAAACCCTCAGGAACGCGTTTCACAGCATCAACCCTTCCGATACCCGGATCATTCTGGTGCAGAGTGGCGACCGCCTTCTCCCAACCTACCCGCCGGAGCTGTCGGCCAGTGCCGCCGCCGCGCTGGAACGCCTGGGGGTGGAGGTTCGCACCAGCCTGCGGGTGACCGATGTGCAGGAACGCGGGGTGACTGTCTCCTCCCGTGACGGGCAGGAATACATTTCGTCACGCACAGTTCTCTGGACCGCCGGCGTCCAGGCGTCACCCCTGGGCAAAGCTCTGGCCGAAGCAACCGGCGCAGCCGTAGATCGCAGTGGGCGTGTCATCGTCGAACCTGATCTGAGTGTGCCGGGTTATCCTGACATCTTCGTCATCGGCGATCTCGCGCACTTCGCACACCAGACCGGCGAACCGCTGCCTGGCGTGGCACAGGTAGCCATCCAGCAGGGGCGCTTTGTGGGCAGCCTGATCGAGCGCCGCCTGACAAACCAACCGGTGCCACCTTTCCGCTATCGAGATCGCGGTAATCTGGCGACCATCGGACGCGGTGTGGCTGTCGCCGACCTGAATCGCGTCCGGCTGGCAGGCTGGTCGGCCTGGGTGATCTGGTTGTTCATTCACCTCATGTACCAGATGGATGTTGAGAACCGCGTGCTGGTGTTCATCCAGTGGTTCTGGAACTATGTGACGCGGGGACGCTCGGCGCTGCTGATCACCGATCGTGACCAACCGGCTGCCTCGTCGTCAATGCAGCCGGGACTCAGGCTGATTACCAGTACGGGCACCTTCCTGCGGGTGAGAGACCCGAAAGCGTAACGGCAGGGTACGGCCAAAGGACTCAGGCCGGACACCGGGCACTGAAAGGGATGGCAGGCTGTCATCCCTTTCTCCATACCTCGTCCGGGTGTTAATTCCCCACGCCCTTTTATAATCAGCCTTGTGATGCAGCCGTGACACTGTTATAATGTTCCCAATTCGGCGACGTAGCCAAGTGGTAAGGCAGAGCTCTGCAAAAGCTCCATGCGCCGGTTCAAATCCGGCCGTCGCCTCTGTCAGCAGGTATCCATTGTGGATACCTGTTTTTGTTTGCCCCCGACGTTAGAACCCAATAAATGTTTCTCAATCTGGTTTTTTGGGGGGTTTACAAATGCTCGAAAACAGGTATCATTCAGATAACCCACCTCAGTGAGTTGGGTTTATCGTCTATGGTCAAGAGTTAGGGAACAATGACCGAGTCTCACAGTACGAACCTGGAGCAGCCGCCCTTGCCCGGCGGCGGTAACACGACTCGGCGCTAAACCTCCTTTCAACCAGGGGGTGGCGCGCCCCAAGCGTTACCGCCGATCCCGCCGACCTCAGCGGGAGATACCCTGGTAGAGCCTGTTCCACACCAACTGCATTGTTTTCATCCTGATGTGCTGCTCGTGCGTCGTCGGCGCACAGCAACATGGTGTGTTACACGGAGGTCATCATGTACAACGATCTGCTGCTGAATCGGATTGCGGGTGCGCCTATCGAGAATCCCGATGATCGCATTCAGGAACTCATTGACGAGATTGAAGAACTGCGCAGCCTCGCCGGCCCGAAAGCCCAGGCGCTGATCCGCGATCTGCGTCCTCGCCTCGTCACTGATGACGTATATGAAGAAATTGATGAGCAGGCTACCTTCGGCGAGCGTATGGCCGACCGGATGGCGGCACTCGCCGGAAGCTGGAAGTTCATCATCAGCTTTTCGCTGCTGATGGCGCTGTGGATTGGTATCAACGGCTACCTGGGGGGCGAGGCCTTCGATCCGTTCCCGTTTATTCTACTCAACCTCACGCTCAGCACGCTGGCGGCGCTGCAAGCGCCCGTGATTCTGATGTCGCAGAATCGCCAGGCGAGCAAGGATCGAGCGGTTGCGCAGAATGATTATCACGTCAACCTTAAGAACGAAGTGGAAATCGCTGACCTGCACCGCAAGATTGACACGCTCAGCGAAACGCTGGCGATGCAGACCAAAATGATGAATGCGCTGGTCGAGGCGCGGCGTAAGGAACTGAGCGCCACCGTGCGCGTGATGGAAAGCACCCTGCCGGGCCGCCCCAGCGGGCAGGCGGCGGCGGATTAAACAGCCCTCACCCCTTCCCCTCTCCCTCAGGACGAGGGGTTAGGGACATACGAAATAAGCAAAATCGCAAAAAGCCATCAGTGGGTGTTGGCTCAGGGGCGAACCGGTGAACGCGGGTTCGCCCCACTGTTGTTTTATTCATCTGCATCGGGGAATACTTCGTCCAATGTCTGAGCGAATTTCAGCCGTTCAAACATGGTGTAACGAAAACGAAGAAAAGTCTTGATTCGCCCCTGCCCACCCTTTATCAACGGAATAGGCCGGATTGCTTCCGCCGGACTGGCAAAATGGATCACCGATTTCCCCGTATCTTTCCGGGGTTCGATTGAGGCAATCGGCGCGACATGCGTAATGGCGGATACAGGCGCGGTCTGATACAGGGCGATGTGCTTCAGCAGGGGGATCATCGTATCCTGAATTCGAACGGCATTCCACCGATTTTGTTCCAGAAATGGCTGCCGCGACAAAGCAGGTTTTCCGGGCACAACAATCGTATCAACGGTCGCCGCCTGCTGAATTTTCTCTTCGACGATTGGCAGCTCTACAACCGGCGTCGGAATGATAGCGCCCGGCGCCGGCTGTTTGAGGAACCGGTGGCGCAGCCGCGCCATGCCCTCGTCAAAATACTCCGCATAAATCGGCAGCGAGTTGTAACGGGCTAAACGGCTTAATTCGCCCGTCAGATATTTCTCCGTTTCCGACGTGAACCTAAATCCATTGCATAACAGCGGCACGATATTACGCTGCAATCGCATGGCTTCTTCAATTTCCCGGCGCAGCCAGTCGCCCGGTTCGGCACACCGTTCAATACTGCCGGGTGTCAGAATCACCAGAAAATGGGCGCGAGCGGCGATCTGATTCAGAATAATCCGATCAAATTCACCGGCATCTATACTTTCGACATCCATAAAGGCGTCGTACCCGCCGAACCGTAAATCCATAAAAACAGCGCGGGCGATAAACGAAGCGACGTTGCGGCGGTAGCTGATGAAAACGGTCTTGTCAGCATCGGACATGGTGCTGTCCCCGATCAACTGGTGAAACGGTGGTGATTATTACGATTATCGAACGCCCGGTGATGCATGTCAATCACATCCGCTCGATGACCGCCGTCACCGCCGCGTCCACCGGCGGATACTCGAAATCGAGCTTTGCCGCCACCGTCTGCGCGGCCTGCCGGAACAGACCTATCATGTTCCTCAGCGCACGGAGCATACTGGCGGTCTCCAGCGCGCCAAACGTGCCGGGGATGGTGTTCCATGTTTCGGCATCCAACCATTCCTGCATGAAGCGCCCATCATGCCATACGTCCACCTGCGGTTTTTCGAGCCGCGTTCTCCATTCCAGCACGGCCAGCAGGTGATCCTTGCATCTCCAGTCCAACGACTGCGCGACCCACAGATTGCCCCGGCGAATCTGTTTGGCCGTCGCCAGCACATAATAGAAAAACTCACCGACCTCATCAGTAAACACCGCCTGAGTTGGCAGCGGCTTAAAGGGTTTTGCCGTGTCAGGCGGTGGCAGTTTTGCTGCAAGGCCGTCCTTATCCACCCAGATGCGATAACCACGATCATAAGGCGGTTCGATGCCGTTCGCCACAATCTGCGCCAGCCGGTCAATGTCGGAAAAAGCCAGATCAAATTTGGCTAACCCATCGCCGGCGGGCAGCAGCACCATATATTCGCGTGAGCCATTCGGCCAGGTGTCGCAGCGGATATGCAGCGCCGGGTGAGCCAGCGGCGGCAGGGCAGCTTTGGTAAGGTACAGCGCCGGATCGGTCGTATACATCACCAGATCGAGATCGGAATATTCGTCGGCAGGATGCGCTTCCGTCCGCGCCCGCGACCCCACCACCAGCACCACGCGGATATCGTCACGCGCTTCGGCCCACGCGATCAACTGCCGCTCGATTGTTTCATAAATCAGCATCTATTTCCTCCTTCGCCCGCAAGACTATACCATGTCCGAAAAAACAGGATGAGGATTAGGCGGCGGTGCGTTATGATTATGGCGCAACTCAGACCAGTCGCAGAGGAACGATCATGCCTACTTTTAATCCGGTCACACCGGAAATCATCACCCGGCTGCAAACCATCGCCGACGCGGCCAACGTCAGCACCGCGCTGGCCGATATTGATTTACACGCCAGAGATCAATCGCAGCACGCCGCCCACGCGGCGGAGGTGGTCGTCTGGCCGACCAGCGCGCAGCAGGTGGCCGACATCCTGAAACTCGCCAACGAACAGGGTATCCCGGTCACGCCCTGGGGCGTGGGCACCGGGCTGGAAGGCAACGCGATTCCGCTCTACGGCGGCATCCTGCTGTCGTTCGAGCGCATGAACCAGATTGTTGCCGTCCACGCCGACGATTTTCAGGTAACGGTGCAGC
>JARKOK010000105.1 GCA_029975765.1 Aggregatilineales bacterium
CCGGTGGTCACCAGCGGGCGAAAACGATTCCAGTAAGCGCGCGCGGTCTCGAAGAACCAGCGCGACTCCAGCCCCGGCGCAAGGATGACGGCGTGAAAGTTTGGCTCGCCATGCACCGGCCCCGGCCCGTTGGGCGCGGCCATCACTTCCAGCGGCGGCACGGCCTTGTAAAGCGGCGGTATCTCACGCAGACGTTCAACCGCCCGTACCGGGCCAAGCCGGTAATACTCATCCTCTTTCCACAGGCAGACGCCAAAAAACCAGGGCGGCGCCTGCGTGACGCTCCACTCGAACATGGCGACCGTCGCTTCGGCCTGGCTGTCGCGGGTGTAGGGCGGGTAGCGATCATCCTGCTGGTACGTGGCTTCTTCATCAAACGGGAAGATGCCGCCTTCCGTACCGACCACCGGCACCGCCTGCGATCCCCAGATTTGCGCGCAGCGTTCGTTGAACATCTGCCCCATCGGCAGCAGGCCGGTCGGGTCGCCGTGCGGCGTTTTGGCGGTGCCGCCGTACAGCGTGCGTCCGGGGTCGGTGCGCTGCGAGATTGGATCGTAGGGATATTCGAAGTGCCAGCCGGGTTCGCGGGCGTTCTGCTGTTCCGGCGGGCGGGCGCTGGCCGGCCCCATGCCGGGGATTTCCTGATAGTAGTGATTAAGGATGTAGGGATGGGTGGCGCAGTACAGGCCGCTGTCCAGCAGTGTGGCGAAGCGGTCAAAATAAGCCCGCGACAGGTAATTCAGAAAAGCGTCCATCCAGCGTACTGACGAGGAATCGGGCGCGGCGCTTTCGGCCAGCGCGGTAAAACCGGGATAACAGCCCAGGCTGGCGATGAATTCCGCCCAGACCATCCAGTTGTCCATCAGCGGGCGGATCATGCCCTCGAAGTTCTGCCAGTGAATCCACGCGCCGGGCGGCCACTCAATCGGCAGATTGGGTTCGTTGTAGAACTCGAACCACTTCACGCCGGCCTGCACGTAACGCAGCGTCAGGTCGCGCAGGTGGGGGGTCAGCGGCATCGCGCCGGGGCGTTCCACGTACAGCCGCACGATGGGTGTGATGCCGCGCGCGAGGAAATCCATCGCGTCGTCCACGTATTCATGTTCGGCGGCCACCAGCTTCACCCAGCCAAAATGCGGTTCCGTCCAGCGTGAATAATCCAGCGGCGTAATCAGGGCGCGCTGGACATGCAGGCCGCGCGGGTTGCGCGACCAGATGTACTGATCCAGCCGCATCTAGCCGCCTCCGCCGATGATCGGCCCCGGCGTGGGGTAGATCGGGCCATCGGGGGTTTCCGGTGTCGGCGGCTGAGGGGTCGCGGTGATGAAACCACCCGGCGCGCGGGTGGGGGCGGCGGCCTGCGCCGGTTCCGCCGGCTGGCCGAGCAGTGACCCCGGCGTGGGGGTGATCGGCGGCGGCGGCGTGGGCGTGGGCGCCAGCGGCACACCAAACGGCTGGTTGAGCGCGGCGCGGGTGTTCAGCGCCTGTTTCATATCATCAAAGCTGTCGTAGACGATGGGATCGAACAATACCTGCGGCAGATTTTGCGCGACGGTGACACCCCATTCGGGCGCGGTATCCCGCCGGGCAACGACGGTCAGGATGATGCTGTTTTCCGGCGGCACCAGCCGGGGCAGTTCCAGATCGCTGGTGACGATGGGACGGAAACGTTCCCAGTAGGTCCGCGCTGCATCAAACAGCCATTCCGCGCCCAGATTAGGCGCGATCAGTAAAAAGTGATAGTCCGGGAGTACATTTGGTGATGGTTGCATAGCGACCATTATAACGAAAACGGCGGCGGACGGAAGCATCCGAACGTAAGGGGCGGATAAGAATCAGGGGTGCGCGTACTCAATCGAGGGCGGGTTCTAACGCAAAATGGTCGCAGTGGTGCGGGCGTACCAGCCGGAAATCGCGCTGATCAAGCGTGAGGACACGGGAAAGGTCGAGCCGTTCGGCAACGGCAACCACCGCAGCTTATGACTTCCGCGCGATCAGCAGCGTGCTGAAGTTGAACGCCCAGGGCAGCACGACCCTGAGCAGGCTGCCGAGCGCGTCGGCCAGGGCGCTGGTCTGATAATAGCCCGCCCCGCGAAACACCCCGCCCAACCCCCACAGCGTAAAGGCGTGGCTGGTCGGCACAGCTTCGACCACCGTAAAACCGGCGGCGGCGGCATTGTCGCACAGGGCGCGGCGGGTGTAGGTGCTTTCGTAGAAGTCCTCGTTGTTCAGCCGCCCGCCGCGCCGCCGCTGAATCAGCCGGTGAACCACGTTCGGGTACGGGATCGTCAGTACCAGCACGCCGCCCGGTTTTAACACGCGGCAGGCTTCGGCCAGCGCCGCGCCCATGCCCTGCTCGAAGTGTTCCAGCACGCCGAACGACAGGTAAGCATCCAGCGTACTAGCCGCGAACGGCAGCGCATGAACATCGCCGGTGATGAGCGGCAGCGCCGCGTCGTACCGATGCGACAGGTGCAGCGCGTTTTCAGCATAGTCCAGACCGATGACGTTATAACCCCGCCGCCGCAGGGTAATGACCGCCGCGCTGAGGCCGCTGCCCGCTTCCAGGATCAGGCCATCTTTTGGCAGATAGGCCGCGTACCGGTTGATGGTATGCTGCGCGCGCGGGTAGGCGATAGCCTGCAATTCAGTTTCAACCGATGCCTGATCCCAGATCGTTTCCCAGGCCTTGCGCGTGCTGTCATAACGAGAGCCGGACGAGTCGTGCATAATGGTTTATTCTCCTGTAGGGGGGCATGGCTGTGCGCCCCTACCACGATGGCCTCAATTTCTGCTTCAGCGCCATACCCCACAGCAGCGGGTGCGACAGCAGCCACAGCAGCGCCGCCCGCGCCGCGCCGTGATGGCGGCGGGTGTATACCAGCAGATCGCGGAAGTAGATTTCCGTCGCCCGCCAGGTGCGCGTGACACTTTTTTCCTTATGGATAATCACCGCGTCCGCCAGAAAGCGCCATTTTGCGCCCGGTGTGCGCCGCGCCAGATCGTCTTCGGGGAAGTATAACAGCAAATCACTGTCCAGTTGCAGGCCGCGCCGCAGCAGCAAACATGAGCCGGGCAGCACCTCGACATCCTGATCGGTATCGCGTTCCCACTCAGCGTACCAGTGCCGCGCCGCAGTCTTCCGCCGCCCGCCGGGGAACAGCCAGCCGAGCGGCGTGTGTTCCAGCAGCAGATAGGCATAGGTCGGAATCCGCGAGCAGGTACGCTGGCGGCTGCCGTCGGGATAGCGTAACTGCGCGGTCGCGCCGGTGTAATCCGGGTGCGTGTCGAGGAAGGCGGTCAGGTGTTCCAGCGCGCCGGGCTGCACGACGGTATCCGGGTTCAGCAGCAGGATATAGTCGCCGCTGGCCGCCTGAATACCGATGTTATTGCCGCCGCAAAACCAGGTGTTGCGCGTTTGCGCCAGCAGCCGCACGTGAGGGAAATCCGCGCGCACCATGTCGGCGCTGCCATCGCTGGAAGCGTTATCCACGACGATAATTTCCGGCGCGGGCTGCACCGCTTGCAGCGACTCCAGGCAACCGCGCAGGTCGTCGCGCGTGTTGTAGCTGACGATGACGATGGAGAGCTGCATTTCAGTCGGAATCACTTTCTTCCGTCGCGTAGTAACTCTCGGCGAACGGGCCGATCACATTGCCACCAATCTGTATGACCGGCTGATCGAGCGGTGTCAGCCACTGATTCCAGGTATTCGAGCGATAGAAGTAGCTGGCGTAATCCTGAAACTTGTGCAGCAGCGGATCACGGACGCGGTTAGGCATCAACCATAGCGCATTCACCAAATATCTATCCCGGAAACGGATGTCCAGACTCACCTGGATACCTCTATGGAGATAACCCAGCACGGTATCCGGCGTCACGATTTCCCCAGGGCTGAGATCGGGCAAGTTGTGCAGGTGAAAATACCAGATGACATAATTGCCATTTTGCACCTGTATAACCTGATTGGCACCGATCAATCCAATATGACGCAGGACGCCCTCTACTCCGGCATAAACGGGCGCATTCTCCCGATTACTAATCAGGTCCAGGCCTCCGTTTAGACCTTGACTGTAGCGGGTATAACCCAGACGGCTGCCATTACGAAAAGCATCGCGTGTGTTGCCGTAATACTGCACGGCACTGATATAACTGATGTCCAGCGGCAGGCGTTCAAACAGCGGTGTGACCCGAAGTGGAGTACCATCGGCGGTGGTGAGCGTTTCAGTATCCAGACTTCGATACAGATTCCCGGTGTGTAGGGGCGAAAATCCCGGTTTCGTATCTGTTACCCGCGTCAGATAAATGCCGCTTCCGTCAGCAGTTCGTTCCATACTCCAGCCCTGATCGTGCCGCCACCAGACGCCATACTGGTTGTCAGTCCGCGTGTCGGATTTTACCTTGATAACAGTACCGATGGTCAGCGTACCGACCGACTCAGCCTCAATACGGGGTTCAGTCCGCACGCGCAGTCCATTAGTCTGGACGGTGAACTCGATTGTGTCCGTCGCCCCCAGCAGCGCCAGGTTATTGCCGGCCTCCTGGTGTTCAGGGTCAAGTGCCAGCGCAGCCTGAAAATCGGCAATCGCCACTTCCCGCCGGTTGTCGTTAAGATATACTTGGCCGCGATTGTTCAGCGCGTCGGTCAATCTGGGGGACAGTTCCAGCGCGCGGTTAAAATCAGTGATGGCGCTATCATTCTCTCCAATCAGGGCGTAAGCCAGCCCTCGATTGTATAGCGCGTCCACAAAATCCGGCTGTTGGCTGAGCACAAAGTCATAATCACCAAGAGCTTCACTGTAGCGGCCTTGCAGAGAGTTGGCGACGGCGCGAGAATAATACGCGTCGGTCTGATTCGGATCAAGCTGGATAACGCGGGTGAACTCTGCCACCGCCTCGCCAAACTGCCCTTCGTGAAGATACCGTTCGGCCAGCGCCAGCGTACTTTCGACGCTCAGAACGAACCGCTGCTGTATCGCCAGCAGTGATATCAGCACTACCCCGACAATGATCGCCGCTGCCAGAAATATGCCCAGCACCCCCACCAGATAACGGAGGCGGTTCGCCGCTCGCCGCTGCAACACTAACTCACGCGCCTGCCGTTCGCGTTCTGCATCCGCCCGTTTCCGACTGGCTTCGACGCCGGCCTGAATATAAGCTGTTTGCAGGTCGGACGGTGCGGGGGTTTTACCTTCACTGGCTGCCAGCCAGACTTCGGCGTCGTGTACCTGACCCTCTGGCAGCAGGTAAACAGCATCCCGACCATTCATGTCCCACTCACGCGCCTGCACCAAATAACGGGTGTGCGCCCGCGTGTGCTGGATGTCGGTCGCCAGCACACGCTGCAACCCCTGAAACGCCGACTCGAAATCATCCGTTTCGCGGAAAAACAGCCAGTTGTGCTGGCTCACTGCTGGATGTATCGTCTTTGACGTGTTCGCTGCCTGAATGTCCCGATACAGCAGAGGAATAAACCGCTTGTGGTTATCGAGTGCGTGTTGAATTTCCTTGAAACAGATTTCAGAGGCGACCGAATCGGGGCTGACGACGAACAAAAATGTATCCGCTCCCTCAATGCCGGCCCGGACTTCTGCCCACCAGTCTACCGATTCCGGGATGTCCTGCCAGTCTACCCATACCTCGCGCTCATCCGTTTTAAAGCGTGCTGCCAGACGTTCCACAAAGGTTCTATCGCGGCGCGAGTAGGAAATAAATACGTCAGACAGATTATACAGATCAGGCATACTGCGCCTCCGTCAAACTATTTATATAAACTATTATATATTGGAATTTGAAGGAGTGCGGCAGCCGGCTCACACCCGCGCCATGTAGATGAGTTCATAAGCGAACAGCCCCGGCAGAACGGGCGCGGGCAGCGGGCGGCGCTGGCGGCGGGCCAGCGCGTTCAGCGCGTTTTGCAAACCGCTGCCGGCGATGTGCAGCGCCTCGACGGTATAACCCTGTTCTTCCAGCAGGTCGCGTCCGGTTTTGGCCGTGTACAACCGCAGGTGCGTTCGATCCATCACGCCGTAATCGGTGTAATCGAAACGCCCGGCCAGCAGCCGCAGCCGCAGCCGCCAGTAAGCGATATTCGGCAGTGACACGATCACCCGCGCGCCGGGTTGCAGCAGCGCCCGCGCCTGCTGCAACAGCCGTTCGGGATACTTGAGATGTTCCAACACCGCCGCCGCCAGCAGCACATCATACGGCGCACTGATCTGCGCCGCTTGCAGCGCGTCGGTTGCGTCCAGATCAACCGTATGCACTTCGCTGCACCGCTGCGCGGCAATCGCGGTCGCCGCCGGGTCGAATTCCAGCCCGGTCACACGGCAGCCCAGCGCCCGTTCCATGTAACCGGACAGATACCCGGAGGCGCAGCCCAGTTCCAGCACGCGGCTGTCGCGCGGGATGAGGCGCATCAGGACGCTGTGCGCGTCGTCGGGGTGCGCGCGCGCCGGGTCGAAGATCGAGTCGAGATGATATTTCGGCAGGCTCATAGCGGCTTCCGCGCGTAAATCACCAGGCCGGTATTCCGCAGCAGGCCGGCGCGCACCAGCAGGCGATCCACCGCCCGCAGCGCCTTGAGGAACGGCAGCGCGACCGCCTCCGGCGCTTTCAACTGCGCGGTCACGTAGCCGGTCACGGCGGGCATATTGACGCGGCGCTCAATCGTAAACCGCTGCTCGATCAGTTTCAGCCAATCGTGTTCCCGTCCCGCGCCCTCGAATGGTGACAGACCGTCAGCCTGGATGCTGGCCTTCACCCGTGACGGCGCGCGCAGGCCGAACTTTCGCAGCGCGCGGAATTTATCGGCATAACTCGTTTCGGTCGGCAGCACGAACGTCAGCGCCCCGGCCACCAGCACGCTGGACAAATGCTCGTCGCCGCGCGAGTCGCTGGCCCACAGCAGGCCGCCCGGCTTCAGCGCGTGGTAAATCTGGTCAATCGTGTGGTCCAGATTGACGAGATGATGCAGCGTGGCTTTGACGGCGATCAGGTCATAGGCCGCCGCCGGTAAATCCAGCGCGTTCAGGTCGGCCACGCGGTACTCGACCGTGCCGGCCACGCTGGCGCGCACCTGATCATAATAGGCGCGGGCGACCGCCAGCGATTTGTCGCTGATGTCCAGCCCGACGGCGTGCGCGCCCTGCTGCGCCAGTGCCAGCGTCAGCCAGCCGGAGGCGCAGCCGAGTTCCAGCGCGTGCATACCGGGGCGCACCTGCCGCAGCAGGTCGTCAATATCCGCCGCGTGCATGATGACGTTGTGCCGCAGATGGCGGTGATAACGCCAGTCGGGCGGCAGTTCCCGCGCCACGCGCTCGGACTCCGCGCCCCACAGTTCGGCCTCGGCGGCCAGTTTTTGCTGATAATCGTCAGTCATGTGTTCTGCATCAATTCCTGCATCAGGGTTTCCACCCGCACCATCCGCTGATCGTAGGTGTGGTGGGCGTAGACATGTTCGCGGGCGCGGCGGGCGATGGCCTCACGTTCGTCGGCGTGGGCCAGATAATACGCCACTTTCGCCCGCAGGTCAGTTTCATCGGTGTAGGTGACAATCGTTTCGCCGGCCTGGAACCACTGCCGCGTCCCCGGCAGATCGTCCGCAATCTGGAACACGCCCACCCCCGCCGCTTCGAACGTCCGCATGTTGCCGCCGTAGTGCATAAAATCGCCGTGTATGTTAATCGTGATCTTCGCCGCTGACAGCACCCGCAGCATGGTTTCTCCCAGCGCCGCGCCGCGCACGTGGGGGCGCAGGCTTGAGGGTACGTCATGCACGCTCCAGATACCCAGGTCGAAATCCCGTAATGCTTCCAGCGCGCGCAGGCGGCGGCTGTACAGATTATCCGGCACCAGCGTGCCGACAAAGCTCACATCGCAGGTGTAGGCGGCGCGTTCCTCCGGCGTGAGATCGTAAGGGTGATGAAAGTCCGGGTCGCAGGCCGAGACAGGCAGACATTCCATCCGGCGCGCGCCGAGTTCCAGCCACTGGATGCCGTGATAATAATCGTTGACCAGCACCAGATCGTACAGCCGGGCGGCGCGTTTTTCAATCGGGCGCGCAAACACGATGGGCGACACACCGGTGGAATACACCAGATGGCAGCGCAGTTCGCTTTTAATCGCTGCCAGCGTGTCAGGATAAATCACGGTGTTGTCACCGACCAGCCACAGCACATCCGGCCTGAACGCGCGCGCCTGTTCCAGCAGGCGGTGATTGCGGCGGCGGTAATCGGGATTCGCTTCCGGCGGCAGGCGGTTGACCAGCGCGTTTATGACCTTGCCGGGGGTGATCCCCTGGCTGTGCCGCTGCGACCGCGCCCCGCCGAAGGCCGGCAGATTGCGGTAAAAGACGGCGGTGGTATGCCCGCGCCGCCGCAGCGCCTTATCCCATAACGCCTGTCCCATGCTGGGCGGGAACAACGGCGGCGGCTGGTCGGGCGGCGTGGCCGCGACCGCTGCTTGCAGGGCTTCAGGATGGTGGAGCGAGGCGACGAACAGGATACGCATAGCCGTTGTCAGACATTATGTAGGGGCGCACAGCCGTGCGCCCCTACTACGACGAAACATCGCTGCGATTATACCACTTTCTCAAACGGCTCTCATGTTTCGCGGCTACAATGACGCGGACGCGGATTGAGGAAAATTTCACGATGACGGCGATTTTACGGTTGGCGCGGCGCTACATCAGCCGCCGGGTGTTGCAGAGTGTGTTGTTTATCATCGGCGTGGCGCTGGGGGTGGCGATGGTGATCGCCATTGACATCGCCAACGGCTCGGCCAGCCGCGCCTTTGACCTGAGCGCGCAGAGCGTGACCGGCAGAGCCACGCACCAGATTACCGGCGGGCCAACCGGTCTGCCCACCGAACTGTACACCCGCGTCCGGCTGGAACTCGGCCTGCGTGACAGCGCGCCGGTGGTCGAAGATTACGTGCGCGCCGCCGATCTGGGCGACCGCCCGCTGCGCGTGCTGGGCGTGGATACCTTCGCCGAACCGCCGTTCCGTGATTACCTCAGCGGCGTGACGGTGCAGGGTGAAAACCCCGACACGGCGCAGGCGTTTAATACCTTTATCGCCGAACCCGGCACGGTGCTGGTCAGTCAGACGCTGGCCGACCGCTACGGTTTGCAGCCCGGCGACACGCTCACGCTGCGTCCCGGCGAGCGCCGCGTGACGGCGCGGCTGATCGGCGTGCTGCTGCCGGACGACAGCGCCAGCGGGCAGGCGCTCGATAATCTGCTGCTGACCGACATCGCCACCGCTCAGGAGATGGTCGGGCAGCCGGGGCGCATCACCCGGATTGATCTGATTCTGCCGGAGGGTTACGACACGCGGCAGATTGAAGCTCTCCTGCCGCCGGGTGCGAAGCTGACCACCCCCAACGCCGAAAACAGCGCCATCAACCAGATGACCGCCGCCTTTGAACTCAATTTGCAGGCGTTAAGCCTGCTGGCACTGGTCGTCGGGGTATTCCTGATCTACAACACGGTGACATTCAGCGTGGTGCAGCGCCGCCCGATGATCGGGGTTTTGCGGGCGCTGGGCGCAACCCGCCCGCAGATTTTCCTGCTGGTGCTGGGCGAGGCCGTGCTGCTCGGTCTGGTCGGTACGGTGCTGGGGCTGGCCGTCGGCGTGATCTTCGGGCGCGCGTCGGTCGCGCTGGTGTCGCAGACCATCAGCGACCTGTATTTCACGGTCAACGTGCAGCGGGTGACGGTGCAGCCGGATACGCTGCTGAAGGGCGCGTTCATCGGCCTGCTGGCAAGTATCGCCGCCGCCGCGCTTCCCTCGTTCGAGGCCACGCGCACGCCGCCCGCCGGCACGCTGCGCCGTTCCGACGTGGAACAGCGCGCCCGGCGGCTGGTGCCGGCGATGACCGCCGCCGCCGTTCTGCTGAACGGCGCGGGGGCGCTGCTGTTGCAGCTTCCGACGCGCGATCTGTTCATCAGCTTCTTCGCGCTGTTCTGCATCGTCGTCGGCGGGGCGCTGTTCACGCCGGCGGCGCTGCTGGTGCTGATGCGTCTGTCCACACCGGTTACGGATCGGCTGTTCGGCGTGATCGGTCGCATGGCGCCGCGCGCGGTTGTGCGTTCTCTCAGCCGCACCTCGGTGGCGGTCGCCGCGCTGACGATTGCCGTCAGCGTGATCGTCGGTGTCAGCGTGATGATCGGCAGCTTCCGTAACACGGTGGCCGACTGGCTGGATACAACGCTCGGCGCGGATATTTTTGTCTCGCCCCCGCAGGTGACGGCGGCAATCTCAACGGCGGATACCGACCCGGCTATCGTGCCGCTCGCGCTGGCCGTGCCGGGTGTGACCGGCGCGGCGACGGTGCGCTCCGTCAGTGTGAGCGCGCCGGATTTCCCCGCTTTACCCCCGGCCAATCTGGATGTGGTGGACGATGATATTTCACGCGGCGGGCGGCGCTTCGCCTGGAACAACACACCCGATTACTGGCAGGCGATGCTGGACGGGCAGATCATCGTCAGCGAGCCGTTCGCCTTCCGCCGGGACATCACGCCGGACAACAACACGATTCGCCTGCTGACCGATAAGGGCGTCGAGACGTTCACCATCGCCGGGGTGTTCTACGACTACTCGACCGATCAGGGCACGATTCTGATGGCCGACCCGGTGTACCGCCAGTTCTGGGATGACCCGTATATCACCTCATTCGCGCTGCTGGTCGCACCGGACGCCGACCTGAACGCCGTCATCAATACGCTGCAAACCGAGGCGCTGGCGGGGTACGATTTACAGGTGCAGAGCTACCGTTCGCTGCGGAACGGCGTGTTCGCGGTGTTCGAGCGGGCGTTTGCCATCACGACGGCGCTGCAAGTGCTGGCGACGGTGGTCGCGTTTATCGGCATCCTCAGCGCGCTGATGTCCTTACAACTGGAACAGACACGGCAGTACGGCGTGATGCGCGCCATCGGCATGACACCGCGCCAGTTGTGGCGGTTCACGCTGCTGCAAACCGGACTGATGGGTATCACCGCCGGGCTGCTGGCGCTGCCGATTGGCCTGGCGCTGGCGCTGGTGCTGATTTATGTGATCAACGTGCGCTCGTTCGGCTGGACGATGCAGCTTCTCTTGCAGCCGGGCGAATTCGCGCAGGCGTTCGCGGTGGCCTTTGGCGCGGCGCTGGCGGCAGGGGTGTACCCCGCCTACCGCCTCGGCAAACTGGTCACCGCGCGGGCGCTGCGGAGTGAGTAGGGCTGAGGCAGAGATGTTCAAAAGCCTGACAGCACCTGATAACGCTCTTTGAGTAGAGAGGTTAAGCATCGTCATCGGCAAAGTCGAGCTTCAAGATCATTGCCCCTCTCATTAAATGCAATCTTGCCGAAATAAAAAAGCTATGTTATAGTGCAAGTCAGAACCTAACCACATCTTTCTTCCCAGAGATATCTGCACATTTACCTTGAATATGTGGCACCGCCGGTTATAACACCCCACCGTTTTGGCGTTTAGTCAATGGTCTGGCGCGCTGCATTTTCTACCCTCATATGTGGGGTATGCCTGGAACGGAGTGACTCTGGAGTCCCTATCGTATGGATATTGCTCAACTCGAAGCGAAAAACCTGGACGAACTGCGTCAAATGGCGCGCGAGAACGGTATTATCGGCTACAGCCGTCTCAAGAAGCAGGAATTGATTCTCGACCTGCTGCGCGACAATGCCGAAAAACAGGGCTATAAACTACGCGGCGGCGTGCTGGAAATCGTGGATGACGGCATCGGCTTTTTGCGGGCGGAAAAATATCTGCCCGGCCCCAACGACATCTACGTGAGCCAGACGCAGATCAAACGTTTTAATCTGCGAACCGGCGATCTGGTGATCGGGCAGGTGCGCGCGCCCAAGGACTCGGAAAAATATTACGGTCTGCTGCGGGTGGACGCGGTGAACGGCCTTAACCCCGAAGAAGCCAAAAGCCGCCCCAACTTTGAAGACCTGACCCCCATCTACCCGTTACAACGTTATACCCTGGAAACCAACCCGCGCATTCTGTCCACGCGCCTGCTGGATTTGTTCGCGCCGATTGGTCGCGGCCAGCGTGGGTTGATCGTATCGCCGCCGAAAGCCGGTAAAACCACCGTGCTGAAGGAAGTGGCGAACGCCATCAGCCGCAATTATCCCGAAGTTCACCTGATGATCGCCCTCATCGGCGAGCGCCCGGAAGAAGTCACGGACATGGATCGTTCGGTGGACGCCGAAGTGATCGCCTCGACATTTGATGATCCGGTGCAGCATCATGTGCGGGTGGCGGAAATGGCGATCAACCGCGCCAAGCGGCTGGTCGAAAGCAAGCAGCATGTGGTGCTGATGCTGGACAGCATCACGCGGCTGGCGCGGGCGTACAACCTGGTCGTGCCGACCAGCGGGCGCACGCTGTCCGGCGGCCTTGACCCGTCCGCGATTCACCCGCCCAAGCGCATCTTTGGCGCGGGGCGCAATATCGAACAGGGCGGCAGCCTGACCATCGTCGCCACCTGCCTCGTTAACACCGGCAGCAAGATGGATGACGTGATTTACGAAGAATTCAAGGGTACGGGCAACATGGAACTGCATCTCAGCCGCAAGCTCCAGGAACGCCGCCTGTTCCCGGCCTTCGACATCGAACAATCGTCTACCCGCCGCGAAGAACTGCTGCTGGGGCCGGATGTGATTCAGCGCATGTACACCCTGCGGAATATGCTGTCGCGGCTGGCGGAAGACCCGGAACTGGGGTCGGTCGGCGCTTACGAACGCTTCCTCAACCAGTTCCGCCAGTCGGAAGCCAACAATGAATTCCTGGACAGCCTGCCGGGGTCAAACGTGCAGGCCATGAGCCGCGCGTTCTAGCCGGGGGCGGTGATGATTGATGTAAACCAGCTCCGCAAGGGAACGACCTTTCTGGCCGATGACCAGATCGTCAAGGTGCTGACCTACCAGCATATCAAGCCGGGACGCGGCAACGCCACGATCCGCGTGAAGGTACGGAACATGCGTACCGGGGCGACGGTCGAACTGACGTATAACTCCGGCACGCAGGTGCAGGACATCGAAGTAGACCGCCATAACGTCGAGTATCTGTACGACGACGGCGAGTTCCTGACTTTCATGGATCGGGATACCTACGAGCAGCCGCAGATTCGGAAAGATGTTTTTGGCGATGACGCGCTGTACCTGAAAGAAGGGCTGCAACTTAAACTCAGCAGCTACGAGGGGGAGATCATTGACTATGAACTCCCCAAAACGGTGGATATGAAGGTCGTTGAATCGGAGATGGCGGTCGCCGGAGATACTGCCGTCAATCCACAGAAGAAGGTTACCACCGAATCCGGGCTGGTGGTCAGCGTGCCGATGTTCATCAACGTGGGTGATGTGATCCGCATCAACACCGAAGAAGGTACGTACAGCACGCGGGTGAACGAGTAGTTAGTTGTCAGTCTTCAGTCAGAACAAATACTAAACCGCCAGGACGCCAGGATTTTTCACCAATTTCCTGGCGTTCTCCGCATCCTGGCGGTTGATTTTTAAAAACCGAACCGCCGCAAAATCTGATCTACCGAACTGACGTAGCCGCCGCCAAACAGCCGCACGTGTACCAGCAGCGGGTACAGATTGTAGATGTCCCGCCGTTCCTCGAAGAAACCCGGCGCGAGCGGGCGGTGTTCCTGGTAGCGGCGGAAGAAGGCCGCGTCAAACGTGTTAAACAGCGTGCTGAACGCCAGTTCAATTTCCGGGTGCGCGTAATACACCGCCGGGTCGAGAAAACCGGTGATGCGCCCGTTCTGCGCCAGGATGTTCGTCGTCCACATATCCCCGTGAATCAGCGCCGGGTATTCCGGCTCAGTCAGCCAGCGGTCGAGCCGCTCGCCAAACCGTTCCAGGCGTGGCAAAAACGCGCCTGGCAGCTCACCGGCGCGCGCGGCTTCCTTCGCCATATACCCTAAACGATGGTCACGGAAAAAATCCAGCCACGAGGCGGTGGGCGGGTTGGGCTGCGGCAAGCCGCCGATCAGCGTATCGCGCTCCAGCCCGAAGGCCGCGCCACGCACTCCATGCAGATCAGCCAGCAGATCGGCGGCGTGAGCCTGCGCCGCGTCCGTCAGCAGGCTGCTGCCGGGCAGAAAATCCATCAGCAGCAGCGCCGCCGAACTGTGCCGGACTGCCGGTACGGGCAGGCGGCTGTGTTCCGCCAGATACCGCAGCATGTAGCCTTCAATGTCCAGCCGCGCGCTCTGGCTACTGTCAATTTTGGCAACCAGCGTGGAACCGTCGCGCAGGTCTACCCGGTAGACCTCGCCAATGCAGCCGCCGGTTAAGACCCGCAGCGCCGCGACAGGCTGCCGGACAGCCGCCTCAATCAGCGCCGACTGCGCTTGCCACCGATTCATGCCGCTCTCGCGCCAACTGCCGCCGGGCTTCCGCCACCGACGACGCGAACGTTAATTTCACCGCCAGCCCGCCAAGCAGATGTTCGGTGACACGCAGTACATCCCGGATGAAGTCATCCGGGCTGACGCCGACCGCCCGCGTTAAACGAGGCGGCATCATCTGTACCAGATGGCTGAAATGCTGAAGGTAGTTGCGTTCGAGCACGACTATTTTCTCGATATAGACGATCATGTCTACGTCATGCTCGACCGACGCTATCATCTGCTGAATTTGCTGCATGGCCGCGTAGGCGTCGGACATATGCCGCCTGGTTTCGGCATGAACGTAAATGGTCGTCCGCTCGTCATTGTCCCACTGCACCTGAATCCCCACGATTCGCTGCTCCCCGGCTCTGAACGTTTCAGTATGTGAAACGTTCACGAACGAACGCCAGAGTATACAATGCGAGCCTTTATTATGCTACAACCAGGTGACTTACATCGCGTGCCGGATATGAACAATGTCACCATCCTGCACGATGTAATCCTTACCTTCCAGCCGCAGCTTGCCGGTGGATTTCAGCGCGGCTTCGCTGCCTGCCGCGATCAGATCAGCATATTTCATCACTTCGGCGCGGATAAACCCCTTCTGCAAATCGCTGTGAATCGCGCCCGCCGCTTCCGGCGCGGTCGCGCCAATCGCCACACTCCAGGCGCGCACTTCGTCCTCGCCGACCGTAAAAAACGACTGGATATTGAGCAGGCCGTAGGACAGGTGAATGACTTTATCGGCGCTCAGTTCGGCAATACCATATTCTTCCATAAATACCCGCGCGTCGTCGGGATCAAGCTGCGCCAGTTCAGCTTCGATCTTGCCCTGCAGAGCTACCAGATTGGTGTGGGGGTGATCGTACTTCAGCAGCGTGTGAACGTCCTTCGCTTCGTCACCCAGATTGGCGACCACCAGCACCGGCTTGAGGGTCATAAAGCCGTAGCCGCGAATCATTTTGTGTTCATCTTCGCTCAGGTCGAGTTCGCGCAGCGGGCGTTCGGTTTCGAGGTGCGTCTTAAACCGTTCCATCAGTTCCAGTTCGACCGGCACGGTCTTATCCACCGCCTTGCCGCGAATCCGCATGTCGGCCTGGAGGCGTTCCAGCCGCTTTTCGATAACGACCATGTCCGCCAGCAGAAATTCACCGTCGAGTGTTTCCACATCGCGCTGCGGGTCTACCGTGATATAAGGATGCGGTACGGTGTCGTCCTCAAACGCGCGCACGACATGGACGAAGCCATCGGCCTGTGCCAGTTCGTTGCGAAACTGCCCTTTCAGCCCGCCCTCGCTGATGCCTTTGTCCAGCCCGCCAATGTCAGCATAGGTTACGCTGGCATAGATCGTTTTGCGCGGCCTGTACATGGCGCTCAGTTGATCTACGCGCGCGTCCGGCACGCTGACGACAGCGGTATGGACTTCAAACTGGCCGCTGGTCGCCGCGCCGGTCGGCAGGTTCTGGCGGGTCAGCGCGTTAAAAATCGTGGTCTTGCCACTGTTCGGTAAACCAATGATGCCAAGTCGCATGGGATAATCCTGTTCGTTGATCGAATTGAGGGAAGTATACCCACGCCCCTGAGGGGGTTCAATGGCGTGTCTTACGCTGGCTGCCCCAGGCTGGATACCGAACACCGGCGCTGCCGACTGTGGAAACTAACCAGAGCGGCGTGAATCTCCGACGAATTGGACAAAATTCGTGCAACTTAACTGAATGAAAATGTTTTGTTCAGTTGTTGCAGCACCCCTTTAGATATGTTATAGTGCCGCCTGAGAGACCCATACAGCCGCCGGTGACAGACCTTGTTGGGGGGTCTACCGGCTGGCAACGTATCGAGATAGACAGTTTTAAAAAGGAGTAAAGCAAGATATGGTTAAGTCACTTCGCTTCCTCACCCTTGCGCTGTTCCTCCTGATGCTGACGGTCAGCGCCGTCAGCGCGCAGGATGGCAGCGTGCTGGTTATCGGCTGGGAACAGGAACCGCCGAAACTCAGCCCGTGGGCCGACAACACCTTCGGCTCGTTGATTACGGTGAACTTCACCAACCGTGACCTGTGGGACTGGGACACCAACCGCGAAATTTATCCGATCATGGCTGCCGAAATTCCGAGCTTCGAGAACGGTGGCGTGGTGACGCTGGATAACGGCAACACGCAGGTGACCGTACACCTGCGCGAAGGCATGAAATGGACGGACGGCGAGCCGATTACAACCGACAGCTGCCTGTTCTGGCACGAACTGATGATGGACCCGACCATGGGCGCGGTGCAGCGCGGGAACTACCCGGATGCCGTCGAGAGCTTCGAAGTGGTAGACGACACGACCTTTGTGATCACCTACAACAAGCCCTGGCCGGACTGGTCGAATGATGCCCCGCCGTCCTGCGCGCTGCCGGCGCACATCATGCGCCCGATTGTGGAAGCCGAAGGCACGATTGACAACGCCCCGCAGGGCATCGGTCAGAACGTGGTTGGCTACGGCCCGTATAAGCTGGATGAGTGGGCGGTCGGCAGCCAGATTACCCTGACCAAGAACCCCAACTGGGACCAGGAACCGGGCAAATTTGACCGCATCATCCTGCGCTTCATCACCGACACCGCCCAGATGCTCAATGCGCTGGAAGCCGGCGAAATTGACGTGACCTTCAACTGGTCGGACGACCTGGTGGACAGCTACAGCGCCATCGAGAACGTGGAAGTCTTTAAGACCGACGGCGTGTACGGCGACGCGGTATGGATGAATGTGGGCAACTACAAGGGCACCGGCGAAGCCCACCCGATGCTGGGCGACCCGAAAGTGCGCGAAGCGATTGTCCGCGCGATTGACCGCGCGACGCTGGCCGAAGAACTGATCGCCCCCGGAGTGAGCGTACCGAAGTCCTGGACGCCAGAACAGTTCTGGGCCGAAGACCTGCCCTTCTGGGATTATGACGTGGACAAGGCCAACGCCCTGCTCGACGAAGCCGGCTGGGTGGACAGCAACGGCAACGGCACGCGCGACAAGGACGGCCAGGAACTGGTGCTGCGTTTCTTCACCACCACGCGCCAGATTCGTATGGACTATCAGGTTGTGATTCAGGAATACCTGAGCGAAGTGGGCGTGGGCACGCAGCTGCTGCCCGTCCCCTCGAACATCCTGTTTGCCCCCTTCTCCGATCGCGGCATCCTCGACACCGGTGACTTTGATCTGGCGATCTTCGCCCTGAGCAGCAACGCGCTGTCCCCGGCTTTCGCCGCCCCGGACTGGTTTGGCTGCGGCAACACGCCCAGCGCCGAATCCCCCACCGGCAAGAACGGCTGGGGTGCGTGCGACCCCGAATTCGACCGGCTTGACCTGGAAGTATCCTCGACCGTTGACCCGGTGAAGCGCCTGGAACTGGCCGGCGAAGCCCAGAAACATTTCTTTGACATGGGCTTCTGGCACGGTCTGTACATGCGCCCGACGTGGTACGCGGTGGATACGACCGTCGTCAACGTGGACGAAGCTGTGAAGTCGCCCGGCACGCTGGCCTCGAACTACTTCAACCACATCGAGTACTGGCAGCCAGTGCAGTAAGAATCAGTAGGGGAGGGTCTGAGACCCTCCCCTACTGGTAAGATTTCCGTAGGGGCACGGCATACCGTGCCCCTACCATCAATATCCCGATTAGCTTTTTCGGCGAGACCGATATGGGCAAGTACATTATCCAGCGCACGCTGCAGGCGATCCCCCTGGTGGTGATCGTCACCGTGCTGATTTTTCTCCTGATGAAAGTGTCCGGCGATCCGCTGGCGTATCTGGCGCAGGACCCACGGGTGACCGAACGCGACCGCGTGGTGCTGCGCGCCAAGTACGGCCTGGACGACCCGCTGACGCTGCAATTTATTCACTGGGTGTTTGGCGACGAAGGCTTTGAACGTTCGCTTGATACCGATAAGGACGGCGAACCGGATGTGACCGTCGTGGGTGTGCGGCGTGGCATTATTCGCGGGGACTTTGGTGAATCCATTCGCTTCCGCAAGCCGGTGACGGATGTGATCGGCCAATTCCTGCCAAACACGCTGCTGCTCGGTACGACCGCCCTGACCCTGACCATCATTCTGGCGCTGGTGATCGGCATCTTCGCCGCGCTGCGCCAGTACACCATCGCCGACAACATCATCACGACCGGCGCATTCATCACCTATTCGATGCCCTCCTTCCTGCTGGCGCTGGTGCTGGTGCAGATTTTCTCGATACAGTTTCGGCGCTGGGGGCTGCCCTCGCTGCCGGTGTCCGGCATGTACGACCCGCGCGGTACGGGGTCGTTCGATGAAGTGGTGCGCCACATGATCCTGCCGGTGCTGACCCTGTCGCTGATTAACATCGCGGGCTGGAGCCGCTACATTCGTTCAACGATGCTGGAAGTCATCAGCAGCGATTACATTCGCACCGCGCGCTCAAAAGGCATTTCCGAGCGGCGGGTGATTTTCTTACACGGGCTTAAAAATGCTTCGCTGCCGCTGGTGACGCTGATCGGCCTGAATCTGCCGTTCATCCTCAGCGGCGCGGTGATTACGGAAACGATTTTTTCCTGGCCGGGTATGGGATATATGTATATCAATGCGCTCGACCAGTTCGACGCGCAGCTGGTCGTCGCCTTCGTGCTGATGCTGGCGGTCGCGGTGGTGTTCTTCCAACTGCTGACCGACGTGGTGTACGCCTGGCTTGACCCCCGCATCCGGTATGACTGAGTAATGTGGGATGAGGTACACCTGATGAGTCCTGGCCTTTTTCTCATCGCTCATCCCCTGGAGAACTAAGATTATGGCAACCGCAGCCCAGTCTCAATCGGGCGTCGTCCGCTTGCAGGAAGAACGCCGCCAGCCGCAGTCCATGACACGGATTGTCGTCCGGCGGTTTTTTAAACATCGCATGGCTGTCATCGGCGTGGTGCTGCTGGCGTTGGTGGTGCTGTACGTCACCGTTGGCGCGGCCTTTTATACGGAAGCCTACGCCAACAAAACCAACGTGCGCGCCAAATTCTCCCCACCCAGCGCCGAATACCCGTTTGGGACGGACAGCGTGGGGCGCGATGTGCTGTCCCGCACCATTTACGGCGGGCAGATTTCGCTGGCGATTGGCGTGACGGCCATGCTGATTTCGATCTCGGTCGGCACGCTGGTCGGGCTGGCCGCCGGCTATTTTGGCGGCATCGTGGATGCGCTGCTGATGCGGCTGGTCGAGGCCATTCTGACGATCCCGCTGCTGATTTTACTGTTACTATTATCGCGCGCGCTGATGGAAATCAGCGCCTCGACGACGGTGATTCTGGGGCGCGAGGTCAGCGTGACGGTCGTGGTGATCGTCATCATCATCGGTCTGACCGCCTGGACAAGCCTGTCGCGCATCGTGCGCTCGATGGTGCTGTCGCTTAAGGAACAGGAATTTGTGGTCGCGGCGCGGGCGATGGGCGCCGGCAACAGCCGTATTCTCTTCGGCCATATTCTGCCCAACTGCATCGCGCCAATCCTGGTGGCCGCCACGCTGGAAGTCGGCGTCGCCATCGTGGTCGAATCGGCGCTGAGTTTCCTCGGCTTCGGCGTGATGCCGCCAACGGCCACCTGGGGCAACATCCTCAACGGCGCCCGGCAGAGCATTGATGATCTGTGGTGGCTGTGGGTCGCGCCGGGGGCGCTGATTATGATCACCGTGCTGGCAATCAACTTTATTGGCGACGGCCTGCGGGACGCCTTCGACCCGCGCAGCATCAAGTAACCGGTTCGCCTACCTCAGAGACCAGTTAAGAAGCCCTTTTGCCCTCATCCCCCGGCCCCTTCCGCTCACGCGTCATGGAGAAGGGGAGAAAAGACCACTTAAGCCCCTCACCCTGAGGGTGAGGGCTTTTCAAAGGTTTCTCAGAAAGCCTGCCGGGGAGCGCACGCAGGCGCTCCCCTACGCAGCCCCGATTATGCTCATCGGGTTGAGACAGCAGGATTGTCGAATGGTTGTGCAGGGGCGCGGCGTACCGTGCCCCGACGGATACATCCTTTTTTCGGTGATGTCTGTCGAGAACCGGCTTTACACCGAAGCAGCAGCCGCGCCCCACGAAAGCTCGGTAGTGGTTCCCTGACCCGGTTCGCTGGTAATCACCAGCCGCGCCTGAACGGCTGCCGCCCGCTCGCGCATCGTCCCCAGGCCCAGCCCGGCATATTCCTGAGTGGTATCGAACCCGCGTCCGTTATCCACAATGCGCAGCGTAAAGGCGTCCGGGGTTTGCGACAGATGCACACGCACTCTGGCGGCCTGGCTGTGTTTCACCACGTTGCTCAGGCTTTCCTGGGCGATCCGGTACAGGGCGATCTGAACCGGTTCGGGTAAGGGTTCGTCCACACCCTCACAGATCAATTCTGCCCGCAGACCTTTGCGCCCGTTGATGATATTCACAAGCTGCCTTAACAGAATGCCGGGTTTGTTTTTTAAGATTGTATCGGGCCGCAGTTCCCACAGCAGGGTTCGCAGTTCATTCTGAGCGACATGATTGAGTCTGGCGACCTGATTCATGATACCCAATGCTCTGTCCGGGTCTTTTTTCCAGATGCGCTCGGTACTTTCCGCCATGACCGTTGCCGCCGTCAGGGTCTGCGATACCGCGTCGTGCAGTTCCCGCGCCAGGCGATTCCGTTCCTCCAGCACGATCAGTTCTCGTTCTTTTTCAAACAGACGCACCCGGTCAATCGTCTGGGCGCACTGGTCGGCAATCGCCGCCAGCAGCCCGCGCTCCTGCGGGTCGAAACTGTGAGCGTGCGGAAAACCGAACAGAATAATGCCAACCACCCGGTCATTGATCAATAACGGGAGTGCTGCCAGCGCGTGGATCGAGGGCGGGCGGTGGAAGGCATCGGGGTACTGCTGCGTATACTCGGCCTCATTCTCAAGCCACACTGGCAGCCGGGTGCGAACCGCGTCAGTGGCCGGATGCCGGGCCGTCAGCGGCAGGGGCAAACACCGCGCCAGCGCCTCGGACGACAGGCCGCTGTGCCCCGCCAGGTTAAGCGCCGTACCATCTTCAGACAGCAGCAGCACCATGCCCAGATGGATGCCTAACAGGGATGCCGCCCGATTGAGGATTATCTCCACCAGTTCCGGCAGGCTGCGGACGTGAGACAGCGTGCTGGTGATTTCCTGAAGCAGATAGATGCGGGTGGCGGTCAGTTCGGCTTCCTGACGCGCAAGCTGCGCGGCGCGGTACAGGCGCGCATTATCAATCGCCAGGGCGGCGCGGCGGGCCAACACCTCAATCAATTCGACATCATCGGGTGTGTAACGGCGTCTGGAAGGGCCGTAGACGAACGTCAATCCCCCCAGTAATTTGCCACGCGCAGCCAGAGGCACCACGATCTCGGACTGAAAGCCTAACACGCGCAGGAGGCGCAGATGGTCGGCGTCCCGCGCTTCGCCAACCAGCCGCTCCTCTGAAATCCGGGGGTCAAACCAGGTTTTCCCACTGTTCATCACCCGATTCAGGGTATGGCGGGCATCCGGGCTGATGGTGGGATAACGCTGCTTTAATTCCTCGGCGGCGGCCTGTTTGTCCGGGTCGGCGTGGGTAATTGCCAGCCGGTGGAGCGTACCATCGTCGGCGGCGATATCCACCACACACCAGTCGGCGATAACCGGGACGGCCATCTGAGCAATACGGGTCAACGTTATCTCGTATTCCAGCGAGGAGGAGAGGACTTCGCCGGCCTGATTGAGCAGCCGGAAACGGGCTTCGCCGCGCTTACGCTCCGTCACCTCCTCAACCACCGCGTGAATGGCGATCACCTGTCCCGCGTCGTTTTTGATCGGCAGGAGGTGTTCATCCCAGTAGCGCACGACCCCCGGCTGTGCCGGGGTTTCACCGCTGACGGCGACACTTAATTTCGCCTCGCCGGTCTGGATGATTTCCTGAAGCAGCGGCTCAAAAAAATCGGCCAGTGTGGGCAGGATGTCCCGCACCGTTTTGCCCAGATGTTCCTCGATGGAGAAGCCGTTGGTTTCGGCCAACCGCTGATTAATGCGCAGGTAGCGGAACTGCGTATCCACCACACATAAGCCGACCGGGGCGGTCGCGTATAACGCTTCGAGTTCAAAGGGGTAGGAAGCGAAATCAGGCAAATGATCCGGCGGAAGAACGCTCATCATGGGGCGCCCTGATAACCATACACCTCGGTCTGAATTATTATAATGCAAGCCTGACAAAAAGATACTGCCGGACACGACTTTGGGTGCATTTCGCCATAGGGCGCGTTTGCCAGCGGCGCCAGACGTTAGGCGCTGTCATCCCGTCCGGCGAAGGCAGCCGCGCGGCTCGCGCTGGAACACATATTAGCGGTATCATAAGCGCGCTTTACAGCCGCCGGAATTTCGCTTATAATCATCGTGAAATTCAGAACATTCTAAACGTTGTGAAGAATACCCCGGCCTTCAGGGAGAGGGGGATAAAGGAAGAGCGACGTATGACCAACTGGGAACACCTCCGCGAGAAAGTCCAGGCCGGCGAACGCCTGTCATCTGACGATGGGCTGTGGCTGTTCGAGCAGCGCGACGTGATTCAGATCGGCAAGCTGGCACAGACAGTGCGCCGCCGGCTGCACGGCGATAAAGTGTACTTCAACAAAAACCGCCATATCAACCCGACCAACGTGTGCGCGTTCCACTGTAACTTCTGTTCGTTCGCCCGCACCAGCGACAAAGAGGACGGCGCCTATACCTATATGCCGGAGCAGATTCCCGACCGGGGGCGCGCGGCGGTGGACGCTGGCGTGCGGGAGTTTCACATCGTCGGCGGGCTGCATCCCACACTGGGCTTCGATTATTATCTGGACGTGCTGCGGGTGCTGAAGCGCGAGTTCCCGCACATTCATCTGAAGGCGTTCACGGCGGTCGAGATTGATTTCTTCCGCGAACTGACCGGCCTATCGCATGAGGAAGTGCTGCGGCAGTTGGTGGACGCCGGGCTGGACAGTATGCCGGGCGGCGGCGCGGAGATTTTCCACTGGGATGTGCGGCGCAAAATCTGCCCGGAAAAAGCCAACATGGAAACGTGGCTGGCCGTCCACGACACGGCGCACCGGCTCGGCCTCAAGACCAACGCCACCATGCTCTACGGCCACATCGAAAAGCCGGAACACCGGATTCACCACATGGTCGCCCTGCGGGAGCAGCAGGACAAAAGCGGCGGCTTCCAGACGTTTATCGCGCTGGCCTTCCATCCCGAAGAAAACAACCTGGGACGTAAACTGAACCGCCAGTGGACCACCGGTGTGGATGACATCAAGACGCTGGCGATCAGCCGCCTGATGCTGGATAACATCCCGAACATCAAGGCTTACTGGGTGATGCTGACAGCGCAGTTGGCGCAGGTGGCGCTGAGTTTTGGCGCGAACGACATGGACGGCACGATCATCGAGGAACATATTTATCAGGACGCGGGCGCGAAGAAACAGGCGATGACGGTCGAGGAACTGAAGACGTTCATCCGCACAGCGGGATATACGCCGGTCGAACGCGACACGGTTTACAATGAGATCGAGGTGTTTGCGTAGGGAAGGGATGAGAGGCAGGGACACGATATTTTGTGTCCGTGAAACATGGACGACTCGGCAAGCATTCTCCTCGTCGGCGCGGCGCTGCTGCTGGTGATTGGCGGCGGGTGGCTGCGGCTGTATTTCCGCTTCGTTGACCCCTGGCTGCGGCGGGTGCTGGGCCGCGCGCTGGGTGTGACGATTTATCTGGGCGAGGAGAACATCTGGCAGATCAACGACGACCCGGTAGACAGCCTGAATCCGCGCAATGTGCTGGTGCGCCCCATGCAGATTGTGGCGCTGCTGTTCGCGGCCATGCTGCCGCTGCTGGTGACGATGGCGATTCTGATAGGGATGAGTCGGGGGACAAATCCGTGAGCGCGTTCACCCTGTTCCGAGAGATGACGACCCGAATGCTGGTCTATGGTCTTCTCGCCGGAGGTCTCATCGGCGGGCTTTATGGAACGCTGCTTATCCCCGTTCTTGGTACGCTGTTTGGGGCTGGTTATGGCCTTTTGGCTGGTCTTATCTCCGGGCTGATTGCAGGTATTGTCATTAGTGCCGTCACACGGCTTTATTTTTATCCTCTACAAGATGAGCGCCAGTACACCCGCGTTATTCCAATCATAGCGGCTTTGGTGACGACAACCTGTATTGCAGTTGTCCTGTACATCGTCCTGCCGGGAACGGGCTTTCTGATTTTCGGCATACCGGCATTACTGGGCGGTGCGGCATCGGGAATTTTGAGCCGCCGTTTAGTGGGCTGGTATCAAATCACGCAGTGGGCGCGGGCAGCGAGAAATCAACGAACAGATGCCGACGAGTATAACCTCACTAATCAGCTAACAGCTAAAGGCCAAAAGCCATGACCCTAACCATCGGACTGATTGACTATCTCAACACCATGCCGTTTCACTATGATCTGGCGGAACGGTTACAGGATGTGGACGTACATTTTGAGCGCGGCGTGCCGTCGCAGATGAATAAAGGTATCCGCACCGGCGAGATTGACATCGCGCCGATTTCGGCCATCGAAGCGGCGCGGTATGCCGACGAAGTGGTGGTGCTGCCGGGGCTGAGCATCGCCAGCCTGGGCGCGGTGCGAACGGTGCTGCTGTTTTCGTGGGCGGCGGACATGCGTGACCTCGACGGCCAGAGCATCGCCCTGACCGACCATTCAGCCACCAGCGTGGAACTGCTCAAGGTACTGTGCCGCGAACGGTATCACATCGAACCACAGTTCACTGTGACGAAACAGCATTTGCCAAGTATGCTGGCGGCGCACCAGGGCGCGCTGGTCATCGGCGACGACGCGCTGGTGGAAGGCACGCTGCACCGCGCGCTGATTCCGCCGGAAGTGGCGGCTTCCGTGCTTGGAACTCAGCACTCAGCACTCAGCACTCAGTACTCTCCAACTCAGAACTCGGAACTCGGAACTCGGAACTTTGCTCTCAGCACTCCCTATATCTACGATCTGAGCGACGAATGGCTGAAGATGACCGGCCTGCCGTTCACTTTCTCGGTCTGGACGGCGCGGAAAGATCGAGCGCACGAGTTAGAAGCAGCGGGCGTGTTTGACGCGCTGTATGCTTCAACCGAAGTCGGTTTGCGGGAAGACTCGCGTGATCAACTGGCGACAGCTTACGCGGCGCGGTTGGGACTGCCGGCGGGGGTGTGCCGCCGCTACCTGCGCGATCTGCGTTATCATCTGACGGAGGATGATCTGGCCGGGCTGCGGCTGTTCCTGGAACTGGCGCTGGATGGCTTCGAGTGGGAACGGCTGCACTTCTGGCAGCACGAGGCGCTGGCGATATAATGCCGGAGGCTAAAGCCATCCGGCAAATGAAAAATGCCTGCTGAAGCAAGCAGGTTTTACAGTCCGCTTTGGCGGGCTTAATCATTCAGCCGCAGGCTTGAGCCTGTGGCGAGACTGGCGAAGGAGACAGCGTATGGACGAACAGGGCATTGGCAGCACCGTTATCACGCAGGTCGGGGTGATCGTGCGCGACATCGAAGCGGCGATAGACCGTTACTGCGCGATCTTGAGCATGGAACGCCCGGAAGTCATCATCACCGACGAGATGGAGAAGGCGCGCACGACCTATAACGGCCAACCGTCACCGGCGCGGGCGAAGCTGGCGTTTTTCCACCTGGGGCAGGTGGACATTGAACTGATCGAACCCATCGGCGGCCCCAGCACATGGCAGGCGTTCCTGGACGAACACGGCGAAGGCGTGCATCATCTGGCGTTCTGGGTGAAGGACACGGACGGCGCGGTGCGATTCCTCGGCCAGCACAATGTGCCGCTGGAACAGCAGGGCTATTTTACGGGCGGGATGTACAGTTATATGGACAGTTCGGCGGCGCTCGGCGTGCGGCTGGAACTGTTACAGCACCTGCCGTAAGAATTACGACGGATGCTCAAGCATCCGTCTGAAGACAAATGCCCTCTGAAGAGGGCGAATGATTCGCTGGAATTCTGTTGAGCCTGCTTCAGCGGGCTTTCTCGAATTAGCCGCAGGTTTGAACTGCGGCGTAGAACGACGGAGACTGTATTGTTATGACAACCGATGCCAGTATACAGGCGCAGATTGATCAAATTCTCGCTCGTGTCCACGACGGCGGGCGCATCAGCTACGACGACGGGCTGCTGCTGTACCAGCACGCCGATCTGCTCGATCTGGGCGAAGCAGCCAACGCCCGCCGCCAGCAGCTTGTGCCCGGCGACCGGGTGACGTACCTGATTGACCGCAACATCAACTATACCAACGTGTGTGTCACCGACTGCCAGTTCTGCAATTTTTACGCGCTGCCGGGCGACAGCAAAAAGGGCTACGTCAACAGCAAACACGTGCTGGGGCAGAAGATTGAAGAAGCGTTGAAGCTGGGCGCGACCCGCATCCTGATGCAGGGCGGCCACAATCCCGATCTGCCGTTCGACTACTATCTCGATCTGGTGGACTGGATTCACCGCACCTACCCGACCATCGAAATCAACGCTTTCTCGCCCAGCGAAATCCAGTATATCGGTGAGGTCAGCGGCTTAAGCTGGCGCGAGGTGTTAAGCCAGTTGAAGGCGGCGGGTTTGCAGGGTTTACCCGGCGGCGGCGGTGAAATCCTGGATGATGAGATTCGCCGGCGCGTCAGCCCCAAGAAGATTATGACCGATGACTGGTTCGGCGTGATGAAAGTGGCGCACGAACTTGGCCTGATTACGACGGCGACGATGGTGATCGGCTTCCGCGAGGAACTGCGCCATCGCCTGAATCACCTGCAACGGCTGCGCGACGAGCAGGACGACAGCCTGCAACGCTTTGGCAGCGGCTTCAACGCCTTCATTAGCTGGTCAGTGCAGATCGAAAATACGCCGCTGGCGCGCAGCCGCTTCGCCAGCGAATACGGCGCGACCAGCGTGGAGTATCTGCGCCACACGGCGATAGCGCGCATCTTCCTGGACAACCTGCCGCACATCAGCGCCAGCTGGCCGACGCAGGGCGCGAAGGTCGGGCAGATGGCGCTGCACTTCGGCTGCGACGATTTTGGCAGCACGATGATCGAGGAGAACGTGGTATCGTCGGCGGGCGCGATCACGAAGGTCAGCCCGATCATGCTGCCGCGTGAGATTCACCGGCAAATCCGCGAGGCGGGTTTTATTCCGGCGCAGCGCAACACGAACTACGATGTGCTAAAGGTGTTTGATACGCCGGACGCGGACAGCGAACTGCAAACGATTGAGGCCATCAGCGCGGCGGCAGCGCAGCAGGGCAACTGGGCGGAACTGACGCTGATAGAGTAGTACGCCGACAAGATTAACTTGATGGGTCGTAGGGGCGGCCCGATGTGGCCGCCCTACTTCCGGCGCGGTTTTTAGGTTCACAATTCGCTGCAATCCCACATAAAGCCGCAGCGGTCGCAGCGCACCTTGCAGGCGCGGCGCACCATTGGCGCGCCGCACGCCGGGCAGACCGCAGACAGCGTGTAATTCGGCAGCGGGGCGCGCAGATCCGGCGGCGAGTGGTGATCGGGTTCCGTCTGGCTGTCGTCAGAGGGCGGCGGGTGGGGATGCGGGGTGTTCATCAGCCGAATTCCTTCGCCAGCGCCGCCGCCTGAAGCGGCAGCCGCACCGTAAAAGTCGTTCCCTGCCCGACGGCACTTTCCACTGTAATCGTGCCGCCATGAGCCGCCGCCGCGTCCTGCGCGATGCGCAGCCCCAGCCCCAGGCCGGGCGTCTGGCGGCTGCTGGCGCTGCGGAAAAACGGCTCAAAGATATGCTGCTGATCTTCCAGCGAAATACCCGCGCCCCGGTCGCTGACGGCCAGCACCACGCTGCCGGCGTCCCGGCGGGCCAGCAGGCGCACCGGCACACCTTCCGGCGAATACTTCAGCGCGTTCGCCAGCAGATTGGAGAGGATGGTTTCAACCCGCTGCCGGTCGCCAACAAACTGCTTCAGATCGCCCTCAACCTGCACCTGCACCGGCGTGTTTATGCCGGTGGCCTGGCGGGTGCGCGCCGCCAGTTCGTAACACAACGCTTCGAGATTAAAGGCCGCCGGGCTGAAATCAAGCAGATGGAAGCTCCCTTGCAGCGCATTCGCCAGATCATCCATCATACGTTTCAGGTGGGCGATTTCATCCCATATCTGGTTGAGGTGCTCCCGCCGTTTCTCGGCAGTCAGCCGGTCGAAGTAGCGATCAAGCAGCTCGGTGGAGGTGGCGATGATCGTGATTGGCGTGCGAAACTCGTGAGAAATGCGTTCCATCAGGCGCGTCTTCAGCAGCCCCAGTTCCTGTTCCCGCTGAAGTTCGGCGCGCAGGCGTGCCTGTTCCAGCAGCGCCGCTTCCATCTGCTTACGCTCGGTGATGTCCAGCTTGATGCCCATCACCGATTCAGGATGACCCTCCGCATCAAACAGCGTTTTGCCCAGGTCAAGCACCCAGTGGACGCTGCCATCCGGCCAGACCACGCGGTATTCCGACCGCATCAACCCTGTTTCGACGAGGACATTGGTCACCGTCACCACCGCCAAATCTTCCGGGAAAACATGGGCGATCCAGGTTTCATAACCGGGCACGCAGCTGCCCGGCTCATAACCCATCAGCCGGAAATTTTCGTCCGACCAGTACGTTATGTTCCGGGTTACATCCCAGAACCATGTACCGGCATTGGCGGCAGTCAGCGCCAGTTTCAGCCGCCATTCGGATACACGCAGGGCTTCTTCCGCGCGCTTGCGTTCGGTGATGTCCAGCGCGAGGCCGATAATTCGCTCCGGGTTTCCTGCCGGGTCGCACAGGGTTTCACCCAGATCATGCACCCAATGGATGCTGCCATCCGGCCAGACCACCCGGTACTCATAACTAAAACGGGACTTCTGCGCTGCCGTCATGTGATGCATGTGCAGAACTGTGTCCCGGTCGTCGGGGTGGATCACGCGCAGCCAGTTGTCAAACGACGGCTGCACGCTGCCCGGCACATAACCTAACAGACGATAATCTTCGTCTGACCAGGTGGTCTGGCCGGTAAGCAGATTCATGTCCCAGACGCCGGCACAGGCGGCTTCAATCGCCAGCCGGAGATGCGCCTCGCGCTGGCGCAGCGCACTCTCCGTCTGCCGCGCCGCCGACCGGTCAATGATCGTCGCCAGCAGGGCGGGCTGTCCCTCAAACTCAACCGGCACGGCGCTGAAGTCCACCCACAGCGGCGCGCCGCCCGCCGGTTGGAGTATAATTGCCACCGGTTCGGCGGGCGGCATCGTTTGCCAGACGGGGATGAGCGGTTGAAAGTCGGGATGAATGATCGCCCGGAGGGGCGGCAAGGCGGCGGCGTGACAACCCAGCAGGCGTTCGGCAGCCGGGTTGCAGAACAGCAGGCGCTCGTCAGCAAAAATGACGACGGCGCAGGCGACCGCATTCAGCGTTAAGCGTGTCGTTACAGCATCCATCCAGTCTGCTATCCTGTAACATCTCCAGCAGTCCGCCGGTCATCTTGGAAAAGTCTCTTTATCCGCCTCGATACGGATGTTATACGCTTAATTATTCATCATTCTAGCATGATTATGATCACACAGGAGTGCCTCAATGCTCAAGATTTCGACACCCGACTGGGTGAAGGATGCCGTGTTTTACCAGATTTTTCCCGACCGTTTCGCTAAAAGCGAGCGGGTGCTGAAACCCAACAACCTCGAACCCTGGGACAGCCTACCCACAACCCAGGGGTATAAAGGCGGCGACCTGTACGGCGTGATCGAACACCTCAATCACATTCAGGATTTAGGCTGCACCGCCATCTATTTCACGCCCATTTTCCGCAGCGGCAGCAACCACCGCTACCATGCCCACGATTATTACGCGGTTGATCCGCTGCTGGGCGGCAATCCGGCGTTTTATGCCCTGCGCGATGAAATGCACCGGCGCGGCCTGAAGATCGTGCTGGACGGCGTGTTCAACCACGCCAGCCGGGGCATCTTCTTCTTTCACGACATTCTGGAAAACGGCCCTCATTCCCCCTGGCTGGACTGGTTCACCATCTATGACTGGCCGCTGTCGGCCTATGATGGCAGCAAACCGGCGAATTATGAAGCCTGGGTGGGCAACCGCGCCCTGCCGAAATGGAACACGGATAACCCCCAGGTGCGCGACTATATCATGCAGGTGGCCGAATACTGGATACGGGAAGGCATTGACGGCTGGCGGCTGGATGTGCCGTTCTGCGTGACCAGCCCCGGCTTCTGGAACGAGTTCCGCCAGCGCGTGAAGGCCATCAACCCGGAAGCCTATATCGTGGGCGAAGTCTGGTGGGACAGCCGCAACTATCTGGCGGGCGACCAGTTCGACGGGGTGATGAACTACGTGTTCACCGAGCCGGTGATTCAGTTCTGCGGCCAGCAGCACCTGGATTTTGATCTGGCGGTAACAGGCGCATCGTATGACCCCTACCCGGCCATCAACGGCGTACACTTCGCCAACAAGATGAATAAACTGCTGTCCCTGTACGACTGGGAAATCACGCAGGCGCAGCTGAACCTGCTGGACAGCCACGATACGCCACGCCTGTTGAGCATCGCCGGCGGCGACAAAAACACGGTGAAGTTAGCGACTATCCTGCTGATGACCTTCCCCGGCGCGCCAAGTGTGTATTACGGCGACGAGATCGGCCTGCCGGGCTGCGGCGACCCGGACTGCCGCCGGACGATTCCCTGGGATCACCCGGAGCAGTGGGACCGGACGGCGCTGGATTATCACAAACGGCTGATCGCCATTCGTAAACAGTACCGGGCGCTGCGGCGCGGGTGGTTCACCCAGCTTCACGCCGGGCCGTTTACCTACGCCTTCGCGCGGCATCTGGACGGCGAAACGGTGCTGGTGGCCGTCAACGTGGGCGACCAGCCGGAAACGATCAGCTTTGGCACGGATGGCCGGCTGGCGGACGGCGCCGCCCTGACGGCGGTCTATGGTGAGGGCGGCGCGGTGGTGGCGGCGGGACAGGTCACGCTGACACTGCCCGCGCGGGATGGGGTGATTCTGGTCTGATGGATAACCGGACTGGAATTTGCCTGAGATTACATGGGCGGGTTTGAAACCCGCCCCTACGAAACCCGGCGAATTTGTCCAGTAGAAGCCCGCCGGGGAGCGCCCGCAGGCGCTCCCCCACCGCTTAAAAGAACAGCTTCGCCACGCTGAGGATACCCTGCTTCCAGGGCACGCGGTGCGAGACACCGCTCTGCCCGGCGAACTGCGCCTGATGATCAAGATACCACTGGTAGTTACGAATCAGCGCGTCCTTGTTCGAGTATCGGGGTTGATAACCGAGGACTTTCTCCGCCTTCTCGATGGACACAAACGAGTCCTTGCTGGCGGTTTCGTACACCCATTTGTACAGCGGCGACAGTTTCATCGCTTCCAGCACCCGCAGCAGGAAGATGGCGGGCGCGGCGGGCAGCGGCACGATCTTTTTGCCAAAGCCGGCGTAGTCCAGCACCGCCTGATAATCTTCCTTCATCGTCGTGAAGTCCTTCGCGCCGATGTTAAACGTGTCGTTCACCACGTCTTTGGGCAGCGTGCAGGTCAGGTAAATCGCGTCACACAGGTCTTCCACATCCAGCAGTTGGTAGCGGTTGTTGCCGCTGCCCAGCATCGGGAAGCCTTTGCCGTCCTTCGCCCAGTCATAAAACAGCGCGAACACGCCCAGCCGCTCCGGCCCGATGAACGACTTCGGACGAATGATCGGCACGCACATGCCCTTCTGCCGGTATTCGATACACACTTCTTCGGCTTCGATCTTGGCCTTGCCATACGGCCCAACGCCGTCCAGTCTGTCATTTTCCAGCAGGGGGTGGTGGTCGGGGATGCCGTAGACGGCGGTGGAGGATACCTGAATGAACCGCTCCACCTGATGCTCGAACGCGGAGTCAATCACCGTTCGCGTGCCGACGATGTCGGTCGTGTAGATGTCCTCCGGGGTGTACAGCGGCAGCGCCGCCGCCGTGTGGATGACGATATTCACCCCGGCCATCGCCCGGTCAACCGCCGCGCGGTCGCGGATGTCCCCCTGCACTTCGATAATCTGGCCG
>JARKOK010000110.1 GCA_029975765.1 Aggregatilineales bacterium
GTTCGACGACACGACCAAGTGTATTCTGTGCGCGTGCTGCACGACGGCCTGCCCGTCGTTCTGGGCGAACGGGCATTACGTGGGGCCGGCGGCGATTGTGCAGGCGCACCGCTTCATCTTCGACAGCCGCGACCAGGCGGCGGCGGACCGGATGGACATTCTGGCCGCGCCGGACGGTGTATGGCGCTGCCGGACGATTTTCAACTGCACGCCGGCCTGCCCGCGCGACATCGAAATCACCAAAGCGATTGGCGAGGTGAAGCTGGCGATTCGCGGCGGCTCGACCGAGGGCGTGATTCAGGTGCGAGACATCAAACACGAGGCGTAGGGATAGGCCAGATAGCAGCAGTAGGGGCGAACCGGCGGTTCGCCCATGCACATCAATTTAAGACTGTGTAACCCCCTCCCAACCTCCCCCGCTGGCGGGGGAGGGGTTATCGGAGCAAGCGGTTCCCCTCCCTGTTGACGGCTGAGGGGGATAGGGGTGGGGTCAAAATGCTTAACTTGATACCTATGGGCGAACCGGCGGTTCGCCCCTACGGAATTTCACTAACCCCGTATAGGCTTTCGCAGCCCTTTGCGCTACAATTCGCGCCATCCATCACAAAGTATTCGTGAGAGAGACCATCATGACCCAAGACCATCACAAGCGGCTCGTCATTCCGGGGCCGGTGGAAGTGCGGCGCGAAATCCTCGAAGCGCAGACGGCGTGGATGATCGGCCACCGTTCGACGGCCTTCGCCGACCTGTACGCCCGCCTGCAGGACAAGCTGCGGCAGGCGTTTCTGACTCAGTACCGCGTGTTCGTCAGCGGTTCGTCCGGTACGGGGCTGTGGGAAGGCGCGTCGCGCAACTGCATCCGCGACGGCCAGAAGGCGCTGCACCTCGTCGGCGGGGCGTTCAGCGAGAAATGGGCGGAGGTCAGCAAGCTGAACGGCAAGGAAGTTGACCTGCTGCCGGTCGAGTGGGGCAAGGCGCACACGCCGGAGATGGTGGCGGCGGCACTGAAGCAGGGCGGCCACTATGACGCGGTATGTTTCGTGCATAACGAAACCAGCACCGGTGTGACCAACCCGGTGAAGGACATCAGCGCCGTGATTCATGAGCTTGACCCGGACGCGCTGGTGCTGGTGGATACGGTCAGCGGCTTTCTGGGAGCAGAACTGCGGACGGATGACTGGGGACTGGACATCGCGCTCACATCGTCGCAGAAGGCGTTCGCGCTGCCGCCGGGGATCGCGTTCGCGGCGGTCAGCGACCGGGTACTGGAACGTGCCAAACAGGTGACCAATCGCGGCTACTACTTTGATTTCATCGAACTGGACACGCTGGCGCAGAAGAACAACACACCGTCCACGCCGCCCATTGCGCTGATGTACGCGGCGGATAAACAACTGGACGACATCATGGCGGAAGGGCTGGAAAACCGCTGGGCGCGCCATTTGCAGATGCGGGATGTGACAACAACGTGGGCGGAAGATCGCGGCATGGGGCTGTACGCGCAGGCCGGCTACCGTTCACCGACGGTGACGACGGTCGCCAACGGGCGCAATATTAACGTAGACGACATGGCGAAGTTCATGAGCGGCAAGGGCTTCAGCATGGACAAAGGTTACGGCAAGATCAAGGGCAAGACCTTCCGCATCGCGCATATGGGCGATATGACGGTTTCGACGCTGGAAGAAGTGCTGGCCGGGCTGGATGAGTTTATCGGGGTGTAGTTACCAGTTTACCAGTTCTCGGTTTTAAGTTAAAGACGGGTCGGACTCGTCACCTTGTTTAGCGGAGCGATGCAGGGACACGGCGTGCCGTGTCCCTACAGATGGCAATTACAACGATTTCACTGCGTGAACCTCAATCGATTCGGTTGTTCGTTCGGCTCAGGTTTGAGTGATAACTGAAAACCGACAACCGAAAACTGCTAAAGGAGCAGCCAACCCCTATGACCAGCTACCACGTACTCGTACCGGACAGCGTACATCCGTCGGCGGTGGAGATTTTGCAGGGCGCGGGGCTGCGGGTGACCGCGCCGGGGCAGATGAAACGCCCGGAGACCCTGGCCGCGATGGCCGACGCCGACGCGCTGATCATCCGCAGCGCGACGAAAGCCGACGCGGAACTGATTCAGGCGGCGCCGAAGCTGAAAGTGATCGCCCGCGCCGGGGTGGGCGTGGACAACGTTGACCTGAACGCGGCGACCAAACAGCATGTCGCGGTGATGAATACACCGGACGGCAATACGGTCGCCACCGCCGAACACGCTTTTGGCCTGATGCTGGCGCTGGCGCGGCACATTCCGCAGGCACACGCCTCGATGCAGGACAAGAAGTGGGATCGGAAATCGTACATGGGCGTGGAACTGCGCGGCAAGACGCTGGGCGTGGTGGGCTTCGGGCGCATCGGGCGCGCGGTGGCGAAACGGGCGCAGGCGTTTGAAATGAAGGTGATCGCGCACGATCCGTACATTCCGCTGGACATCGCGCAGGATTTCGGCGTGGAGCTGGTCAGCCTGGACGAACTGTTCGGGCGGGCGGATTTCATCACGCTGCACACCATCATCAACGGCGAAACACGGCAGATGATTAACAAGGAGAGCCTGGCTCGGATGAAACCTGGCGTGCGGCTTGTGAACGCGGCACGCGGGGCGCTGATTAACGAAGCGGATTTAGCCGAGGCGCTCAGGAGCGGGCACGTGGCGGGTGCGGCGCTGGATGTCTATGGCGAAGAGCCGCCGCCGCCCGATCACCCCCTGGTGGGGCTGCCGAACGTGATTGATACGCCGCATCTGGCGGCCAGTACAGAAGAAGCGCAGGTGGCGGTCGCTGTGGAAGCGGCGCAGTTGGTGGTCGCGGCGCTGCTGCGCGGTGAGTATCAGAACGTGGTGAATCCCGAAGCCTTGCAGCGGTAGGGGAAACCGCCCGATCCATGCAGTGGATCGGCTGGGAATGAAGACGCGGGGCGGCCCTGTGTGGCCGCCCCTACGGAGTCAATGGATGGGTAAGGGCGAACCGGCGGTTCGCCCTTACTTTTCGACGGGTATAGCTGGCGATTTGCCCGCTCAAACGCGGTTTCACCGGCGATTTTTTGCCCAGTTGCTCGTTATCATAGGATAACCAGCCTTTAATTCATTGTGGGGCGGAAACCTGTGATAGATTTTGAGAGATATGTCTG
>JARKOK010000124.1 GCA_029975765.1 Aggregatilineales bacterium
GTGGCGTAGGAACGCCAGTTGGACAGCGCCACCCCGTTAACCCGCACATCGTAGATCGCGTTATCGAGATGCTGCTGTAGATACTCCCGCGTGCTGGCGTACCAGCTCCAGAACACGTCAATCGTCGCTCCGGCTCGCAGCGTGGTGGGCGGCGGATTGCCAAACGCCAGATTGTTGCAGTAGGCCAGCACATCCACTCCCTGCTGCGACCCGCTGCTGCCTTCTCCACCCACGCCGGGCGTCGTCGAACCCACCGGAACGGGCGTAAAGGTAGCGGTGCCGTCGGCAGTCGGCGCGGCAGTCGCGCCGCCGGGCAGCGGCGGCGGGGGGAGCGTGGTGGTTGGCACGCTGCCGCCGGACAACGCGATGGCGGTCTGCTGGACGGCGGTCAGGTCAATGACCGGCAGCGCCAGCGTGGCGGATGTGCTATCGGGCAGCGGTGGCAGCGTCCCTCCCGCGCCCGGCGGTGTCGGCGACATCACCGAGCGCGGCGGCGTGGGGGTAATCGTGCCGCCGCCCAGCACGGCGGTCGGCAGCGCCGTACCCAGCGCCAGCGCGGTCAGGTCGGGCGAAGGGGTGGCCGTCGGGAAAGCGGTTGGCAGCGGGTTCACCCGCACGAGCGTGGTCGCAATCCAGCCTTCGGTGCCATCGTCCATCTTGATGTTCAGCCAGCGGCCATCTTCAGTCTGCCCCAGAACTTCCACGCCAGTACCCGGCACAAGCGCCCGGATGGCGCTGAACTCCACCCCCGGCCCCTGGCGCACATTCACTGTTTGCAGCGAGGCGACGATGCCGGTCACCGGCGGCGTGGGCGACGGCGTAAAGGTGTCGGACGGCGTGGGCGTGATCGGCGTGGGCGACGGTGTGTTGGTTTCAGTCGGGATGGGGGTTTCTGACGGAACAGGCGTCGCGGTGAAACGCGGCGTCATGGTGACGATGGGCGCGAGTGTGAACGTCGGCACCCCGGCGACCTGCTCCCCGCCCCCGCCGCAGCCTGCCAGCGCCAGCACAAGGCAGGCCGGTACGAAACAACGTCGAATATTCACGGCTAATCTCTCAATTTCATTCCATTGTTACCGGGGCGCGATGGATCGTGCCCCACACAGAAACCAGATTAGCAACGAATCGCCCACCGCGCAAAATTCGTGGTGGAAACGTCAGGTTGCCGCCGGGAGCGAAGTAGGTTAAGACTGTACCGAACGACGATCACCGGGACGAAGCCATGAACCGCTGGAACCGCCGCCCGCATCCACAGGAGTCGCGCCCCCGCGCCGCGCTGGATATTCCACCCATCAGCCTGATGGCGCCGCCGGGAACGCCGGCCATGACCGCGCCGGCCTCCGGTTGGGAAGATGATCTGGGGCTGGGCGAACTGGCCGCCGCGCTGGCGCCGCATAAACGTTATCTGCCGTTTGTGCGGCAAACGCTGGCGGCGCTGACCACCGACGCGGCGGTAATCGCGTGGCGGCAGGCGGTGCTGGCCGATTTTGTAGCGCACCCGGCGCTGGTGACGCGGCTGGAAACGCTGCTGCCCCGGCTGGCGGAACTGCGCGAAGGCCGCGCGCTGCTGGGGGGACGGCAGCGCAACCTGCTGCTGCAAACCGCCGACCGGCTGGCGGAACTCGATCTGTATACCAGCGTGGTGCAGGAGTTAGCCGACGCGCTGCACGGCGCGGCGCTGGCCTCGCCCGCGCTGCTGGCGCTGCGAGAACATCTG
>JARKOK010000131.1 GCA_029975765.1 Aggregatilineales bacterium
GCATCCTCGCATACCAGGACCTGGTTCGCGCCGTACTGCCCGGCTTCAGCGGCCACCGCGCCAGCATTTTCGCCAAAGACCAGCGCGGTCAGCGGCACGCCAAGCTGGTCGGCCACCTGTCTCCCCGCGCCCAACGCTTCCCAGCTGGTCGGGTTAGCCGCGCCTTTAAAGGTTTCAATCCAGACAAACACGCTCATAGGACTTTTTCCTCCAGCAGACGGTCAACCAGCTTCGCGGCCTGTTCTTCCGGCGTGCCGTCCAGCATTTGCACCTGGCCTTCACGAACAGGCAGGTTCATGTACTGGGTGATGGTTGTTTTCGGCGCAGCGACCGCCGCGCCCACATCGGCCAGCGACCAGCAGGGAATCACCGCTTTCGAGGCTTTACGAATGCCGATGAACGACGGGTAGCGCGGTTCGTTGATGTCTTTCATCACCGTGATAACCGCCGGCAGTTGGCTGATAACCACCTGCCGCCCCTGCTCCAGCAGGCGTTCTACCTTAATCGTCCTGGCGGCATAGTCTACCGCGATGATTTTAGACACATAACTCAGTACCGGCCAGCCCAGCTTGCGCGCCAGTTGATAGTTGTGCTGGTCAGTGCCGACATCAATACTCTCTTTGCCCAGAATAACTAAATCAACATCACCCAGTTTTTTGACAGCGGCAGCGGCGGTGGCGGCATACGCCAGGCTGTCACTGTTTTCCAGGCCAGCGTCCCAGACGCGAACAGCCTCATCCAACCCCATCGCCAGCGCGTGTTTCAGTGCCTCATTGTGCATCTCCGCGCCGATGGCGATCACGGTGGATTTTCCGCCAGCATTCTTCGCCTGCACAATTGCTTCTTCCAGAGCATATTCATCCCAGGGATTCACGACGGTTGCCGCGTCGCCCCAGGTCACGCTGCCGGATTTGTCCACCTCTACTTTGGCGGCGGTGTCCGGCGTGCTGCGGGTAAATACCACGACATGCAAGGTACAAACCTCCTTACTGCTAAACCGGCAGTAGCTCATACTGGCGAACACGCGTTATGTGCGCGTTCACGCCAATCATATCCCCAGTCGCCGTTTATTTTATCGGAAGACGGCGCAAAAACCGAATCAGTATTAGATTAATATTCGTCACGCTTGCGCTTGTCATCCGAGAGCCACGCCTCATCGTCGTCAATCACTTCCAGCACGTCGCCGTCGTCCAGGCGAACAAACGCGCCTTTCCGCTTCGGCGGGGCTTCCAGATCGTTGCGCACCGGGACGGTAACATACCGGGCCGGTACCTCCACGTACCGGCGGCTACCGCCGTTCTGCGCGTCGAGATACGCCAGCAGCAGCGCCGCGAATACCCCCGGAAACCACCCGGCCATCGTCAGCACGAAGACCAGCAGGAAAGTGCCGCAGCCTTTGTCTATCACGGCGAAGGGAGGAAAGATCAGCGCCATAACCACGCGCCAGATAGCCATGAGGAAGCCTCCTTACATCTGTCAGGGAACACGGTGTGCCGTGTCCCCATAATAACTATCGGTGATGACCATTCAGCCGGTCAGGCGACCAGAACGCAGGATGGCTGACATCCGTAAAACGGGACAGTTCCACGTCCGGCGACCAGCGCGTGCCGTCCGGCAGCACCGTCTGGTGGTCAAAACGAACATCATAGAACGCCGCGCCTTCCAGCCGCGCGCCGGCCAGGGATGCGCCGTACAGACGGGTCTGCCAGAAGTTTGCGCCCTGCAACTGCGCGCCGGTCAGCGTCGCCAGCGAAAGATCGGACACGGCCAGATAGGCGCGGCGCAGATCAGCGTGGGACAGATCGGCGCCCTGCAGGATAACTTCGCGCAGGTTGGCATCACGCAGGATCGCCTCCTGCAAGTTCGCGCCGCGCAGAATGGTTTCGCCCAGATAGGCTTTGGTCAGGTTAGCCGCTTGCAGTACGGTGCGTTCCATGTTGGCGCGCGCCAGCGCCGCCCCTTGCAGATTCGCATGAGAGAGATCAATCCCCGCCAGCGAACCATCGCGGAACCATCCGGCGGCCTTTAACTTCTCAACCGCCTGCAGCGCCATCTGGTTATCGCCGCTGCTCATCTGCACAATCAATCGCTGTTTCGACGGCCCGAACAATCCCTGAAACATTCGCCTGCCTCGCCCACTCATCTCAGAACAGACCTGATCCCTGTGAGCAGAATAACGACTCGTCCGCCTGCTGTCAATTGTGGTTATCAGCCGCCGGATGAGCCGGTGAGATCAGGAGAGCGAAGCGCCGGAAAAGTCACAAGGATCGGGCCGTTTTGCCATACCAGGATGAACGATGCGACCTGCCATTTCGAGGCGAAATCCAACCGGGAATGCACTACAGGGACACGCCCCATGTGGGAAACCTCCCAGTCACGGCGGCGTGTCCCTCATCAGGTTAGCGGTTAGCCGCCGAATAATTCAGCAGCAGCGCGGCGATAACGCCCGGAATCCAGCCAGCCGCCGTCAGCAGCAGCACGATCAGGAAGGTGCCGCAGCCGCGATCAATCACGGCCAGCGGCGGGAAGATGATGCAGATGATGGCGCGGAAGCAGCCCATTGTTAATCCCTTTATACCCTGACAACCAACACTACTGATGTATACGCAGAAGCAGAATGGGGGTTGCAGGTCAGGGCAGGTCAAGGAAGGTGATAATCCGGCGGGCCACGCGCGCCGCTGTTTCCGGCGTAAAGTGCGTACCATCAAACGAATACGAGAAGCTGCCGCGCTGGCGTTCGGTGTCGTAGTCCGACCAACTGGCAGCCACCCGCCGCCCGATCAGGTTGATCGCAGCCATATCCAGCGGTGGCCGTTCGTCGAGGTGCGCCGGCATCAGTTCCGTAAACAGGTCAAGCACCGGCACGTTCAGCGTGCGCGCCTCTTCTGCGGCCAGTGTATTGTAATCCCGCATGACAGCGGCCAGCGCCGCGCTATATTCCAGCGGCGGGAGGCCCACCCAGACCAGCACGTGCGCCAAGTGCAGCCGCGCCAGCACCTCCCGGTACGACCGGGCGAAATCTTCCGGCGTGACCACACCATCGGGAATGTCCTGCACCTGCGCATAGTAGGGGCGCGTGGCCGGCTGGCTGTACGAAATGGCATCGTTGCCACCAACCATGACAAAAACGCCGTCCGGCTGCCCGGCCAGCACTTCGTCCAGCCGCCGCAGCAGGTTGATAACCGTGCTGCCGCCGCGTCCCGCATTGACGATGGTATGCTGCGGCAGCAGCCGCGCCACCTCGGCCACGAAGTCGCCGCCATAGCCGCCCCACGTCAGGCTGTCGCCCAGAAAAACAAGTTTCATGTTACACCATTCACGCGCAGAAAGGGCACAATCGCGTCGGCGACCGCCTGCGCGCCCTGTTCGGTCAGATGAATACCGTCGAAGCTGTACGTAAACCCGCCCCGGTCGCGCAGGTGATTGTAATGCCGGCGGCCCAGCAGCACCCGCAGATTACGCAGATACACCCAGTGGTTAATCGCCGGGCGCTGGGGAACAACCTCCGGCGTCAGCCGCGCCAGCAAATCCAGCACCGGGATATTGAGTTCCTGGCAGACCTGCTGGGCGTAGGCATTCATCTTTCGTAACGCGGCCACTTCTTCCGGGCGGTACTCCAGCGGCGGCAGCGCCAGCCAGACCCGAAGCTGCGCCACCACCAGCTTACCCAGCAGCGCCCGCAGATTTTCGCGGAAAGCGATGGGGGAAATATGGCCGCCGGGAACGCCCTTGACAAAGCGGTAATAGGCGCGTGAGCCGGGTTCACTGAACGACACCGCATCGTTGATCCCCACCATGACAAACGCGCCGTCCGGCTGGTGTGCCAGCACATCCTTGTCTACCCGGCGGTAAAGGTTCAGGCTGGTATCACCGTTCACACCCGCGTTGATAAAGTGATGGCCGGGCATGACGGCAGCAATTTTGTCCACGAAACTGACGCCGAACGTACCCTGTGTCAGGCTGTCGCCCAGGAAAACAATTTTCAACAGGTGTCCTTTATTAATCCGTAGGAGCACGGCGTGCCGCGCCCCTACACGGTTAGAGCTGCTTCTACGCCATTTCCGGCTCGGCCTGCCAGTAATCGGGGTCATAGGCCGGTAGTTCGCAGCGCAGCGGCTTGTCCTGCCGGAAGCCGAACTCGTAATCGGCCTGCATCAACTGGTGGATTTCGCTTGTGCCTTCGTAGATGACCGCGCCCTTACTGTTCCGCAGGTAACGCTCCACCGAATATTCATCGCTGAAACCATACGCACCGTGAATCTGCACCGCTTCGAGGGCGGCCTGCACACTCATATCGGTGGCGTACCACTTGGCGAGGCTGGTCTCGCGGGTGTTACGAACGCCCTGATTCTTCATCCAGCCGGCGCGGGCGCACAGCAGGAAAGCCGAATCATACCACTGGCGCATGTAGGCAATCTTCTGCTTAATCAGTTGGTGTTCCGCGATAGGTTTGCCAAAGGTCTGCCGCTGTTCGGCGTACTTTACGCTGTCTTCCAGGCAGGCACGGATGAGGCCCACCGCCCCGAAACCAACCGTGTAGCGGCCATCGTCGAGGCACGACATGGCAATCTTAAAGCCTTCGCCTTCTTCACCCAGACGGTTCGCCGCCGGTACTTCCACATCCTGCATGGCAATCCAGCCGGTCGAACCGGCACGCACGCCCAGCTTGCCGTGAATGTCACCGGTTGTCACGCCGGGCATGTCGCGGGTGATGATAAAAGCGGTGATGCCGCGCACGCCGGCGGCGGGGTCGGTCTTGGCAAACACCAGAAAGTTGTGTGCCTTCGTCGCCAGGCTGATCCACATTTTTTCGCCGTTGAGGATGTACTTGTCGCCGGCTTTGCGCGCGGTTGCGGCCATGTTCGCCACATCGCTGCCCACGCCGGGTTCGGTCAGGCCGAAGCCGGCGTACTGCTCGCCGCGCGCCTGCGGGACGAGAAACTGCTGCTTCTGTTCCTCCGTACCCCATTGCAGCAGCGCGAGGCTGTTCAGCCCCATATGCACTGACATCACCACCCGCAGCGTGGTATCGGCGCGTTCCAGTTCCTCGCACACCAGACCCAGCGTGATGTAATCAAACCCCTGACCGCCGTAGCGCACGGGAATGCAGATGCCCAGAATCCCCAGTTCCGCCATTCGCGGCAGGATAGCCGGGTTCATCTCCTGCTTACGATCCCATTCACCGATGGTTGGTATCACCTCTTTATGGGTGAAATCGCGCACCATCTTCCGCGCCTGAATGTGTTCTTCCGTCAATGAAAAGTCCATGATGCAACCTCAAAGTTGGTATTTGTCGCCTGAAGACCAGGCTAATTTTTGGCAGATTATACCATTCTGGTCGAACTCCATCTATCACACAATTTGTTATACTGGAGGGGAGGGTCTGAGACTCTCCCCGGTGTAAATTCCGTTTTGAACGGCTGGAGGTTTCACCTTGTCGGCTCCGATTCAGGGCATACCCGCTACGCTGGTCACGACGTATCTCCAGATGACGGACCCCGACCAGTTCCGACCGGCCTTTCTGGAGGCGGCAGCCGGCATCATCCGGCAGATGACTCCGCCGGATATACCGTTGTATCGCTTTCTGTATGCGGAAGTGGGGGCCGGCTGGCGCTGGCGCGACCGGCTGCTGCTGTCGGACGCCGAGTTATACGACGCACTGGCACAGCCCACGACGGCGGTGTATGTGCTGTATGTGGAACATGAGCCGGCAGGCTATGTTGAACTCGTCAGGCAGGGGGATGATACGGAGATTGCGTACTTCGGGCTGCGACCGCCATACATGGGCTGCGGCTACGGCAAGCACCTCTTAAGCTGGGGCATTGCCCAGGCGTGGGCGGACGGGGCGCGCCGTGTATGGCTGCATACCTGCAATCTGGATGCGCCGCAGGCGTTAAATAACTATCTCAAACGCGGCTTCAGCGTCTTTCACGTGGAAGAAAAGCCGATGCCCGCGCGGTATACCTGACCACCGGTGGTCAGCGCAGGGCTGTGTCGAAAAAGTCCAGCATACGCCGGGAATAACCTTCAGGGTCAACGGCTAACCCGCCAACGTGCCCGGCAATTTCGATCACCCATAAGCCGCCGTTTTCGCCGCAGAGCGATCAGACTCACCAGCAGCCAGCGTCCCGAATCAACAACATAGTAACCGATGACGCCAAACAGCATCACGAATACCAGCGAATTGACGCCGGGGGAAAATAACCGCTTCATGTCTGCCCCAAATCCTGACAGTCCTGAAACGGCTTCACCCCACATAAACGAACCACAGCATACGCCTGGGTTTCGTTTAACTCAGGCTAAATACAGCGTCTTCGAAAGTAGGGTTACTGTCAACACGCACGGGTTCAACCTCAAAATACGGGTCGTCGTCCCAGAAGGCGCTGATCTTACACGGCAGCATGAAGTCATTGACCGGCGTCTGATCGTCCGACAGGCGCAGGCTAAAACGCTGCTGTTTGAGAGTGTCCGGGTTCAGGCAGTCAACGGTTGCATAGTCCAGAACGCGGTTCTCGCGCAGCACCAGTTCGACGGCGTTGTTGATCTGGGTATTGGTGGCGCTAAAGCTGTCATCCCCGGTGACGGCCAGCCTGACGAAATGCTCCCCCAGCGGCGTGAGCAGCACCGCCGCTATCGCCCACAGCCGGCTTTGCATCGAACTGACCTGCGCCGCATCATCTACGGCTGCCGGCGGCTGGCCGCCGCGCGCGCGCCGGTAGACCGTGCCGTCAAACGCTTCGCTGCCGCGCTGGACTTCCACCCCAATCGGCTTCACCGTAAAGTCCCAGCGCATGGCTGAGGGAAACAAAAAGCGTGCCGTCGCTTCGACCGGCACCCACGTACCAATCGGACCAAGGCGTACACGGGCACGCCCTTTAAAATCCACACTGAGACTTTCAATGGCCGGAGGCCGGAGGCCATAACGTGCCTCAATCGCACGGCGCAATAAATCCTTGGCCGCAGCATCCCCCTGAGCTAACAAAAGTACCGGCACTGCTGCCTCCTCACTCACTTTCACTGCCTGCGATCCCCATTACGCACGAACGGGGACAAACGACGCACAATTAAAGAACAGACCGTTAAGGCTGTCTTTTTCAGCTTACTCTCGAAATGTATATTTGGCGCATTAAAATATATCACATTACAAAACTTTAATAAAAAACC
>JARKOK010000135.1 GCA_029975765.1 Aggregatilineales bacterium
ACCACACGATACCCAGGAGGCGCTGGCCGAAACCCATCAGGTCGCCCGATCTGCGATCACCACCAACCGTTCCCGATAGACGTTCTGCCAGAAATCATAATCGCCACAGGTGATCAGTGTCAACTGATCGGTGGTTGTGGGATACAGCACGCTCAGATCGTCCGGTTCGACCGTCGTCACCGCGCGCACGATGTAGCGCCGGGTGGACTTACCCTTACCCAGCACCAGCGGGTCACCCACGCCGATTTCGTTCAGGCTGGCAAAGACACCGGGGCGGCCATCGGCCATCTCGACATGACCGGCTAGCACGAAATTGCCTTTAGCGCCAAACTCCGCCGTGCCCTGTAAATGCCCGGCATTGTAACCCAGACGGCTGACATCCCAGCTCACCCCGTTCAGATACACCTGAACGATATTGGTGTTAATCCCGGCGGTTGGAACTACAATCGTCATCGGATCGGGTTTCTTTGCCAGCGTCGGCAGCGCCAGCGGCGTGACCGTTGGCCGCGCGGTGGGGCGGGCGGTCTCGACGGCGGTCGCCGTCGCCGGCACCGTTGCCGGTGCTGCCGCCTGGGGGCGCGGCGCGCGGGTGCGGTCAAACAGCGGGAACAGCCCGCCGATGATAACACCCAGAATAATCATGACCATCAGCCCGGATAACGAATGCTCGTGTTGGTAAGATCGCCGGGAATAAATACTCAGCCGCCGTCGTTTCATCAATACAATACCCGTGTATGTGCTCAGTAAAGATTATATGGGATTTGTTTCAAGTTATTACACGGTTTGCAGACCAAAGAGATTAACGTTTGATCATAAAGTGGTTGGTTTTCCGTTTGTATCAGAATGTGGGAGAAACCGTTGTGCATGCTGGTCAGCCGTCTTGTGGATTGAGAAACCGTTTGAAAAGCCCTCACCCCAAGCCCCTCTCCCTCAGGGAGAGGGGCTTAAGCGGTCTTTTCTCCCCTTCTCCATGACGCGTGAGCGAAAGGGGCCGGGGGATGACGGCAAAAAGACTGCTCAAATGGCTTCTGAGTCCGGTCTGCCGGCGGGCGGCTGTTGGGCTGACCGCCGCATTTGTGACGGCGGTGCTGCTGGCGCTGCTGATCGGGCGGGTGCTGCCCGCCGCGCTGCCGGTTGTCCTGCCGCTGGGGCCGGGCATGAATCTGGACATCTATCTGCTGGACATCGAACGCGGCCTGGCGGCGAATCTGACCAAAAATAAGCTGTGGGACGGTGAGCCGGTGCTGTCGCCGGATGGCCGCCGCGTGGTGTTTCTGTCGCTGCAAGCCGGCACCAGCGCGCTTTTTGTGGCTGACCTGGACACGCTGCGTCTGCGGCGGCTGACGACTGACTCGTTTATCAACGAGCAGCCTGCCTGGTCGCCGGATGGGACGCAGATTGTGTATGCCAGCGAACGCGGCGGCGAGCGCGATTTGTACGTGATCGGTCTGGACGGCACGCCGCCGCGCCAGCTTACTTTCACCGATGGGCGGGATTATGCCCCGGCCTGGTCGCCGGATGGGACGCGGATCGCCTATTCGCTGGCCGGCGTGGGCGACCCCGGTGAAATCTTCGTCGTGAGCGTGGACGGGCAGACCACCCGGCGGCTGACCTACCATCGCGGGCTGGATGTGCGACCGGCCTGGTCGCCGGATGGCCGCTGGCTGGCGTTTGCTTCCGACCGCGACGGCAGCCTCAACCTGTACCGGATCGCGGCAGCCTGCCTGGATATGCCGGCAGGCTGTGAAATCACCAATCCGCGCCAGCTTACGCGCGCGGGCGCGAACCCGGCGGCGCTGTGGTGGTCGCCGGACGGCCAGCAGCTATTTTACTGGGAGCGCGCCATCGGCACGCCGGAAATCTACGCGCTGGAGGCCGACTGCGATCTCCAGCCGGGCGGCTGCCGTCCGCGCCAGCTTACCAACCTGGGACGGTCGGCGCTGTTCCGGGGCCGGTAAAACGCGCCCCGATGAAAGGTTGATGGATGGATACTAAATATAGCAGGGGAGGGTCTCAGACCCTCCCCTGCACATCGCTGCGATCCTATGTCTGCGTAGAAACAGGGACGGGCATCCAGCGGCCTGTCCCGTCTTAGCGTTTAGCAGTTGCCTTTTTCCAGCGTGAACGTGATTTCCGAACGATTGTCGCCTTCATTCGTTTCGGGAATGACGTTATTGGGGTCAATGATGGCGACCAGTTTATGCTGCTCGGCAAAGTACGTGCTGGAAGTGATCGGAATATTGCCCGAACTGACGGTCTGCCCCGGCTGAATTTCCGGGAAGCCCGCCGGTATGGTTTGCTGTACCGAGCCATCGCGCACGGCAATATCCTGAAGGCTGATGCTGCCGCTGGGCGCGACCGTGCTGCCGGTGTTGGCAACATCCACCGTGACCTGATACGTTTCGCCGCAGCGCGGGCTGGCCGGGTTCAGCCGGATGCTGCCCGCCACGAGGTTCACCGTCGTCACCGGCGTGGGCGTGATGGGAATTGGTGTGGCCGTTGGCACCGGCGTGGGTGGGCCAGCATCTACCGGCAGATTCACCACATCGCCTGATACCGTAAGAAGCTGTCCGAACACCCAGCCCTCGGCATTGTAATACCGCACCTTGAACCATGTTCCATCCGGCGACTTCGCCAGAATGTCGGCGGTCTGGTTGGCGGCGAAACTGCCAATCGGCGGGTTAAACACCAGACCGGGGCCGCTGCGTACATTCACGCCCTGGATAAAGGTGGCGGTTGGTTTGCTGGGCGTGGGGGTGTTCGTCGGCGGCGGTACGTCGGTCGGCGCGGGCGGATTCGTCGGCGCGGGCGCGTTGGTCGGCGCGACGTTCTGGCCGCCGGGTTCGTTGCCAATCCCGCCGGGCGGGTTCATGGTGGCCGTTGCCGGCGCGGGTGAGGGGGTGGCGGCCTGGCTGACCACGCTGATATTCACTGTCGCCGGGGAACTGCTGGAACCGTCGGCGCGGAAAGCGGTGACGCTGAGGCTGTGCGGCCCGATGCCAGCAGCCGGCCACGCCTGCGATATGGTAAACGCCGCCGCGCCGCTCGCGTTTGGTTTGGGCAGCGTGGCGATGATCGCGCCATCCACGACGATTTCCACGCGGTCAATATCGTCGCCGGCGTTGGTCACCTGCGCCTGAATATTCACCGCGACATTTTCCAGATAGGTGGCATTGGGCAGCGGTGACGCCAGCCGCACCACCGGCGGGCCGCTGATCGCTGTCTGCCCGCCGCCCGGCAGGCCGGAAGACAGCAGATTACAGGCCGTCAGCGCCAGCAGCAGTCCGAATGCCAGCGCCGCGCGCCAAACGCGATGCACCATAGATCAAACTCCTGTCCACTGCGTTTCTACAAAGGGGTGAATGTAACCCATTTACGGTGTTAATGCGAACTTCGGCGGCCAAACGACGGGCAAGCGCCTGTTATCCTTCAAGGATGATCAGATTGGCGAAGCTGGCCGCCAGCCGCTTGAGTCCGACCTGTTTGCTGAACTGAATCGTCACTTCTTCATCGTCACCGCTGCGCCGGCTTTCGATCACAATACCCTCGCCAAATACTGGATGCTGCACCCGCAGGCCGCTCCTGTAACGCAACGGCGCGCCCTGCCCAAATGGCTGAATCTGCCCGCGTATCCGGCTGCGCGCCGCGTCCACCAGCGCCGAAGCATCCGGCCAGGTCGCCTCTTTGTCCGACGCTTTGTTCTCCCAGGGCGAGTCGTCGTCCCAGCGCAGCGACTCCTGATACGTCTGGTAATTGCGCCGGTTCGCCAGCCCGGCGGATACTCCCTGCACCAGCCGCGCCGGGATGTCGCCCAGAAAACGCGACGGCAGGCTGGGCGAACTGTCGCCGTAGGTCATGCGGCGGAAAGCATAGGTCAGGTACAGGTGGCGCATGGCGCGGGTGAGGCCGACGTAGAACAGGCGGCGTTCTTCGGCCATGCCGTCAGGTTCATCCAGCGAGCGCAGGTGCGGCAGCAGCCCTTCTTCGATGCCGGTGATGAACACAACCGGATATTCCAGCCCTTTCGCGGCGTGCAGCGTGAGCAGCGTCACGCTGTTTTTCTCCTCCGCCAGGGTGTCCACATCGGCCACCAGCGAAATATCTTCCAGAAATTCACCCAGCGGTTTGGCGCGGTCCTGTTTCAGCAGCGCCCGGAACTCGTTGACGTTTTCCTGCCGCTCCATCGCTTCTTCGGGGCGGTCGCTGGACTCATGCAGATGCAGCGTATAGCCCGTCCGCACGATCACATCCTCCAGCAGCGCCGACAGATCGCCCACCGCGTTCAGTTCCCGCCAGCCGGCCAGCAGCGCGTGGAAATCCACCAGCTTTCTGACCGCGCTGGCCGGCAGCGACGAGGGTTCGCCCTGCGCCAGCGCCGCCAGTGCCTGCCCGATGGTATACCGCTGCTTCAGCGCCCACCGCTGCAAATCCTCGACCGACTTTTTGCCGATGCCGCGCTTTGGCACGTTGACCACCCGCGCGAAACTCACCGCGTCGTCAGGGTTATTGATCAGCCGCAGATACGCCAGCAGGTCGCGGATTTCACGCCGCTTGTAGAACCCCACGCCGCCGATCAGGCGGTAGGGTGTATTCGAGCGGATAAACGCTTCTTCCAGCGCGCGGGACTGGGCATTGGTGCGGTACATCACGGCGATGTCGCGGTAGTCCAGCCGTTCCTGCTTCCGCAGGTCGTCCACCCGCTGGATGACGTATTCGGCCTCGTCCACTTCGCTGTATGCTTCGTAGACCGTCACCGGCTGCCCGCCGATCTGGTCGGTGAACAGGGCTTTCGGCGTGCGGTGAGTGTTCTTGTCAATCACGGCGCGCGCCGCGTCCAGCACGATCTGGGTTGAGCGGTAGTTCTGTTCCAGCAAGATCACTTTCGCGTCGGGGAAATCGCGCCGGAATTGCAGCACATTGCGGTAGTCCGCGCCCCGGAAGCCGTAAATCGCCTGATCCTCATCGCCAACGACAAACACGTTGTCCTGCGGTTTCGCCAGGATTTTGACCAGTTCGTACTGCGCCATGTTCGTATCCTGGAATTCGTCCACCAGCAGGAATTCGTAAAACCGCTGGTATTTCTGGCGCACCTCGTCGTTGTCGCGCAGCAGGAGAGCGGTATCCATCAGCAGGTCATCGAAGTCACGGGCATTGCTGGCGATCAATAGTTCCTGGTAGCGTTCGTACACCCGCCGCACGATCTCGCCCAGGTAACTTTTCATCTGATATTTGTCGGGTGGAATCAGCTCGTTCTTCGCGCCGGAGATGTGATCGAGAAGCTGGCGCGGGCGGTATTTCTTGACATCGAGGTTCAGTTCATTCAATGCCTGCGTCACCAGCGCCACCTGATCGTCGGTGTCGTAGATCAGGTAATCGTGGCGGTGCTGGGTATGGTCGGCTTCGCGCCGCAGCAGCCGGGCGCAGATGGCGTGAAACGTGCCAATCTGCAAACCTTGCAGCCGCCCGCCGAGGATATTTTCCACACGGGCGCGCATTTCGCCGGCGGCCTTGTTGGTAAACGTCACCGCCACGATGCCGCCCGGATACGCGCCAATCTCCTGAATCAGATAGGCGATGCGGTGGGTCAGCACACGGGTTTTGCCGCTGCCCGGCCCGGCCAGCACCAGCACCGGCCCCGGCCCGGCGCTGACCGCCGCCCGCTGCTGCTCGTTTAATCCTTCCAGCAGTGCCACCGCCATTGTTTTTGCTCCCTGCTTCTGACTTTATCAGGCAGAACGATTGTACCAGAAATCAGCAGCGTGGATAGCATTAGCCCATATCGAAAAAATGAGCTATCCCTGCATTGTGTCTGACCGGCGTTCTGCCGTATCCCTGGACAGACAAAAAAACAGGGGAGGGTTTCTGACCCTCCCCTGCGAGCAGCACCCGGTATTTACCGGACGCCGCCGTTACTGCGCGCTGAAAAACTCACCCACCCACGCCGGACGTGGCGGCAGGTCGCCGGATTTCACCTTCGCGCGCCATTCGGCGTCGGTCATACGCTGGTTGATGTCGCCGACGAATTCGTAGTAGCTGAAGACGCCGCCGCGCACCATCTGTAACCCACCCTTCGGATGCGGCACGACCACGTAAATGTAGTCTACCGCGCCCACGCCTTCCTGAAGCACCTGCCCGATCATCGGGGCGCTGGCGATGTCGGTCACGACCGCGACCGGCTCAGGGTTGGACGGGTCTTGCAGCACCACCCGGATGCCGGACAGGAACGCGCCGATACCCTGCAAGGCAAACAGATCATCCTCAGCCAGCGGTTGACCCATCAGTTCCAGGTTCGCCAGCTTCGCCATGTAGGCCGAGTACTGCGCCAGGATAGACAGTTCGCCGAGCGACATTTGCAGGTTGAACAGCGGCACATCGCTGAAGGTGCCATCGTCACGATATTCGGGGAATTCCGTCGTTTCGAATTCAGTCATGCCGCGCGCTTTTAAGCCTTCGTAGGTCATCGTGGCGACCACCGCAATCCGCGCGAACACCATCGGATTCGGCTCGACAAAGCCGTAGCTGAACAGTTCCCCGCCGCCGCCCAGCCCACCCGGCGGCTTGGCATACAGCACCGTATCGTGTTTGAGCTGCGTGTAGCTGCCCAGCCCCGTATGCAGGTCTTTCAGCATCCAGGCATCGGTTCGCATCAGCGGCGGCATCCACGCCGGAAGCTGCTGCGGATTACGATTCCAGAGAGGATCGAGCATCCACAGCCACGCGCCGTAAGTGGTTTGCAGCCATTCCTCCTGCGTGATGGCGCTCACGGCGGCGCGCTGCTGCGCCATATTCTCGGCGTACTGCGGGTAATCCTGCGCGCCCATGATGTCCGCCAGCCCACGCGCCACATCCGAACCCATCGCGGCGGCCACGTCGAGCGCCGAAGGCAGCATCCGCCCGCCGACATATGGGTCCATCAACTGCTGCATTACATTGGCGTCCACTGTGAACCGCTGTCCCATCAGGCGGAAACCACGTGATTCGTCGCCGATGTCCCCGGCGGCGGTATCGGGCGGCAGCAGCAGGCCGTTGATACGCGGCGCGGGCAGTTCCTTAACACGCGCCATGAAATCGGCCAGCCTGCTCGCATCGGCCAGCGCGTCCAGCGGCAGGTCCGCGCCGAACACGGCATCGGCCAGCGCGCCGTATTCGACCGGCCCCAGATCATCGGCATTACCGATCAGGAAGTTAATCACATCGTTGGTATCCTGCCAGTTCTGGTACGCGCCGTTGGCGTTCCGCAGCGCGCACAGGACGAGCAGCGCCGTCTGCGAGGCGGTTTCATCTTTGGCGAGGAAGGTGATGCGGCTCAGCCACATCATGCCCCGGAAGTACCGTTCCAGCGTTTCGTCGCCGGCGTAGTGGCCGCGCGGGCGGTACTGGCTGAAGTCTTCCATATAACGTTCGCCCAGGAACGGCACGTTGACCTGCCCTTCACCGGCCATCGCCTGCTGAATAATGGCCTGCTCCGCCGGGTCGCTGCCGGTCATAACACCGCTGAATAGCTGATCGGCCACCGAGAGATAGGTGACAGCGTGGCTGGCGGCAGTCTCCAGCGGCGTGCCGCTGGCCTGCGCGGCCTGCTGGCGCGCGGCCTCCAGCGAAGCACTGACAACGCTCGACAGGCGGCTGTACAGCAGACCGCGTTCCAGGTCGGCCAGCAGGTTGTCGAAGATGTAGTGCAGCGAATGGAGGAACGAGTCGGTGGTCACGAACCAGCCCGTGCCATCTTCCGATTTCCAGTCATCGCCCCACATGTACGCCTGGTCGAACCAGTCCAGCCCGGCGGGCACGACGACGAAACCATTTTCGGCCAGCTTCGCGCGCTGGTCAGCCGTCAGGTGATCGGCAAACCGGACATCTGCCAGATCAACCGGCAGCGCCGGCAGGTCGCCGCTGTAGACTGGCGGTGGTGTGAGCGTGAGCGGGTCTGGCAGGTCTTCCTGCCAGAAGTTGGCGGAATATTTCGCCCAGTCCCACTGAACGAAACCCGAATCTTCCTGCGCCGCTGCCGGCGCGAGGCCCAGTGCCAGTGCCGCCAGCAGCGCCAGCAGTATCAGATACCCTGGTTTGTACATGAGTTATCCCCCCTGTGATTGGTATTACAAACCGCATTATATTGTAGGACGAACTGCCCTCGCGCTGGATGATGCTTCGACTACGATTGGCTGACGGGCAGCCTGCGCGCTGGTTTGTTTTGCGCGATTTTTCACAATTATAAACGCTGCATAAGTATTTGACCGCATCCGGCCTTGAGCCAGTCCATGCCGGTTGAACTGTACTGCTCCATCGTGTACACTTTAGGCTGATCTTACGCGCCGCACGCAGTCAATTTATTCCAAAAACATCGTTCTTATGATGCTCTCCAATATAAGCACGAGGAAACCGCATGGCCGACATAGATAATGCAACCCTGCTGGAATGGTATCGCCAGATGTTTCTTATCCGGCAGTTCGAGAATCAATGTGATGTGTTGTACAAGGAGAAGAAGATCACCGGCGTGTACATGCACCTGTACAGCGGCCACGAAGCGACCGGCGTCGGCGCGATTGCGGCGCTGCGTGAATCCGATCACGTGATTACCGCCTACCGCGATCATGGTGTGGCGCTGGCGCGCGGTGTAGACCCGAAGCCGCTGATGGCCGAGATGATGGGCAAACGCACCGGCGTCAGCGGTGGCAAGGGCGGCTCGATGCATCTGGCCTCGCGCGAGCATAACTTCTGGGGCGGGTACGCCATCGTCGGCGGGCATCTGCCGCTGGCGGCGGGCATCGCGCTGGAATCGCGCTACAACGGCAAGGACGATGTGGTGATCAGCTTCGTCGGCGACGGCGCGACCAACAATGGTTACTTCCATGAGGCGGTGAACCTGAGCGCGGTGTGGGATCTGCCGGTGGTGTGGATTATCGAAAACAACGGCTACGGCATGGGCACGCCGGTGGATGTCGCCGCCGGGCAGACCGAACTGCACAAACGCGCGGTTGGCTACGGCATCCGGGACATGGGGCGCGTGGACGGCCAGAACGTGATTGACGTGTACAACATCACCAGGAAAGCGGTGGAACATGCCCGCAAGAAAGGCCCGGCGCTGATCGAGTCCATGACCTACCGTTACAAGGGACACGGCGTTTCCGACCGCAGCTATGACAAACTGGCGGAACTGACCGAATGGCAGCAGAAAGACCCGATCCTCATCCTTCAGCGTTACCTGTGCCAGAAGGACGAATGCATCGAGGAAGAACTGAAGCCGATTGAGCGCAAGGCGATGGCTGATATTGCCGAAGCGGTGGAATTTGCCGAGGACAGCCCTGTCCCGACCTACGAAGACCTGATTAGCAATATCTACGTTGAGGGTTGAGAATGGCCGACAAGAACATTCCGATGCGCGAAGCCCTGCGCAACGCGCTGCGCGAGGAGATGATCCGCGACGAACGCGTGTTTGTGATGGGTGAAGAAGTCGGCGCGTGGCAGGGCACGCACCGGGTCACACGCGGCTTTTTGCAGGAATTTGGCGAGAAGCGGGTGCGCGACACCCCGATCAGCGAAATGGCAATCGCGGGCGCGGCGGTTGGCGCGGCGATGGCCGGCCTGCGACCGGTGGCGGAGATTATGACGATCAACTTCGCCTTCCTGTCGCTGGACGCGATCATCAACCACGCGGCCAAGATTCACTATATGTTCAACGGCCAGTTCAGAGTGCCGTTGGTCATCCGCGCGGCGTCCGGCTGGGGCGATCAGGCGACGGCCACCCACAGCCACACGCCGGAGCCGATCTTCGCGCATTTCCCCGGCCTGTACGTGGGCTGCCCGGCCACCCCGCGCGACGCAAAAGGGATGCTGAAAGCCTCGATCCGCGATGAGAATCCGGTGCTGTTCACCGAAAGCATC
>JARKOK010000139.1 GCA_029975765.1 Aggregatilineales bacterium
GGCTGCCGCGCAGATCAATACACAGATGATTAACGCCGTGCTGCATGAACAGACGCAGCAGGCGCTGGATACCCGGCTGAAACAACTGGCGCAGATTGAACGCATCGTCCAGCAGATTTCCAGTTCGCAGAACTTCAGCGACATCATCGCGCATGTGCTGTCCGCCGCCGCTACCACCACGCAGGCGGACACCGCCGCGCTGGCGCTGCTGACCGAAGCCGATGACCTGTGGGTGATCCAGCACGAGTACGAAGGCGACCAGATTCATAAGTTCTATATCGAGCAGGCGAAGGACGCCGGGGTGATTGGTCAGGTGGTGCAGCAGGGAAAGATGCTGCTGGTGAATGACAACCGGCAGCTTCCGTATTATCTGCCGTCACCCACCCGCGCCTACCTGTCCTCGCTGGTGGTGCCGCTGGTGCGCGACAGCGAAATCATCGGCGCGCTGGATGTTGAAAGCAGCCAGGCCAATTTTTTCACGGCGGAACAGGGTGTTTTCCTAAAAAGCCTGGCCGCCCATGCCACCATCAGTATTCAGAATGCGCGGCTGCTGGAAGAACTGCATTATCAGGTGGACATGCTGATTAACCTGCGCGAACTGTCGCTGGATTTGTCCAGCGTTGGCGAAACATCGGCTGTCGCCGATGCGGTGCTGGAGGCTGCCCTGCGTATTTTGCAGGCGCAGTACGCCGTTATGTTCCGCTACGATCACAGCCTGGACAAGCTGATCCTGCTTGCCAGCCGCGAACTGGCCGCGCCGCCCAAAGCCGAGCGCGTGGTGGATACGCTGCGCCAGACGGCTTATCAGGCCGCCGCGACCGGCACGCTGCAAATCGTTGAAGATATGTCGCCGGACGAGGGTGAGCCGCTGGCGCTGCTGGCAGTACCCATCAAACACGGCAGCCGGACGCGCGAAGTGCTGTGCCTTGTGTTCACCGAGCAGCAGCGGTTCCAGGCGCGTGACCTGAATACGCTGTCGCTGCTGGCGATTCAGGCCGCTGGCCATCTGGAAAACGCCACCCTGCACGAAAAAATCCGTGAAGGAAATGACCGGATGCGGGCGATCCTGGACTCCACTCGTGATGGGGTGATTCTGCTGGATCAGGAAGGGCGGCTGGCGGAGGTCAACCCGTCCGCTGAACGGCTGCTGGGTGTGAACCTGAGCGAACATCTGGGTGAATATTACGCCGCTGTGCTGCTGCAAGCGGCTGACGATCAGGGCAGCGCCGGGTATTCGCCGGCAGAACTGCGCCAGTTGGTGCAGTCCCGCTGGATGCTTCAGGAACATATCACGCGGCGGCAGTTCGCGCGGCCTACGTCCGCCACGCAGACCCTTCACATCGCGGAAACCAGTTCGCCGGTGATGGACAAGGACAACCATGTGGCCGGGCGGCTGCTCACGCTGCGCGACGTGACGGAAGAAAAGCTGCTGGAAGAATACCGCGCCAGCGTCACCAACATGATTATTCACAATCTGCGCAGCCCGATGGCGCTGGTGCAAACCATTATTCAGCAAACTCAGTCCACTATCCCCAATTTACAGCAGACTTACCCGGTCATCGCCGGACTGCTGGACAAAGCGGTTGACAATACCAGCGGCCTGCTGGAGATGGTCAACAGCCTGATGGACATCGCCCGCCTGGAAGCCCGGCAGCTACCCATGAACTTTCGTGAAATGGCGGTGAGCGACCTGCTGCGCGAGGCGCTGCGCACGATGCTGCCGGTGGCTCAGAAAAACAATATCACCCTGGAACTGGCGCTGCCGCCGGAATTACCCCCGGTGCGCGTGGATGACCAGCAGATGCACCGCGTTCTGATTAACCTGCTTGATAATGCCCTGCGGTTTACCCCATCGGGCGGTATGGCGCAGTTAAGCGCCGCGCACGAGCAGAACCGGGTTGTCATCCGGGTGGCTGACAGCGGGCGCGGCATCCCGGAAAACGAGCGCGAGCATATCTTTGAAAAGTACCGTCAGGTGAAAGATAGTGTTCCCCTGCGCGGCAACAAGGGCACCGGTCTGGGTTTAACCTTCTGTAAGCTGGTGGTCGAAGCGCACGGGCAGACCATCTGGCTCGAACCTCAGGGGCCGCTGCCGGGCGCGTGTTTTGCCTTTACCCTCCCGTTGGTTTAGATTTCGTTAACATACTTCCGTTTTTCTAACGCTTCTTCACACTTTTTTCATTCTGTTGTGCGGTAAACTAAATCGTATGCACGAAACGGTATGTGTTTTATGAAACGCGCATCAGTTAATCTTCTGACTCTTCTGCTGCTGGTCATCGTTCTGGCCGTGACGCTGGTATTGAATCTGCCGTCCGCGTCCGCGCTCGATACCTACCTGCGGTCGGCGCTGGTATACGGCGTGCTGACGACCTTCACGCTGTACTTTGGTGTGCTGCTGACGGAAGGCGAACTCAGCGCCACACACGTCGTTGGCATCGTGGCGCTGCTGTCACAGCCGCCCGACGCGCAGCCGGTCATGCTCTGGGCGATTTTTCTGGGCAGCGTGTTTGGCGGCGCGCTGCTGGCCGTTCGCACCGACGATCATTTACTGCGCCGCCCGCTGACCCTGCGTTCCACGCGCAGCGTGGTAGCGATCAGCGCGCGCGCTACCCTGAGCTTTCTGGTCGCCGGCCAGTTTTATACCTGGCTGGGCGGCACGCTGCCGGTGGCAACCCTGCGCGACGCGGCGACCGGGCCGCTGGTGGTGTTCAGCCTGCTGTACACCGCCGTCTATCTGGCGACCTTTTTGCTGGAAGCCTATACCGACGGTCACGCCCTGCCGCGCCTGCTGCGCGCCAATGCCGCCAGCCTGCTGTCTATTCTGGTGCTGCCGGTGCCTTTTGCAGTCGTGTCGGCGGAACTGGTGGCCGAAGCGCCGGCGGCGCTGCTGATGTTCGTGGTGGGCGCGGGCGCGTTTACGCTGGGGCTGTACGCGCTCAGCCGGGCGCAGCACCAGTCCCGCAAGCAGTTGGAGGAGTCGCGCCTGCTGGCGGTGGTCAGCCAATCGCTGCAAGGCGAACTTAATCTGGATACACTGCTGGGTACGATTTACGACCAGACTTCACGCCTGCTGAACATCCGGCATTTTGTCGTGGCGCTGTATGATGGCAGCAGCCAGCGGCTGCGTTTCCCGCTGGCGCGGCGGAACGGCCAGCCCTACCAGCCGGACAGCGTGCCGGATGACCTCCTGCGCCATGTTTTGCACACGCAGCAGCCGCTTCTGATCGGGCGCGATGTACCTGATACGGCGGCGCGGCTGGGTTTGAAACCACCCTCCGAACCGGTGTACGCCTGGCTGGGGGTGCCGCTACTGGCCGGTGGCCGGCTGCTGGGGGCGATGGCCGTGATGTCCGATGAACCACAGCATCGCCTGAAAAATGCTGACCTGCGCCTGCTGACGACGGTCGCCGCGACGGCCAGCATCGCCATTGACAACGCGCAGTTGTACGCGACGCAGACCCGCCGCGCCGAACGCCTCCATACGCTCAACCGGGTCATGTCGCTGCTGACGGTCACACTGTCGTGGGATGAAGTGCTGGACGCGGTGGTGTCATCCGTATCGCTGGTGTCTCATGCTACCGGCATCGCGCTTTTCCTGACGGAACAGGAAACGTTGAAACTGGCGCGTATCGCCGGTTTAAGTGATGAGTACGCGGCTCGTCCGCCCCGGCTGCTGCTGACCGATTTTAAACAGCCGCCTGTTCTGATCACCGATGCTTTTGACGACCCGCGCGGCGCGGCCCAGCGCGACACGCTGCGCCAGGAAAACAAAGCCGCCTGGCTGGAAATGCCGCTGGTGGTTGGTGAAACGGGTGTGGGCGTGCTGGTGTTGTATTACGACGCGCCCCACCACTTCAGCGAAGCCGGTATCGAGATTATTCGCGCTTTCGCCAACCAGGCCGCTCAGGCGATCAAAAACGCGCGCCAGTACACGCAGACCGATGCGGCGCTGGAACGCCGCGCCCGGCAGATGTTCGCGCTGGCCGCGTTGGGGCCGCAGTTGAACGCGCCGCTGCCCGCGCCGGCGATAGGTGAACTGGCGCTGAACCGCGCGCTGGACGTGACCCGCGCTAACGCCGGGCTGCTGCTGCTGGCCGACGATGATACGCTGACCGTGATTGCGGCAGCCGGTTATCCGGCGGATATATCACCGGCGGCGCTGCAACACAGCATCGCGGCCCAGGTGCAGCGCGCGGGTTATGCGCTGGCTGTGCCGGACATCCGTAAGGCGGCTCTGCCGCCGCTGCTGGCGGCGGCGCAGTCCCAACTGGCGGTGCCGATCAAACGGGATAACACCGTCGCCGGCGTTATCCTGCTGGAAAGCGCCGCTGCTAACGCCTTCCATGATGAAGACCTGCACTTTCTGACGCAGCTTGCCAACCACACGCTGATCGCGCTGGACAACTCGCGGCTGTTCGCCCGCGTCGCCGAAGCGCGCGACCGGATGGAAGTCATGCTCAACGCCATGAGCGAAGCCATCATCCTGATTGATCGCAGCGGTGTGGTCGCGCTGGCGAATCCGCGCGTGACGCTGATCGGCGTGACGGCGGCTGATCTGCGGCAGCGAAACATCAACGATCTGCTGGCGGATGAGCAGTTACGGCTGGCCGCGCGCATGGGTTTTGAATCCGCCGACCACTGCCGCACCCTGCTGGCTGAACTGCAAGCGGCGGACAGCTGGCTGCGGGTGGCGCCGACGGTGTACACCCTCAGTGATCCTGCCGGGGCGCGGTTCATCCAGCGCCAGTTAATCCCGGTCAGCAGCGAGTACGGCGAGCCGGTCGGCCTGCTGCTGGTGTTCTACGATCAGACGGAAGAACGCGAACTGATGCAGATGCGGGATGATCTGTCCCGCATGATCGTGCATGACCTCCGCAGCCCGCTTACCGCCGTCACCACCGGCCTGAAACTGCTGCGTGATGTCATTCCCGCCGATGTGTCCTATCGCAGCCTGGTAGACTCCACCACCACCGCCAGCCAGTACGCGATTCGAAAACTGCTGAGCCGCGTGGACTCGCTGCTGGATGTCTCGCGGGTGGGGCAGTTGGCGCTCGAAACGGAACCGGTCAGACTGGAAACGCTGGTAGAGGAAGTCTGCGCCGAACTGAACCCACTGGCGCAGGATATGGAAGTGGCGCTACAGTTGGACATCGGGGCCGATGTGCCGCTGCTGAACATTGACCCTGACAAGGTGGAGCGGGTGCTGCAAAATCTGATTGACAACGCGCTGAAGTTCAGCCCTGCCGCCAGTACGATTACCGTGCGCGCCTGTGTGCCCAACCCTGCCGAGCGTTTCGTGCGGGTCGAGGTTGCCGACCAGGGGCCGGGCGTGCCGGATGAGTATAAAACGCGGCTGTTTGAACGCTTCACGCAGATCAAAGGGCGGCACGGCGCGCGGCGTGGTGTGGGGCTGGGGCTGACCTTCTGCAAGCTGGCGGTTGAAGCGCACGGCGGGCGGCTGTGGATTGAGGATAACCCCGGCGGCGGCAGCCTGTTTGTTTTCACGCTGCCGGCTGCCGGTGTGCCGGAAGTGGGCGAAACCGGCGAACAGCCGGCGCGCAACGCCTCATAGGATGGGGCAGCCATCCCGCGCTGCCCCACCGGCTCAATCCCCTTACGGCTGCATCTCCCACACGCGCACCACGCTGTCCTTACCGACGCTGTACAGCCGCGTGCCGTCCGGGCTGAAGGCCAGCGCCGTTATCTCGCCTGCCGTCCCTTCCAGCGCCATCGTCACTGCTCCGTTTGCCCAATCCCACTGGTAGATTCTGCCGGACTGGTGGCCGGTCATCAGCCAGCGGCCATCCGGGCTGAAAGCCAGCGCCGTCACCGTCGAGTCGGTTGGCAGTGTGATCTGAAGTTCCGGCGCGGCGCCGTCCAGCGCGTAAATGTCCACCTGAGCCGCGCCCGGCCCACTGCGGCGCGCGGCCAGGGTGTTTGCCGGGTCCAGCGCCACCGGCGCAGCGCCAAACGCCACGTAACTTTCGTGTTCCGGCCAGGGCAGAATTAGTGGGTCAGCGGCGGGATTCCACAGTTCGTAAATGAACGCGCCGCGGTCCGCCAGGACAAACGCCAGCGCATCGTCGGTCAGCGCCGCGCGGTTGGTGTAAGCGCCTTCGATGGGCAGCAGCGGCACGAACGACGACGAATCGCGTTCTGGCCGCCCGAATACCCCCTGCGGCGCGAAGAAATACAGATCGTGGTCGCGGAAAAAGGTCTGCTGGCAGGTCACTTCGAAGCTGTCAAACACGGCGTAACCCGCGTTTGATTCCAGCGGACTCCAGACCATCACCACCGGCTCATACGAGAATAGGTTGTCGTTCACACAGGCGGCGTACAGCGTGCCATCGGTGCTGGCTGACAGGCCGGTAACGTAAGTACCGGGATAGGTCAGCGTGTAAACCACGCTGCCGTCGCCGGTATCGTAGACCAGCAGGCTGTCCGCTCCTTCGGTCAGCAGATAATGCCCGTCGCCGCTGAGGGCAAGCGTGGTAGAGGGCGCGAACTGCGCCAGCGCGGCCTGCTCCTCCCAGGTTTCGACGGTCACCAGCGCGATCCGCTGCGCGCCCTCGTTCCAGAATCGCGCCGCCACCGTCTGTCCGTCCGGCGCCAGCGCCAGCGCCAGCGCCGCGCCGAAGTTCGGCAGATCAATCTCGGCTTCCAGCGTGATGGTGCCGTCCACCGACCACCGCCGGATGCCGCCGCTGGCCGAGGATTCGCCCGTCACCAGCCGGCCATCCGGCAGAAACAGCATGTCCACAACCATCGGCGTGGCCGGGTCGCCGCGATACGGGCGTTCGTATTCCAGCGCCGCGCCGCCGCCGACCGGCCACAGGCGCAGGTTGCCAATGTCGTCGCCTGCCGCGACTCGCGTGCCATCGGGCGCGAAGGCCACCGCCGTAACCCGAATTTTGTCCTGTCCACCCAGCAGCGTATACCGGTAGTCGCTGCCGGTCGGCTGGCCGGTCGCCACATCCCACAGGCGCAGCGTGCCGTCGGCACTCGCGGTAAAAACCTGCTGGCCGTCAGGACTCAGGGCGGCGTTCGACAGCCGGACGCTCTCCAGACTCAGCGCGGCGATCTGGTCCCCGCTGGTTACGTCCCATACATAAACGCGGCCCCCGCCCAGCGCCATCAGCCGGCTGCCGTCGTTGTTAAACTCCAGCCCGAACAGCGTGGAGCCATCTGCCGTGAGGGTGGTTACAGGCGCGTTCGCTGCCACATCATACAGGTGAAGGCCGCCGTTCAGCGACACCACCAGCCGGTCGCCCGCCGGGTTGAACGCGACAGCCTTAACACTGCCTGCCGAACCGGGCAGCAGCGTGGGTGTCGCGGCGGGGTCGGCGTACTGCCATACCCCGACCGTACTGCCGACCGCTAGGCCGCTGGCTGACCACGCCACATCAATCGGCTGGCCGTAGCCCCACATGGCTGAAGGCTGCCGCACTGCCGGCGCGGTGACTTCCGGCAGCACCGGATCGAGAAAATAGGCGCGGCGGTCGCCTTCCACCGTCCAGCCGGTCATGCCGCCGGCCTTGACCTGCCACCAGCGATACCCCTCGCCGCAGACCGGCCCGCCCACCACTACAAACGATGTGCCGCCGGGCAGCGCGCCCAACAGCGCCGCCGACGTGCTGGCCTCCGCCCGCAGGCGGTTGGCATCGCCGGGTGTGACGCGCCCCTGCCCGCCCACTGCCAGCCGGGGCGCAGCCGTCGGACAGGCATCCTGCGCCTGCGCCCGGCCACCCGCACCCAGCGCCACGATCAACAGTAATCCCACAGCTATCCGGTAAATCATACCAGCCGCTCCTGAGGTGCTTTTAAAGACGTAAGGGATAGTATAAGGACGAAGCCGGTGCTTCGTCCCTCGGTCTTTCGATGGAAATTAGGCGGAGAGAAGTAAGGACATGCCGCCGCGCATTCCTGCACCGGCCAACCCATCCGCTGGTTTACGGAATAACCGCGCCCTCCCAGGCAGGGCAGGCCAGACTGATGGTGATCGGGTCACCGGCGTGAATCCGCCCGCGATTGGCGCTGATCTGCGGGTTGGTTTCCAGCAGGCAGCGTAACGCGATGCCAAAGTCACAGGCGATGAAGTCCAGCGTATCCCCCGCGCGGATGGTGTAGGTGCCGCCGGGCGCGACTCGACCCGGATAACGGTCGAACTGGCAGACGCCGTTCCCGGTGATGCCCGCGTCCGTGACGGTTGCCGTTGTGCCAGCCGCCGCCGGAATCTCGCCGCCGCCCTGTCCGGCCTGGCAGCTTACGGGTATCAGCAGCGTTTGCCCGATCAGAATCCGGTTCGGGTTCGTCAGGCGGTTGGCGCGGGTCAGGCAGTCCGCCGTCACGCCGTACCGTTCCGCGATTTTGATCAGCCGGTCGCCGCGCACGACGGTATAGGTCTCATCGGTCAGCAGCGCGGCGGGGGTGCTTTCGGGCGTGGCTTCGAGCGTGGCCTGGGCGGTGGCTTCCGGCGTGGTTTCCGGCAGTTCCATCTCCGGCGTGGGGGTGGCCTCAACCAGCGGCCCCGGCGTGGTGGGCGCTTGCTGCGCGGCGATCAATCCGGCGCTCAGGCTGATGACCAGCAGTACGATCAAACCGGCGAAGAGAGACAAGCGGCGCATCGGGTCGGCCTCCTGATGGATGTGGTTGGAATCATTTCCGATGATTATAAACCGGTTTGAAATGATCTGCCGCAAGCGGGGATGTAGGACATTCGGGGGAGGTGTGCCGGGACACCGTACCGCGCCCCGGCAGCGGGTTACTGTCTCAGGCGGCGCGCCCCAGCACGGAGGCCGCCACGTTGATGATAACTTTCACCACGCCGATCACGGCCACCGCGACAAACGCGGCGCGGTCGTCCACGATCAGCGGCAGACTGATATTGAGCAGCCGCGCGCCGGCGAGCAGCAGCACCAGCACCCCCAGCCCGCTGCCGATGATCGTCACCGGGCTGGCCCAGCCGTAGGTGCTGAAGGCTTTGCCACTGCCGCCCACCGTACACATGGCGAAGCCGATGATGACCAGCACGATCAGCGCGGCGCGGTCATCGGCAATCAGCGGCAGCGGTCGGTTGGTCAGTACGAAGAAGATGAGGATGGCGGCGATGATGCCCAGCACTGCCGGGACAAACTGTGACCCGGCGTTAGACGCCGGAACGTTGGTATTCATATTTCCCCCTTGAAGTATGGACGACTATCCCGCGCCAGTCAGATGTAAGCGGGACGGCGGCTGCGGCGGGCGGCGAGTGTCGCGCCCAGTCCGAGCGCGATCAGCGCCGCCAGTGTCACCAGGACGAGGATCAGGCCGACCGGCGTGAGCGCCGCCCCCGCCAGCCCCAGACCAAGCAGCAGGCTGCCGGGAATGACCGCCACCACCGGTGGCAGCGCGGTTCCCCGCGCCAGCCAGTTCCCGGCCAGCAGCGCCAGTGTCGTCCAGCCGATCCCGGCCAGCACCAGCAGCCCCAGCGCCAGCAGCAGGCCAAACGGCAGCAGCACCAGCCCGATGGGCGGAACGAGCGCCAGCAGCAGCACCAGCCCGGCGGCCAGCCCGATCACGGCCAGCAGCCCCAGGCAGCCCGGACGTGCCAGGCTGCGCGGCGTCGAGCGCAGCAGCAGCGCCAGCCGGCTGAACCGGCGCGGAAAAGCCGCGACCGCCAGCGCCGCCAGCGCCGCCAGCCCCGGTACAAGCGGCAGCAGCAGGCCGGCGACGTTCAGGTTTTGCAGGGCAGTGAGCGCGTTCAGTGTATCGTGATCGCGGCACGGCAGCAGTTGGTCGGCGCGCAGGGCGGTTGTTTCCAGGGTTTCGGCACAGGCCGTAACGGTCCCCGTGATCGCGGTGGACGGCGCCGCCGTGATCGTTCTGGCGACGGCGCTCAAATCGCCCGTGATCGTTCCGGCGACGGTGATCTGATTGCCGAGAAAGGCGACGTCACCGTTAATCTGCGCGTGCGGGCCGATGTCCAGCCGGTCGCTCATCACGGTCAGGCTGCCGTCAATGCGGCCATCCACGTAGACGCTGCTGCGACCGATCAGCGCCGCGTCCCCCCTGACGCGGCTGTCGCCGTCCAACCGCACCGTATCCGCCGCCACCACCAGCGCATCCTCAACGGTGGCCGTCAGTTCGTAGTCCTGAGTCACCATCACGTTGCGCGGCGCGGCGGGCGGTGTCCACCGGCGCATCAGTCCCACCGCCAGCACGATGACCGCAGCCATGACACCCAGAATCAGCAGATAACGGCGGTTGTGCATGGTCGTTTCTCCGGCAGGGACACGGTACGCCGTGTCCTACGCGCCCCCCTCCGTGTCGGATTCATTCGACTGCTGGTTCACCAGATAACGCAGCAGACCCGCCAGCGCCACCGGCACCAGCGCCACCAGCAGCGCGGGCGCCTGCGGATTGTCCGCGATCAGCGACTGCGCTTGCAGCACGATCACTTCCAGCATCCCCAGCAGCAGCGTGAGCAGCGTGACAATGCTCTGAATGAGGCTGCTGAGGGCCGCCGCGCTGCCCACCGCGCTCAGAAACAACCATGATGACGCCACCAGCAGCGGCAGCGCCACCAGCACCACCAGTGCCAGCCCCAGCGCCAGCGCCAGCCCGCCGTTCCGGGTGAGTTGTTCTTTCGATTGCAGCGTTTCTGCCAGCCGCGCCATGATACTCAATGCCAGCCGCTGCGGCGCGCGTTCCATCGGCGCGGTTCGCAGTAGTTGATCCACCTGGCGCAGTCGTTGATATTCGGCAGCGGCAGCCGGTTCAGCGTCAAACTGCTTCAGTAATTCGTGCTGCGCTTCTGCCGTCAGCTGCTCGTCGAGCGCCTCCTGCATCAGCCGCCGGTGCTGTTCGTTCGCCATCAAAAACTCTCCAGTAGCGGATTGATCGGGCGGGCGGTCGTTTTGCTGCTCCGGCTGGTATCCAGGCGCTCTGCCAGCGTTTGCCGGGCGCGGAACAGGCGGCTTTTCACGGCGCTTTCGGTTGTATCCATGATGTCCGCAATTTCCGCGTAGGAGTAATCATACCAGTACCGCAGCACCACCACCGCGCGATACTCCGGGCTTAACTCGTTCAGCAAGGCCTGAACGGCTTTGCTGTGCTCACGAAGCAGCGCCATGTCTTCCGGTTCAGGGTCATCGCTGCTTAAGGCCAGGCTGTTTTCGGTCGGCTCGTCATCCAGTGACAGCCATTGCAGCCGGCGGCGGCGCAGGCGGTCAATGCAGTAATTCGAGGCGATACTCAGCAGCCATGTCTTAAACGAGCGAGTGGGGTCATAACGTTGGAGGTTAAGGTAGGCACGCAGGAACGCTTCTTGCGCCGCGTCTTCGGCTTCGGTGCGTTCTCCCAGCATCCGGTAACACAGGTTGTACACCGCGTCCTGGTAAGCGTACACGATTTCGGCGAACGCATCCTGATCGCCGGCGAGTGCCGCGTTTACCCAGTTTAAGGTAGTTGGATCAGACATACAGGCTATCCCAACGTCATCTATGGCCCCAGGCCAGTAACCGGCTGATCTGGCGCTTACAGTGCTATACGCAGTGTAAGTCCCAAAGTTGCTGTCCATCACACCGATCATTGTTGTCATGGGAGCGTTCCCATCTCTCAAGTCTGCTTGAGGCGCTGCTGCTATGCCAGGCGGTATTCGATGTCGTTATTATCCCCCAGCCTGCGCCGCGCCACACTAGCCACTTGACTAGGATTGCTGCTCCCACCGTGTAGGGTTTTTAATCGCGTTCTAAGGTTGATAGGCTTCAACCCCGCCGGTCGTGATGTCCACCGTCCACAGCGATTCATCATCGCCCACCGCCAGGAATGTCTCATCGGACAGCCAGCGCGAGAAACCCAGGTAGCGCGGCAGCGTCCGGTAATCCAGTTCAAACACCGCCGGTTCGCTGCCATCCAGCGGTACGACATCCAGCTGCATCGCTTCGCGCAGCAGCACCAGCGCGCGGCTGTCCGGCGTCCAGATGATCGCTTCATACCCGGTTGAACTGTCCAGCACGCGCTCGCCGGTCTCCATGTCAATTACCCAGATGACATCATCCTCCGGCTCGCCCTGTTCCGACCACAGCCAGCCAGCCACCGCCAGCAGCCGGCCATCCGGCGAAACTTCCGCGTCGCGCACATCGAGCGTCGTTCGCAGCACTTCGCGCAGGCCGCCCTGGCGCACGTTAATCCGGTAAAACACCGATTCAATCTCTTTATAGACCTGGCTGTGGCTGCTGGCCTGTTCCAGATACACCACCGTTTCGCTGTCCGGCAGCCATGTCACCCAGGGTTTGGGCCGGCTGCCGGTGGTCAGCGCGGCGGGCAGGCTGCCATCCGAGCGCATAATCCAGATTTGCGGCAGCCGCGACACGGCGATGCGCTCCCCGTTCGGCGACCACGCCGCCCAGTTTACACCGCCGCCCTGCGTCAGCGCCCGCCGTTCGCCGCCATCCCGCGACAGGCGGTACAGGTTGTATTCGCGGGTGCCGGGGGTGGTATCCATATACAGGAAATACTGCCCATCAGGCGACGGCACGAAGCGGTTCGGGAAATAGAAGAAAAAGCCCCAGAAGGTATGCACATCGGAGATCGCCAGATAGTCCAGCACGCAGGGTTCATCACCCGCTTCGTTATTGGTGACGATGTAATCCCCCACGCGGTAGGCGCGGCGCTCGCCGTCCGCCGGGCACACCGGCAGCAGCGTGCGTTCGTAGGCGCTGCGTGCGGCGCTGTACAACCCTTCAATCACCCAGCCCCGCGCGCCGTCCGCCGTTTCGATCTGCCACCAGCGGTAGCCGTCGGTTTCCTGCGGCCCGCCGGTCACGATCACCCGTTCACCCTCGCTGACTCGCTTCACGACGCTGGCGTTCCGGCCTGGTTCGGCGCGTGCCAGCAGCGTTGGACTGGCGGCGTTGGGATCGTCGTTAATCACCCGCGCCGTCACGCCGACCGCCAGTGTATTCACCGCCGCGACCGGCGGCTCGAACACTGCCGCCGGGGCAAAGGTCGCCGTTGGGGTGGGCGTGCTCACTGGCTCAACCCAGTAATCGCTGCCCGCGCCTTCCACCGTCCAGCCGTCCAGCCCTTCATACGTGACCCGCCACCAGTTGAAACCATCGGCGCACACCGGGCCATCCAGCACGTCAAAGGCCGCTCCGCCGGGAATCGCGCCGATCAGCGCGCCGGCGCGGGCCGGCTGGTCGCGCACGTTGTTCGGGTCGCCGGGGGTGACCCGCCCCTGCGCACCCACGACCAGACGCGGCGGCGGTGCGCCGGAACAGTCGGCCTGGGCCATGACCGGCCATACGGTGAACCGTGAGACCAGCACCAGGAGGATGATGGAAACGGCTTGTTTCATAGTGTGATTACCTGTAGTCTGCGTTGGTTCATGAGGCAGCAGACGTTATTCTAACAAATTTCATCTGTAATAAACAGGCTTAGGCGACCATTGAGAGCCAGTTCGCGCCGCACTTCATTTCTCGCGCCGTAATCTTTGCAGGATCATCATTGCCTGCGCGTACTCCCGTTCCAGTTCATCGGCCAGATCGCGCAGCAGATCGCGGCCTTTGTGGCGGGCGAGTCGGGCTTCGGTTTTCAGGCGCATCAGATCGCTGTGGATGAGGCGCTGCTGCTCCGCCTTAAGGTTGTCCAGCCGCCGCGCCAGTTCGTCGCTGGTCTGCTGAAGTTTCCGCAGGCGCAGCGCCGCCACCGGCATATCCGGGTTGACGCCGCCCGGCTGCTCCGCCAGCAGTTGCAGCGCGTCCAGATCGTGGCCTTCGTAGGCTTCATTAATCATCACCATCAGGCGGGTGCGGTACTCCCGTTCGGCGGGCGTGGCGGCCAGATCGGGATGGTAGCGCCGCGCCAGCGCGCGGTACAGGCGTTTGAGGCGTGTTTCCGGGTCGCCGGGCAGCGGTGATTCGCGGGGTTTGTCCGCCGAAGCGGGCGGTGGTTCAATCGGTTCGGGGTCGAGCCACATCCGCCGGTACTGCTCCGCCACCGGCACAAAACCGAGCGGGCGGCGCAGTTCATCGGCATCGGTAGTCACAGGCGCATAACGTTCGAGATAGCGGCGGTGTTCCAGTTCGTCAATCGCGGCGCGGGCAGCGTCCAGTTTGGCGCGCGCCGCGCCTACGGTGCGGTCGTACAGCGCGGCGAATTCGTCTAACTCGCGCTCCAGCGTGGTGATCTCCGTTTCAAGATGGTCGGCTTCAGCCTGCTGGCGGGCGATCAGGGTTTGTAATTGGGTAATTCGTGCATGAATGTCTGCCATACCGATAGCATAGCCCGGTTTTGGCATCTGGCAACCGGCTCATCAAGGCATCTTCTGACGATCTTTTTATGTGGCGCGTAGAGCGATCATACGCGCGAGGGTTATAAGGTGTATCATGGTAGATAAGTGCCAACCTATCCAGGAGGGTAGAGTCAAGCTATGAATCAGCCCAAACTTGATACGCGGATGCTGCTCATTATCGGTCTGGTCGTTATTGTAGCCGTATTGTTTATCATTCCGCGACTGAACCAGGGAGATGTGACGACGCCGGGCACCGGTACGGTGACGGACGGCCAACCGCGTCTGGATGACAGCGGTAGTTCTGGCGCGTCCGGCAGCGGCAGTTCCGGCCTGGGGCGCATCGTCGCGGCGACCGGCGTTGATCGCGATGGCTGCCCGGTGAATACGGCGACCGTTTTCGAGCCGGTGGAACGGGTGTACGTGGTTGCTGAAAACAGCAACATCGCCGCCGGAACGACGGTGTTTGTGCGGCTGTACCGCAATAATCAGCCGGTTGAGGATGCCCCGGAAATCACCGCCGACCAGGCTTACACCAATTCCTGCGTCAACTTCGTTTTCGAGCCGACCAGCGGTTCGCGCTTCCAGTCCGGGCAGTACGAAGCCGAGTTCATCGTCAACGGTAACGCGGCGGGTTCGGTCCAGTTTCAGATTCGATAGAAAGGCTGATTGATGGACAATCTGTTCACGATGTGTCTGTTAGGCATCTTCCTGCTGGTCGGCTTTATGCTGCTGTCACGGATGATGCGCGGCATGGCAGGTGGGGGTCGTTACGCTGGCGGCCAGCGCCCGGAGTATGACGACCCGAACATTCAGAGCCGGGGCAGCTTTGGCCGCAGCGGTGGGGGACTGTTTAATCGCCCGCGTTACAACGACCCGAACATTCAGAGCCGGGGCAGCTTTGGCCGCAGCGGCGGCAGTTCGCCATCATCCCCGCCCTCCACCCGACCTTCGTCGTCGGGCGGGCGGGTAGACAGCCCGAACATCCAGAGCCGGGGCGGTTTTGGCCGCAGCAAGAAATAACCATTAAATACGAAAGGTGCGACCGTCCCGGAGACAGTCGCGCCTTTCCCTCCCTGCTTTCACGCGTGCGCTAAACCCGTAGGGGCGCACGGCCGTGCGCCCCTACAGAAAAACATCCGACAGAACTTATCAGTTTGTCCATTAGCGCCGCAGTACCGCGTCGGAATTGACCTGATAGACCACTGTGCGGCCTTCGCGGAACACTTCCGTCAGGAAGGGCGAGGCCGCCGGATCATAACCACCCCCCGCCGGCGTGGTATCCAGCCCCAGTTCAATATCGCTGGCAATCACATAATCCACGCTGTAAGTGGTCAGAATGTTAAGCCGTTCCGCGTCTGTCGTGGAACTGGTGAAGAACTGCTGCACCAACTGTTCTTTGGTGTAGAAGTCCAGCGTTTGCGCCCAGTGCGCCAGGAAGGCGCGTGCGCCGGTCAGCGCCGGGACGTACTGGCCGAGCGTCAGGCTGGACAGCACCACATCGTCGGACTGCACCTGCGTTTCCAGATAATTCAGCGCGGCGATTTTCTCTTTTTCCACGAAGAACGGATAGTCGTAGCGGCGCAGGTCAACGAAGCGCCACGCCAGAATATAGACGTTGGTCGGGATGACCACCAGCACCAGCACGACCGACGCGGCCAGCGCCAGCCGTTCCCGGCGCACGTTCGGCAGGCGGCGCTGTAACCAGGGCAGAATCCGCCGGTACAGGCCAATCGTCGCCAGCACGCCGATGACCACCTGCCAGCCGCTTAACAGGTGAATCTGGAAATTGAGCGGGATGTAGATCAGCACAAAGTGCGACAGGAACCACGCCAGGATAAACAGGTGCGTGTCGTCGCGGTCGCGCCAGGGCGTTCGGATGTCCAGCGCCCAGATTGCCAGCAGCCACGCCAGCCCCATCAGGATGGGCAGCAGGTACGGCGCGGGTGTCCAGGCGCCGGCGTTGTCGAACTGGGACAGCACGCCCTTCCACACTTCGTCGGCGGTGGTGATGTAAAAGGCTTGCAGCGCCGGCCACATCGAAATCAGCACGACGATCAGCCCCAGCTTGAACAGATACATCGGGAATTTCCGGTCGCGCAGCCAGATGAACAGCCCGTACAGGCCAATGACCGGGTAGATGATGAACATATCATAGCTGTGCTGCACGCCCAGCAGCAGCGACAGCGCCGCCGCGCCCCAGGCGTAACGCAGCTTTTGTGACCGCTGTCCCAGCAGCACCAGCGCGAAGATCAGCGTAATCAGCCCCGCCGCAATCGAAAAATGCGGGAATGCCAGAATATTAAAAAAGGTGTTGGGTTCGGACGTGTAAATCGCAAACGGTGAGTTAATATCCGGCAGGCGGCGCAGCGTTTTTTCGACCACCAGCATCCATCCCAACCCGGAGGTGAAAGTCGCCACGAAAAAGGCCGTCCAGCGTTTGGCGCGGTTGGTGAAGACTACGCCGCAGAAGAAGTAGGTCGCGGCCATCACAAACGCCCCGGCCAGCCAGCGTGTGATCTGGTAGAGCGCGTCGTAGCTCAGGCTGGTCAGGACTTCAATCCGCCCCAGCGTCCACCACAGGAAGTTAAACAGCAGCGGCGTGGAGGGTTCAGGCGTGAGCTGGTTAGCGACCAGCACGCCGGTGCGCGATTCGCGCATCCACGAAAAATACTGGAAGTGATCGGGGATGTTGACCATCACGCCCATGAATTGTTTGTCGGGGGGCGCGGTGCGGTAAGCAAACAGGTAGGGCAGCGCCGTCAGCGCCAGCACCACCAGAATCACTACACCGACGTACAGCCATTCGCGAACGGTGAACATCGCCTGAGACTGCGGGCTGGAAGCGGGGGCGGCGGGCACAGCCGCGCGAACGTTCGATGCCATAAGGACTCCTACCCGTATCATATTCAGAAACCGATTGATGCTGCGTGCAGGGGCCGGTTTCTAAACCGGCCCCTACGATTCTTTTACCCGGTCCATCACCTTCAGCAGCCGCTGGGCGATGGCTGACCAGTCATACTCGCGTTCGACCAGCGCGCGGGCGTTGGCGGCCAGCCTGGCCCGCAGCGCCGCGTCATCAAACAGGGCGCGAATCGTATCCGCCATCTGCGCCGGCTGGTCGGCGATCAGGATATTGTCGCCATCCCGGACATTCAGCCCTTCCGCGCCTTTGCTGGTGGAGATGACCGGCACACCCAGCGCCATCGCTTCGAGGATTTTCAGGCGCGTGCCGCCGCCTTCGCGCAGGGGAACGACCAGCGCGCTGTGGCGCTGCACCACCGGCGCGACTTCCGGCACGTAGCCGGTGAAGGTCACACCCGGCGCGGCGGCCAGGGCGCTCACATCCACATTACCGGTGCCGCCGGTGATGGTGAACTGCGCTTCCGGCGCGCGGGCGCGCACCAGCGGCCACACGTCACGCACGAAATACGTCACCGCGTCCAGATTGGCGCTGTACGTCACCGCGCCGGTGTAAATCAGTGTATGGTCTGCGGGCTGTGCCGCCGGGTCGGGGCGATTGCCCGCCGTGTCCACGCCGTTTGGTACGACTTCGATGCACGCGCCGGGCGGGGCAAAGCGCGCCATATACTCGCGCTCCGCTTCCGAAACGACCGTCATCGCCACGCCGCGCTCCAGCAGCGTGCGCAGGGCGGCTTCCAGTTTCGACAGTGTAAGCTGCGCGCGGAAACGGCTGCGCGCGGCAGCCGCCTGCTGCACGCGGTTATGAAAAAATGTGATTTCGGCTTCTTCCAGCACAGCGGGTATCTGGGGCGCGAGTTCGAGATAACGCATCGTTTGCAGTTCCGAGGCGACGATCACATCCACTGTTTCCTGCCGGACAGCGGCCTGCACCCGTTCCGCCATCGCCGGGCTGTATACATCCACCAGCGAGCGCGGCCAGCGCGAGAGATAACCGAGCAGGGCTTTGGTTCGCCCCGGCTGGTAAACCGGCTTGGGCAGGGCTTCGACCTGGGCGCAGAAGTCGCGCAGGTGGGCGATGTGCTCTGGCGCGGCTTCACCGGGTTCGGCGAACGACAGCAGCGTGACGCGGTGGTGGCGGCTGATCTGGCGCAGCAGGTGATAGATGCGCAGTTTCGCGCCGTTGTTGGCGGGATACGGCCACCACCAGGACAGAAATACCACGTGAGACATGGGTTATACCAGCATCGGGCCGAAGCGCCCTAACGAATAATCCCTGATCGCCCGCAGCATCACATCGCGCAGGGGGCGTTTATCCTGCCATTTGGCGCGCACCGACCAACTGACCATCGTTCGCAGATATTCGATAAACGTGTACAGCAGCGGCTTGTAACCGGCGCGGGTGCGATTCAGGAACAGCAGGCGGTTGCGTGTCATGTAATAATGGGTGCGGGGCGAGGCCGCCCGACTTTCAATCGAAATTTTATGCCACAGCATCGCCATCGGCACATGCACGATCTGATAACCGGCACGGCTGGCGCGGACGCACCATTCGGTTTCTTCATAATACATAAAGAATTTTTCGTCCAGTAAACCAGCCTGTTCCCATACCTCGCGGCGCGCCAGCAGGCAGCAGCCGGTTACAAAATCCACCGGGCGCGGGTGGAGGCCAAACTGCGACTTGTCCGGTTCATTCAGGCCGACCATGCTGGTTGTGCCGCGCGACCAGTCAATCGCGCCGCCCGCCGACCAGATCGTTTCCGGCGCGCTGTAGTAATAAATCATCGGGCCGCTGACGCCGATGTTCGGGTCTGCCTCCATCACTTCTACCATCACGTCCACCATGTCGGGCGCGGCAATCGTATCGTTGTTCAGCAGCATCACGTAATCCGCGCCGTGTTTAAGGGCGTGGCGGATGCCAACATTGTTGCCGCCGGTGAACCCCAGATTCGAGCCGGTTTCGATGATCTTCACGCCGGGATGCGCCTCGCGGAACGCCTCGACCGAGCCGTCGCCGGAGTCGTTGTCCACGACGATGACCTCCACGTTGGGATACGTCAGGTGTTCCAGCGAACGCAGGCAGGCGAGGGTATCTTCGCAGCCTTTGTAGTTCAAAACAATGATACTGACAGCGGGTCTCATGATCTCCCCGAAAAACGTAATCCGTTGTAATAAACGGATGCCAAAAGATCGAACTGCTTTCATGCTAGGCGGGTGGCCTTGCAGATGGCTAAACGGGTTAGGCAAGGGTTAGCAAGGTGATAGCTGCGCGTTTCGCGGGTAGAATAGTACCAGTATGAAAATAGGAGAAAAGTCATTATGCCATCTCCCCTTATTGTAGATACCTCGGCTTCGCCCCATGTCCGGCTGCGCCCCGTGCCGATCAATGCCGTGAAACTGGATGACCGCGTGTGGTCACTGTTTGGACGAATGAACCGGTTCGTCAGCCTGCCGTACCAGTACCGCCAGTGTGAGACGACCGGACGGCTGGAGAATTTCCGCCGCGCCGCCGGATCGGGCGAGGGTGAGTATCAGGGCTGGTTCTTCAACGACTCGGATGTGTACAAATGGCTGGAAGCCGCCTGCTGGACGCTGGCCGGTGGTGAGAATGCGTCGGTAGCGAAGATGGTCGAAACGGTGATCGAACTGATCGCCGCTGCCCAGCAGCCCGACGGTTATCTGAACACATTTTTTATGTTCGAGCGGGCTGAAGAACGCTGGTCGAACCTGACGATGTTCCATGAACTGTACTGCGCCGGCCATCTGATTCAGGCGGCGGTTGCCCATCACCGCGCTACCGGCAGGGAGGATCTGCTGGCGATGGCGCGCCGCTTTGCCGATCTGATCTGCGAAACCTTCGGGCCAGAGGAGCAGGGCAAACGCCCCGGCACGGACGGCCACCCGGAAATTGAGATGGCGCTGGTGGAACTGTACCGCCTGACAGGGGAACGGCGTTATCTCGATCAGGCGCAGTATTTTATTGACGCGCGCGGGCACGGCCTGCTGGGCAGCGCGGTTTACTGTCAGGACGAAACGCCGTTCCGTGAACGGCAAAAACTGGCGGGACATGCCGTGCGGGCGCTGTATCTGGCGGCAGGCGCGGCGGACGTGTACGCCGAAACCGGCGAGGCCGCGCTGCGCGAATCGCTGGAGCGCCAGTGGCAGCACATGACCACCCGTATCATGTACGTCAACGGCGGCTTGGGGGCGCGGCACGAGGGCGAGGCGTTTGGCGACGATTACGAACTGCCGAACGACACCGCCTACGCCGAAACCTGCGCCGCTATCGCCAGCGTGATGTGGAACTGGCGAATGCTGCTGCTGGATGGTGACGCGCGGTATGCCGACCTGATGGAACACACGCTGTTTAACGGCGTGCTGCCCGGCCTGTCGCTGGACGGCCAGCACTACTTTTATGTGAACCCGCTGTCGAACGACGGCCAGCACCGCCGCCAGCCCTGGTTTGAGTGCGCCTGCTGCCCGCCCAATCTCGCGCGGGTGCTGGCGCAGATGCCGGGGTATGTCTACAGCGTGTCCGGCGACGGCGTGTGGGTGCATCTGTACGCGCAGAACGAAGCCCGACTGACACTGGCGAACGGGCAGGTCGTCGGTCTGAAGCAGCGCACGAATTATCCCTGGGATGGCCGGATTGAACTGACGGTCGAGGAGGCCGGGGAGTTCAGCCTGTTTTTGCGGATTCCGGGCTGGTGCGAAACCGGCGCGGCGCTGGCGATCAACGGCCAGCCGTTTGCCGGCGCGCTCACCCCCGGCAGTTATGTGGAAGTGCGGCGTGCCTGGCGGGCGGACGACCGGCTGCGCCTGACGCTGCCGATGACGCCGCGCGCGGTCGAAAGCCACCCCCGCGTGACCAACAACGCCGGTCGTATCGCGCTGATGTACGGGCCGATTCTGTACTGTCTGGAAGCGAACGATAACCTGGACGTGCATCTGGACGGCGTGGTGCTGCGGGGTGATTTATACGAGTCGTCGTTCTTCATCAATATGCTGGGGGCAGTGGTGGCGCTGCACGGTACGGCTACCCCGCTGCCGCCGGAGTCGGACTGGGACGACCGGCTGTACCGCACGCGCAGTTTGCAGGCCGCACCGGAGAACATTCATATCACGGCGATTCCCTACTTTGCCTGGGGCAACCGCGAGCCGGGCGCGATGCGAGTGTGGCTGCGGGTGTAAGTGACCGCGCCCGATCATTCACCGGCGGCGCCGGCTTCTGACCTACGCGCCGCCGGTTTATGTCGCCAATCTATGTAAAGTATACTTGACAGGATAGATATTTTGTATTACTATATGTCAAGTATGGTATACATGAAGTCAAGGTTAGCGAACAGGGAAGGCAGATATGTCCTATCAGGAACGGCGCAGCCTCGTCAACTTAATCGGCAGCATTCTGGTTACGACCCTGTATTCGGCCTACATGATTCAACGCTACCCGGAAGCGGGCTGGTATGCGCCGGAAGTTTTCCATTTTTGGGGTTCCTTTTTCCTGATTCTCATCCCGGTGACGATTGTCGCCCGGATCGTCATTTACATCCTCTTTGCCATTGTCAGCGCCATCACCACCAGAGAGGAAGAACCCGCTATCACGGACGAACGCGACCAGTTAATCGAAATCAAATCCCAGATAAAATCGGCCTACGTGTTTGGCATTGGTTTTGTTCTGGCGATGGGCGCGCTGGTGCTGGGGCTGCCGCCCGCCGTGATGTTCATCTTGCTCCTGCTGGGAGGCGTTGTATCGGAGATCATTTCAGATATTTCACAGTTCTATTTTTATCGGAGAGGGTTCTAAGATGGGTAAACCCATCATCACTAACAATATTCGGAAACTGCGTTTCAACCACGACGAAATGACCCAGCAGGAACTGGCGGACAAAGTGGGGGTGACGCGGCAAACCATCGTCGCCATCGAAAAAGGGAATTACTCCCCATCGCTGGAGCTGGCTTTTCGTATCGCCCGGGTCTTTAACCTGCGCCTGGAAGAAGTTTTCTCGTTCGAAGATAAAAGTTCATAGCGGCTGTGATTATAAAAATGAACGTTTGGCGGTGCATCCCATAACGGAGGGTTTCATCGCGGCCCGGAAACTGTAGAGCGAATAACCAGGCCGTTTGGCGGATCGTCCAGCCGGGTAGAAGGAAGGTCAGGGGGAAATCCATGAAGGCGATGGTCTACAACCAGTATGGCTCAGCGGAGGTGCTGCATCTGGCCGAAGTGCCTGAACCGGCGCCGAAGGACAATGAAATCCTGATAAGGATACACGCGACGACGGTGACAGCCGGGGACTGGCGTATGCGAAAGGCCGACCCGTTTGCTGCACGGCTGTTTAATGGTCTCATACGACCACTGAAAGTGACGATATTAGGCTTTGAGATAGCCGGAGATGTCGAAGCCGTAGGCAGAAACGTAACACGATTCCAGCCGGGCGACCCGGTGTTTGCCTCTTGTGGGCTGGGTTTTGGCGGATACGCCCCGTACAAATGCCTGCCGGAAGATGGTATCGTGGCAATAAAACCGGCCAACATGACCTATGAGGAAGCGGCTGCTGTCCCGATTGGTGGGCCTACCGCCCTGCGGCTGCTGAGAAAAGGCGGTATCCAGCGCGGGCAAAAAGTGCTGATCTACGGCGCTTCTGGCAGCGTCGGGACGTTTGCGGTTCAGCTTGCCAGGTACTTTGGGGCCGAAGTGACCGGGGTATGCAGCACCGCGAACGTGGCATTAGTCCGGTCTCTGGGCGCGGATCGGGTGATTGATTACACCAGAGAGGATTTTACCAGCAGCGGCGACCGTTATGATCGCATCTTTGATACCGTCGCCAAAACCGCAAGATCAACCTGCCTGAAAGCGTTAACCCCCAACGGAACTTACTGGTCAATCAGCAAGCTGACCGCCAGAGAAACGCCTGAAGACCTCATCTTCCTGAAGGAGTTAATTGAGGTCGGGAAGATCAAAGCCGTCATTGACCGGTGTTATCCGTTTGACCAGATCGCCGAGGCACATCGTTATGTCGAACAGGGACATAAGAAGGGGAATGTCGTCATCACGGTGGCCGATCACCCCTGAACCAACACAGCGCGGGTCACCAATCGGGGATAAGACTGGCGTCGTCTCGTTACTCACCGCACTCGCGGCGCAGCGCGTCCACTTCTTCACGCATGTAACCCCGCGTATAAAATGACCGGCAGCGCGGGAAACGCCGCCGGCGTTGGCGCAGCGGCAGCCGGGGGATGACCGGTATGCCTCTGCGGAAACGAAATGCTCTGACCATAATTGGCCTCAAATGTAACCCAACAGCCGTAGTGTACCCGCGCTGCGGGTTAAACTGTCCCCCAAAAATGCGGGCGTTAGCGGTGGTGAAAGCGCAGCACCGTATCCGCCGCCTCGCGGCGCACCTGCCCGCGCTGCTCCAGTACGTCCAGGTGTGCCAGCGTTTCCGCCATCGCAAACCGCCATTCATGCGGCGTAAACACGCTGCTGTTAAATACACGCTGCGCGGCCTCGTATACGGTCGCGCCACCCGCGACCGCCGCCAGCGTGTGCCGCAGGCGGTCGTCGTGGTGGGCCAGCAGTTCATTCAGCCGCCCGCGCCAGTCGGTGATCAGGGCTTTATGTCCCGGCAGCGCCAGCCGTACTTCCAACGCCTGTAACGCGCGCAGCGACTTCAGAAACCGTCCCAGCGGGTCGGGCAGGCTGGTCGGCCACAGCCCCACGTTCGGCGTAATTTTCATCAGCACGTGGTCACCACACAGCAGCAGGTGATCATCCGGGTCGTAAAAGATGATCTGGCCGTCGCTGTGGCCGGGTGTGGCGATGATCTGAAACCGGCGTTTGCCCAGCAGGATGTCGTCACCCGGTTCGATGGTGATCAGCCGGGTCGGGTGTGGATAGGTCATCTCGCCGGTGAAGGTCAGCCCGTGTGTGACGGACTGCGCCATATCAGCCGGCATTCCGAGGGTCATCAGGTACGTATCAAACCCCTCCATCATGCGGTGTTCCATCCACGTCACCCGCGCAAACTCCGCCTCCAGTGGCGACAGGTACACCGGCGCGCCGGTCTGCTCCTGAAACCAGCCGGTCAGCCCGAAGTGATCGGGGTGGGCGTGAGTCAGCACGATCTGGCTGATGTCCGCCGGGGTGATGCCCAGCGCGGCGAAGGCCTGATCCCAGGCG
>JARKOK010000141.1 GCA_029975765.1 Aggregatilineales bacterium
CCGTTTTTCTTCGACAGCCTGCTGGATACGCTGCGGCGGCTGGCCGTCGCGCTGGGGGAAGATCAGTCCGGCCATGTCCAGCGCACGATAGACGTGATCGAAGGCTACCGCGACCAGCGCGCCCAATCGGGCGAGCAGACCGCCGCGCAGGATTAAACGCGCAACCTTTGCCCGCCGCCTGCGTATAAGAAGAGCAGAGTTGTTTCCTGAGGGGGGAAATGGGAAACCAAATTCTGGCCGCTTACGCCGGCTGCCGCCGTTCAACCCCGCTTAACTGAAAGGCTGCCACATGACATCACCAACCACTTACACCGGCCCGGATGGAACGGGGCTGATCGAAAATCTCACGGGGGCGGCGCTGATCGGCCTGTGCCTGATCGGGCGTCCGTTTCTCAAGGGCTGGATGGCGCGCTGGGGCGCGACCGCCGATGAAGTACAGCGTTCGCTGCCGGGTGACGAGCGCGTGCCCAACCCGCTGCTGGAGTCCACCCGCGTCGTAACGGTGCGCGCGCCGGCGGCTGCCGTCTGGCCCTGGGTGGCGCAGATCGGCCAGGAACGCGGCGGCCTGTACAGTTATGAAAAGCTGGAAAACCTCGCGCGCTGCCAGATCCGCAACGCTGACCGGATCGTGCCGGAGTGGGAACTTCAGGTGGGCGACCGCGTGCGGCTGGGGCCGCCGGGTTATCCCGTTAACGGCGTGGTGCAGATTGAGCGTGGGTCGGCGCTGGTGATGGCCGGGGCGGACATCCAGACCGCTGCCGTGACCGACATCCCGAACCCGCCGCCCGATACCTACGTGAATTATGTCTGGACGATTGCGCTGGCGCCGGTTGACGCGCACTCCTGCCGCCTGATCTTCCGCAGCCGCCTCGATTACCGCCCGCGCAGTTTCGGCGCGTGGCTGATATGGGAAGCCCTGACCGAACCCATCGGTTTCGTTATGATGCGGAAAATGCTGCTGGGCATCAAGGCGCGGGCGGAGGCGCTGCCGGGCGGAAACCCTGCCGTTGAACCCCAATTTCAGCAAATATAGCCGCCAGCAGCGCCTACCGGTCGGCGGTCGGCGTCAGCGGCGGGCCGGCGGTCTGCGTCATATAAACCGACTGCTGCGTTTCGCGGACGCGCGCCGTCGCGCTGCCATCCGGCGCGGTCAGGGGCGGCAGAGTGGGCAGCGCCCCCGGTGAAGGCACAGCCGTCGCGGCCTCGGGCTGCGTCGTCAGCCCCGGCAGCGGCAGCGGTGTCCAGGTCAGCGTCGGCGTGGCCGTCGGCGTATGCGTCAGCGTGGCGGTCGCTGTCAGCGTCGGCGTGCGGGTCGGCGTGGGTGTGCGTGTGCTGGCCGCCTCCGTTGCGGCGGTGGTCGCCGTTTCGCTGGCCGTCGGGGTCAGGGTCGCCGTCAGCGTGGCCGTCGGCGTGGCGGTCATGGTCGGGATAGGGGTCGCGCTGGCCGTTGGCGCGGCGGGCAGACGATCCGGCGGTTCGATGCTGGCAGGCGGCTGCAAACGCCCCGCCTGTACGACCGGCACGGTCAGTGTCACCAGCGATTGATACAGCGCCTCGCTGCCGGCGGGCGGCTGAAGCTGCGGCAGGCGGTCATGCGCCGTTTGCAGGAAAGCGATCACCCCCGGCTGGGTGTCGTCGTCGGCGGCCAGCATAGCCTGCGCCGCCGCGCGGTACAGGTCGAGCAGCGCCTCGTCGGTCAGACGGCCATCAGCGGCCAGCGCCAGCGCCTCCTGCAAACGGACATTTGCCAGCCACAGCCACAGATCATCCAACTGGCCGGTCAGCGGCGACAGCGCCAGGATGATTGTTTCCCACAGGCGTTTCAGGCCGTACAGCGTATCCCCCGGTACATCGTCCGCCGAGGCCGCCACCAGCCCACCGCCGCCAAACGTCAGCAGCAGCACGATGATAAGCGCTGCCGCCAGCCGGCTGAACGCCAGCGGCAGCACAACGCCCCGGCGCGGCGCGGCCTGCTCCTGGCGCAGGCGGTCTTCCAGCGCGGCGACGGCCTGCGGCGACAGTTCCGGTTTTTTCAGGCGGGCCGTCAGCAGCCCGGCAGCCAGCGCGGGCCGGAGATGCGCCGCCTGATCGGGATAGTGCTGCAAACAATCAGCGATGGTGCGCCGCCCGTTCAGCACATCATCCAGACATTCCGCGAGAATCTGGTCAAAATCAGGCCGCGCGCCGTTCATGAGGACAGCCCCGCTAAAATGGACTCAACATCAAAACCGGCGCGGGACAGCCGCCCCGCCAGGGAACGCAGCGCCCGGTGCTGCAAGGCTTTGATGGCGTTGGCGTTTTTACCCATGATCTGCGCCGTCGTTTCCAGCGACTGTCCTTCGATAAACCGTAGAATGACCACCTGCTGCTGCTCGTCCGTCAATTTCGAGATAGCTTCGCGCAGGGTTTGCGCCGCCTGCCGCCGCAGCAGCGCCTGATCCAGATCGGCGCTCACCGGGATCGGTTCGGCGTCCAGATCGCTGTCCACCGGGCGGCGTCCGCTCTGGCGGTAATAATCCACCACGCGGGCATGGGCGATGCGGTACAGCCAGGCAATGAACGGCCTGCCGCGCTCCTGATAGGTGCTGATGCCCTTTAACGCCCGGATGTAAACATCGCCGGTCAGGTCTTCCGCTAACTGCGCGTCATTCACCCGCAGCGTGATGTAACGAAAGATGGCCTGTACGGTATCCCGGTACAGACAGGCAAAAGCTTCCGCATCTCCGCGCCGCGCGCGTTGAATCAACCGTCCTTCGTCAGCGCGTGTCACGGCGGCTGTCCCGGTTTTCAGGCGTGTCGTTCATCAACATTACCGTTCAATCCTGCGAAACGATACGGCCATCTTTCATCATACAACCCGATGGCTGACCTGAGCCTAAACGCTGCCAGCGAGATTTAAGGTTGCGTGGCAGGCTGGCTACAGTATAATCGCGGGGTAGAGACTATGCCCAATCCCGCGCGGCGGTGCGTGCGACCGGGCGACGTGAGCAACAGACAGGTAAATGTTTTGAACGACCAACGCGACCAACAACCGCTGCCCTCGACGCTGTACACCGAAGAATATTTCCTGACGGCGTGTGAAGGCTACGACGAATTCACCGCCAGCGAAGGCGAACACCTGTCGCGGCGGCTGGACGCGGCGTTTAAGCTGGCGGAAGTCACGCCGGGCATGGTCGTGCTGGA
>JARKOK010000167.1 GCA_029975765.1 Aggregatilineales bacterium
GGTGGAAAGCGGCGTGGTCGCCCCGATTGATCTGGGGGACAAGGCGGCGCTGTTCCTGCCGAATTCGCTGGAAGCCTTCACCTATAACGGCGACCTGTACGGCGTGCCGTTCGCGGTCGAAAATGACGCTTTCTTCCGCAACGTGGAACTGGTGCCGGAACTACCGGCGACTTGGGCCGAGGTCGCGGAAATTGGCCGGCAACTGGTGGATAGCGGCCAGACCCAGTACGCCATCGCGCTGCCTGACCTGGGTTACAATTATTTCCCGGTATACACCGCGTTTGGCGGTTACATCTTTGGCCGTGACGAAACCGGTAGCTATACACCGGACGATGTGGGCATGGGCGGCGAAGGTATGGTCGCCGGGGCTGAGTGGGCCAACGCGCTGATCCGCGACGGCTACGCCTCGCAGAATCTCGACTGGGAAGCCGCGCACGTCCTGTTTGAAACCGGGCAGGCGCCGTTTATCATCACCGGCCCCTGGGCGGTAGACCGCTTCAAAAGCAATGAAGTGCCCTATGCCATCAGTGTATTCCCGGCAGCGGAACCCGGCGGCGAACCGGGCGCGCCCTTCATCGGCGTGCAGGGCTTCATGGTGAACGCCAACAGCGCCAACCTGCTGCTGGCGCAGACTTACCTGACCGAATTCATCGCCACCGAGGAAGCGCAGCAGTACATCTTTGAAGCCGACCCGCGCCCGTCGGCCTGGGTTTCGATCTTCGAAGCGACGGAAGATGAGGATATGAAGGGCTTCGCGGAAGCCGGCGCTAATGGTCAGCCAATGCCCGCGATTGCCGCGATGGGCTATGTGTGGGATGCGTGGGGCAGCGCCGGGCTGCTGATCGCCCAGGGCGAACTGACGCCGGCTGAAGCTTTGAGCGACGCCGCCGACCAGATTCGCACACAGATTGCCGAGAGCGGGCGCTAAAAACGCTTCGCAGCCAAGGGGCGGCCTGCGATGGCCGCCCCGGTATTCGTATGGAGGGTTTTGGCGGCGATCCCACGCCTGATGCTCGGATAATTATGGGTTTTGCATGATGGTTATTTCCCGGCAGAAAGATTTTTCGTCCTTACCATCAACTGCCGTCCGCCTGGGTCTGGTCAGCCTGTTTGACGCGGCGCTGCTGTGGCTGGTTTTCCGGCTGGTGGGTGAAGGCAGTTATCCGCTGGCGCTGGTGCTGACGGTCGTGGTGGTGTTCATCACCGCCACTTTTCTGGTTGAACGGCTCAGCCCGTACCGCTGGCTCTCCATTGGCCTGAGTCTGACCATCCTCTTTGTGCTGTACCCCATCCTGTTCACGATCTACCTGTCCACCACCAATACCGGACACGGCCATATCCTGACCAAACAGCAGGCTGTCGCCAGCCTGGAACGCGTGACCTATGTGCCGGAAGGCGGCCAGCAGTTTTCGTGGACGGCGTTCCGTTCGGCGGAAGGTGAGTACCTGCTGTGGCTGCAAGATCGGGAGGGCGCGGCCTATCTGGCACGACCGGGGGCCGCCCTGGAACCAGCCGCCGGCGTGGGGGAACTGGATGAACGCGGCATCCCGCTGGAGATCGAAGGTTACCAGCGGCTGGAGCGCCGCGATGTTATTGTCCTGCTCGACCAGCTTGGGAAAATCGAATTTGGCGAGCCGCCGCATACGGTGCGGATTGCCAGCCTGAACGCGGCGGCGACCGCGCAGCAGCGCTACCGCTACGACGCGCAGCAGGATGCCATGATAGACCAGCAGACCGGGCTGGTCTACCGCCCTGACCGGGGCACATTTGTGGCCGATACCGGCCAGACCCTGACGCCCGGTTTCTTCGTGGATGTTGGGCTTAGCAACTTCAACCGCTTTTTTTCCAGCGCGGCGCTGCGCGGGCCGCTGGCGACGATTGTCACCTGGAACTTCGCTTACGCTATCCTGAGCGTTCTGTTCAGTTTTGCGCTGGGGCTGTTTATCGCGGTGCTGTTTGACAATCTGCCCGGCAAGCGCCTCATCCGCGCCCTGCTGATCATCCCGTATCCCATCCCCGCGCTGGTGTCCATTCTCATCTGGCGCAACCTGCTCAACCCCGATTTCGGCGCGCTGGTCAAATTTCAGCAGGCGTTGTTTGGTTCGACCACCAACTGGCTGACCGACCCGATGGCAACCCGCGCGGCCATCATCCTGATTAACATGTGGCTGTCGTACCCCTATTTTTACATCGTGTGCAGCGGCGCGCTGCAAGCCATCCCGACGGATATGCTGGACGCGGCGGCGGTAGACGGCGCGAATGTCTGGCAGAAGTTCAGCCGCATCACGCTGCCGCTGCTGCTGCAAATCGTCAGCCCGCTGCTGGTCGCCTCGTTTGCCTTCAACTTCAACAACTTCAACATGATCTACATCTACAACGAGGGCAACCCGCCGATTGCCGGTTCGCCGATTCCGGCGGGGCATACCGATATTCTGATCTCGTTTGTATACAAACTGGCCTTCACGTCGGCGCAGTCGGACTACGGCCTCGCGGCTTCCATTTCGATTGTCCTGTTCATCTTTGTGGCGCTCATCACGTGGTTCCAGTTCCGGTATACACGCGTGCTGGAGGATCGAACCTGATGGCTGATCACTCGACGCTCCGATCAAATGTCACGCTGGCGCCGCGCCGCGCCGCCGTCCTCAGCTTTCGCCAGCGGCGCTGGCTGGGTTATGCCGTCCGGTATGTGATCGCTATCCTGCTGATTGTGTTCGCCTTTGTGCCGGTGGTCTGGGTGGTGTCGGCCTCGCTCAACCAATCCGGGTCGCTGGTTTCGATTGAGATCATCCCGCGTAATGCCGGCTTGCAGAATTACCGGGGACTGTTCGAGAACCGGTACTATCCGTTTACCACCTGGCTGCTGAATTCGTTCAAGCTGGCGGGTATCTCGACGGTGCTGAGTGTGTTCAGCACGGCTTTAGCGGCCTATGCCCTGTCACGTTTCCGGTTTTATGGCCGGATGCAGCTCATGCGCGCCATCCTCATCATCAATATCTTCCCCGGCGTGCTGTCCATGATCGCGCTGTACACCATCATGCAGCAGATCGGCACGCATGTGTCATTTCTGGGTCTGGACTCCCACGCGTCGCTCATCCTGATTTATACGTCCGGCGCGATGAGCATCAACGTTTTTCTGGTGAAAGGTTTTCTCGACTCGATTCCGATGGAAATTGATGAATCGGCGCTGGTGGACGGCGCGACCCACTGGCAGATTTTTTTGACCATGACGCTGCCGCTGGCAAAACCCATCCTGACAACCATCGGCGTGCTGACGTTTATGGCGGTATACGGCGATTTCATCCTGCCGCGTGTGCTGCTGCAAAGCGCCGACAAGCTGACGATCATGGTCGGGCTGTATCTGTTCCAGTCGGCGGACTACGCCCAGAACTGGGGCATCTTTACGGCGGGGGCGGTGGTGGCGGCGCTGCCGGTGCTGGCGCTGTATATGCTGCTGCAAAACTACATCATCGGCGGGCTGACCTCCGGCGCGGTGAAACTGTAAAACGAAGGTGTAAATAAACCCATGAAACGCCGGTATGTTTTCCTGCTGTGCCTGCTGCTGGGATGGGCTGTCCCGGCCAGCGGGCAGGATGACGGGGCGCGGTTCTATCGGGGCGCCGACCTGTCATATGTCAACGAGATGGAGGACTGCGGCGCGGTCTACCGCGTGCGTGGTGAGCCGCGCGACCCGTATGCCATCTTCGCTGACTACGGCGCGAATTTAGTCCGTATTCGCCTGTGGCATTCCCCTACATGGACGGCCTACAGCACGCTGGACGATGTGATTCGCTCGCTGCGGCGCGCCGAGGCGCTGGGTATGGCGGTGCTGCTGGATTTCCATTATTCCGACACCTGGGCGGATCCCTCCAAACAGATCATCCCCGCCGCCTGGGCTGGCCTGCGCGACCCGGACGAACTGGGGCAGGCGCTTTACCAGTACACCTACGACGTGCTGGCGCAGCTTGATTCACTCGGTCTGATGCCGGACATGGTGCAGGTCGGCAACGAGATCAATACGGAAATACTGCGGGCGGAAGGCGCGTCCGGTTATCCGATCAACTGGGCACGCAACGCTTATCTGCTCAACCAGGCGATCCGCGCGGTGCGGGACGCCGGCGCGCAGTCCGCCAGGCCGCCGCGTGTGATGCTGCATATCGCCAAACCCGAAGAAGCGGAAGGCTGGCTGCTGGCGGCGGAACGCGCCGGGGTGAGCGATTATGACCTGATCGGCCTGTCGTATTATCCCGGCTGGTCAGTCCATTCGATCAGCACGGCGGGCAGCGTCATCAGCCAGCTGCGGCACAGATTTGACGCCGACGTGATGATTGTGGAAACGGCCTATCCCTGGACGCTGGACGGCGTAAACGAAAGTGCCGGTAATATCCTGGGGCGGGACTTCCTGATCGAAGGGTATCCGGCCTCGCCGGACGGCCAGCGCCGGTTTCTGATTGATCTGGCGCAGGCGGTGTTTGCGAATGGCGGGTTGGGTATCGTCTACTGGGAACCGGCGTGGGTTTCGACCGCCTGCCGCACCCTGTGGGGGCAGGGGTCGCACTGGGAAAACGCGGCGTTCTTCGATTTTAACGCCGGCAATGAAGTGCTGGACAGCATTTCGTTTCTCCAGTATGCCTACACCTATCCGGTAGAGGTGACGCTGCGCCTCCACGTCGAGGCAGGCGAGGATGCGCCGGAGAGCATCTTCTTCCGGGGGGATTTCACCGGGATGGGACGGCGACTGCTGCCGGTCGCGCGTAGTGAGGATGGCGCGTATGCCTTCCACACCCGCCTGCTGCCGGGGCGTGACATTCGCTATCAGTTTTACGCGGCGGCGCCGGCCTCGGACGACACCGCGCTCATCCAGGGCGCGTGCGTGGACGATGATGGGTTCGTTACGCTGACCGTTCCCGCCAGCGATACGGTGATCGAACTGACCGCCGGCGGCTGCCCGCTGCCGGCTGGTTAGTACAAGTTCAGAGCATAACCGTTGAATGTAGGGGCGCACCTGCGTGTGTGCCCAGGGCAGACATACAGGTCTGCCCCTACAGCATTCAACCTGTTTGCGCTGATTTTGATTAGGCAACGACGGCCATACCGGTGCAGAAAGGCACTATAATAACGCGAGTTATGGATAAGGGAGTTGCGCCTTTTGCCCTCATCCCCCGGCCCCTTCCGCTCCGCGTCAGGGCGAAGGGGAGAATATGGATCAGGAGAGGCCTTCAAGTCCCTCTCCATGAGGGAGAGGGCGACTCGAATGGGGACGCATGTCCCCTGAGAGAAGTCGGGTGAGGGCTAAAAACGTTATCCCTAACTGACGTTATAATAGGTTTTGCTGCCGGTGAGGTCCTTAAACTGGAATACAGGTAATCATGTCCAATGAATACAGTGGTAAGGTCATCACACAGGATGACGTTGCCCATCACGCCGGTGTGTCGCGTTCGATTGTTTCGTATGTCATCAACAACGGCCCGCGCAAGGTATCCGAACAGACCCGCAGCCGGGTACTGGCGGCGATCAAGGAACTGGGCTACCGCCCGAACAAACACGCGCAGATGCTCTCCGCCGCCGAAGACACCATCGCCGAGAAATATCTGGGCATCGTGCTGGCGGCCAACTATATGTTCAAGCGCCCGTATTACGGCAGCATCCTCGCCAGTATGCACGAATACGCCCATGAGAAGGACTGGCACATTCGTTTTATTCGTATCTTTGACGACTTCAGCAATCCCGCGCTGTTTAATGAACTGATTCATCCCCATGAAATCGGCGGCGTGATTCTGCTGGGACTGGATCAGGTGTTACACACCCCCGAAGACAGCGCGCTGGTCGAACAGATTGTCCAGCGTGTGGGGCGGGTGGTGTGTGTGGAATGGGAATGGCCGGGGGTGCCCGCGATTCTGTTTGATCGCCAGAACGCGGCCTACCAGGCGACCCAGCACCTGCTGGCAACAGGCCGCGCGGCGGTGGCGTACATCGGCCCCAACGACCGGCGCGTGCAGGGTTACCAGCAGGCGCTGTGGGAACAGGCCGCCCCGTTCGATGACCGCCGCCTGCGGTTCGCCGTCAATTCCCGGTCCGGTTATGAATGCTGCGAGGCGATTGTGCAGTCGGGAGTCGGCTTCGACGCCGTGTGTGCCGGAACGGACGAGGTAGCGGTGGGCGTGTTACACTGCCTGCATAAATACGGCCTGGAGGTGCCCCGGCAGGTCGGGGTGAGCAGCATTGACAACCTGGACATCGCCGCGTTTACCATCCCGGCGCTGACCACCGTTGACGTGCCCAAACGGGATATTGGCTTTCATGCCATCGAGACACTGGTTGCCAGCTACCCGCACAAAAGCGCCTCGACCTTCGCCATCACCGTTCCGACGAGCCTCATCATCCGGGACTCCAGCGTGACCCGCTGACCGCCGGTAAATTGAGTCTGTGTTTCCCCCGACGTAGGGGCACGACGCATCGTGCCCCTATGTGGTCATCCCTGCGGTTTACATACCGGTCGTTTACTGCGCCTTCGGGCAGGCGAAGTCGTTGCAGACCTGCTGCGCGTTAGCCGGCGACACGGTATCGAACGGCAGCACCACCCATCCGGGCGGCGCGACATGCTGCGTCAGGATCAGGTTGGCCCATTCGATGGCCTGCTTGCCGCCGGTGGGATACACAAACGTGACACCCAGCCGGCCTTCCAGCACCGACATGATGCCGCCGTCCGGCGTGGGCAGCGCGTCAATGCCAATGAACAGCACGCGGCTCATGTCAATGCCCGCGTCCCGCGCCGCGATGTACGCGCCTTCCGCCATCGGGTCGTTGTGGCCGTACAGCACATCCACGTCCGGGTGCGCCTGGAACGCCGCCGCCGCCGCCGGTACCGCCCGCTCCCGCAGCCAGTCCGCGTTCTGCGAGAAGACGATGTTCGCTTCGCTCAGTCCGCCCGCCACCAGCCCGGCGCGGAAGCCGTCGCCGCGATCCTTCGCCGGCGGTGCGCCTTCCAGCCCGCGTATCTCCGCGATCTTGCACTCCGCGCGGCCATTGTCGGCGCACCACTGAGCCGCGTACTCACCCGCCGCCTTGCCAATCGCCACGTTGTCCGCCCCGATGAACATCGAGTAGTTCGGATCCACCAGGTTCCGATCCAGCACGATCACCGGCACGCAGCTCTCCCACGCTTCCCTGACCACCGCGTTCAGCGGCGCCGCTTCGTTGGGCGAGATGATCAGCAGGTCAATGCCCTGCGTCAGCAGGTTCTCAACATCACTCACCTGGTCGGCGTTATCCTGCGCCGCGTCCTGGAAGATGACCTCGAATTCCGGGTAGGCCGCTGCTGCCGCCGCGATCTGGCTGTCCATCGCTTCCCGCCAGGGTTCTGCCCGGTTGGCCTGCGACATACCGATCACATATTTATCCTTGAACTCCGGCACGGGGCAGTTCGCCGGCAGCGCCGAACCGGTAGCCGGGGATTCGAAACCGGCCTTCACCGTGCCGCTGACCATATCCGGCGTGTACATCGTCCAGCCCTCGGCGACGGGTGTAGCCGCTTCCGCCTTCGGGCAGGCGAAGTCGTTGCAGACCTGCTGCGCGTTAGCCGGCGACACGGTATCGAACGGCAGCACTTCCCACAGCGGCGGGTTCACGCCTTCGACCAGCAGGTGATGCGCCCATTCGATGGCCTGCTTGCCGCCGGTGGGGTAGACGAACGTGACACCCAGCCGGCCTTCCAGCACCGACATGATGCCGCCGTCCGGCGTGGGCAGCGCGTCAATGCCGATGAACAGCACGCGGCTCATGTCAATGCCCGCGTCCCGCGCCGCGATGTACGCGCCTTCCGCCATCGGGTCGTTGTGGCCGTACAGCACATCCACGTCCGGGTGCGCCTGGAACGCCGCCGCCGCCGCCGGTACCGCCCG
>JARKOK010000169.1 GCA_029975765.1 Aggregatilineales bacterium
ACGACAAAAGCGAGAACCTGATGCGCCACCAGCAGTTCAACCGGGTCAACCTGGGCGCTGGCACAGGCGGCGGACTCAGCAGCCGTCAGAGGGCGGGAGGCGGTTGCAACATCTACCTGCCCCTGACAGAACTGTTGCAGGCCGGCATTGGTGCCGGTTACCGACAAGCTGGCAGCTAAATCCACGCCGCTGGCTTCGGTCAGCGCCTCAAACAAAGGCATGACCGTGCCCGAACCGGCGACAGTGACCGGCGTATCCTGAGCGGCCAGCATGGCCGGGGCGATCAGCAGCGCAAGCAGGAAAAGAAACCTGCCCAGGCGCAGGAAGGTTGTCATAGGACGCTCCTTAAAAAAGGGGGTAATGGTTCAGTTTTTGCCGTGACGATTGTACTCTGGCCTGCCCAATTGTCCAGCCAAACTTTTGCGGTATGATGGTAGTGGTAATTATTGTGGGAGGCAAGTGCGTGACCGATCAGGCTGAGTCGGTATTTACCATCGCTGGCGGCGAGGCCGTATTCCGGCGGCTGGTTGATCTGTTTTACCAGAGAGTCGAGGCTGACCCGATTCTGCGACCACTGTTTCCTGATGATCTGGAACCGGGGAAACGGTGGCAGTTGTTGTTTCTGATGCAGTTTTTCGGCGGCCCGGCGCTGTACGCAGCGGAACGTGGGCATCCCCGTTTGCGGCAGCGTCACTGGCCGTTTCCGATAGACCAGCAGGCGCGGGATCACTGGCTGGCGCACATGCTGGCGGCAATTGACGAAGCTGGAATCCCCGAACCGGCGCGCGGTGAGATGCGGTCGTATTTTGAGCGTGCCTCGACGATGATGATGAACGTTGAGGTTGAGCCGGGCAATCTCATGCGGTGGCAGCCGCCGAAAACATCATGAGCCGCCGCCCTTCTTCTCAAAGCGTTACGCCGGATGTATCACCTGCCAGAACGCGAGAACCGCTGATGCTGCGCTGGACGGGGGCGGTGCTGCGGCTGCCGCGTATGGTGCGGATTATCCTGGTCGCTGTGTTTGCGATCGCGGTAACGTTTGCGCTCAGCCCGGTGATTGACGCCGTGTACCTGCGCTATTTCTTTGATGAGACCACGAGCGTTTTGCCGTCCCTGTTGGCGGCAGGGGCAGGACTGGTGATGTACGTTCTGGGGTGGGTGCTGGTCGTCGGAACGGTGGGCGAGACGCTGCCAGAGCGAATCGCGGTTTTGTGGTATATTGGCCTGGGTTTGCTGGCGATAGTGCTGGTGACGGTTATGCTGCTGGCAGGATGGATGAGCGGCAACGCGCCAACTCTTTAAGAAAGCGATTGTCACAATGAAAAAACGAATGATGGTTGTCGTCTGTGTTGTGCTGGTGATCGCCGGGGCGGGTTGTGAGCAAAATGCGGCTCCACCTCTGCCAACCCTGATACCAACCCTTGAGCCGCTTGAACCGCCGACGGCTACCATTCAGCCGACCGAAGCACCGACGACCGCGCCGATCACGCGGCCTACGCTGCCACCCACCTGGACGCCGCTGCCCGCCCCGACCCAGCCGCCAACTTTAACACCCGTACAGGACATCGGCATACCGGTAGGCCAGCCCACGCTGGAGGTATGTGGCACTTTCCGCGTAGACCCCAGTCGGTATGGCGCTGATTTCCGGTTTGGGATGGCGGTAACGACGGCCTGGATGCCGGTCGCAACCGCAACGCACTACCGTGTCAGCCTGATAGACGAAGTGGGTGACGAATTGTTCACCGACTATACGGCTGAGACCGTCTTTACTTTCAGTGCCGATCTGTTCGAGCGTGGCAAACGATATGGCTGGACGGTATACCCCATAGACACGGTTGGTCAGCAAATGTGCATCAGCGTAGGTGACGAACTGTTTCTCCGCTAAACGCGCGGCGGAAAGTTAGGCTCCGCCCGAAAACAGCAGGCAGAAATTCATCGCCGATGGGTTGGCGCTGCATGTGGAATACAGCAGCACCAACCCGGCACACGCGCCGCAGGCCAGCAGCAGTACCAGGCAACCGCACCACATCTGCGGGCCACCCCCGACAACCGTCACCACTAAACCGACCACGTTGACCAGCGTCGAACCAATCAACTGAAATCCAAAAAACAACAGCAGTCCAACCACGCATAAAAACACCAGGACAATGCTGATCAGCAGCAGCGCCCCTACATCCATATTGGGCAGCATGTTTGATAACCTTTTCCCGTTAGCCCGGACATTATCCTAGCTTAGTAAGTTCGGTCAGGGTTGGCAACTGCCGGTATAGGATTCGGCAGACAGCCAGGGTTCATTTGGGCTGGTGCGCCCATAACAGTCACAGAAGGTTGCCGGTTCGCCGCTGCCCGCCCACAGGAGAAACCGGGTCTCTGTCTGAACACAAAGCGTGGTGTCACCCGATGGCCGTACCGACGGCCACGACAGGGCCAGGCCGCGCACCCGCGCTTCGTTGACCAACCAGAGGCGTACTTCCTGATTCGGCGCGCTGCCCAGCGGGATTGTCAACTGTCCCTGGGTTGCCAGCAAGAACAGGCCACAGGGTGTAAGCATCAACAAAGCCCACAGCAGCAGGCCAACCAGACATCCGATACGCCGGAGCGGGCGGCGGTACAGGGTAGGGGGAGCCGGCGGGGTTTCGGAAGAATCGGTCATTTTACGCCTCAGCAATTCGAAACAGCATTATATCATGGGCATCGTAACTGACATGGACGAACAGCGGCGGATCGGTGTCATGCATTGCCAGAACACGCGGCAGAATGATAGGCAGGTCATCCACCAGATCATAATCGCTGACACGCTCACCCGGGATCCAGTGCAGCGTGCCTTCCTCTCCTGCAATCACGTCGCGGCTGTCGCTATAGGCCGTAAACACAAATAACATGATGCCGGTTGATGCGCCAGCGTGGATGTTGTAGACCGCTCGCAGCCGCACATCACGAACGGTCAGGCCGGTTTCTTCCAGAATTTCACGCCGGGCGCTGGTCAGGGGGTCTTCGTCGTTTTCAATGTGGCCGCCCACGCCGTTATACCGATTGGGAAAAACCCGTTTGTGGGCGGCGCGTTTCATCAGCAGTACGTCACCGCCGTTCAAGACAAAACACAGTGTGCGGGGGATAACTAACCAGCGTCCCTGCGTTGCGTCCGCGCCCTGTTCCTGCGCGCCCATAGGCTGTCCTCCTGCTGCCAGGGTGAGGATTGCCCAACTCCCTGGTTCATGATAATCTTCTGGGGTTGTTCACACCCCTTCGAAATCAGGATGTAATCCGAAATGATGTCTGCTCGCCACGATGCTCCGCCGCCTGATCTGCGAATTGTACCCACTGACAGCCTGCAACCCCATGAAGAACATGACTCGCAGCGAGCCGGGCCGTTAATCGAACGGCTGCGGCAGGAAGAATTTGTCATCAACCCGCCGATTGTGTCGCAGATGGGGCAGAATCAGTATGTGATTCTGGATGGCGCGAATCGCTTTTATGCGTTTTCCCATCTCCATTATCCCCATATTCTGGTTCAGGTCGCATCATACGACGGCGGTTACGTGGAACTAAAAACGTGGCGGCACATTGTCAGCCGGTGGGATGCCGGACAGTTGATGGAGCGACTGCGTAATCTGCCGCAGATCGAAATCCATGACGGTCAGGACGCACTGGCAATCGCGCATATTCTCTTTCGGGATGGGCGAACGGTGGCGCTGCGGGCAGCGGTCGAAAACACCCATGAGCGGAATGCCGCGCTGTGTGAGGTGGTACGTGTTTATCAGCAGAACGCGGTGCTGTATCGGACGGCCCTGAGTGAACCGGGCGATATCTGGCCGTTGTACCCGGAGGCGCTGGCGCTGGTGGTGTTCCCCAGCTACCAGCCGGCGGATATTCTGGCGGCGGCCCAGTATCAGGCCTTTTTGCCGCCGGGCATCAGCCGGCATATCATTCACGGGCGGGCGCTGCGTGTAAATTATCCGATTGCATTACTGCGGAGTTCTGATATAACCCTGGCGGATAAAAACGCGCAGTTGCAGCATTGGATGCAGGACAAACTGGCGAAACGTCACGTGCGCTATTACGCGGAAGCCACGTATCAGTTTGACGAATGAGGTTGAGGATGACTCCACAAACGGTGAAACAGGCGTTAGCGCAGGCCAGGCTGGTTACCGATAATACGGAGTACGTGGTCGTAAAACTGCCGCCCAGGGGTATTACGGCGGCGGCGGGGGTGATCGCGGAAATTGGTGAAGCCTTTTGCGCGTTGATCGCCGATAAAGATGAGGTCACACTGGTTATTCCAGCCGAAGCGGGGCAGGACTTTGTGACCCGGCTGCCGGGTCATGTTCTGTCGCCAGATCGCTACCGGCTGATTACATTCGACATCGTGCTGGATTTTTCGCTGGTTGGTTTTATGGCGGCGGTAAGCACGGCGCTGGCGGAGGCCGGTATTTCAATTCTGGCGTATGGCGCTTACAGCCGCGATCATGTGCTGGTGCCGGCAGCGGCGTTGGATCAGGCCATGACCACCCTGCAAAAATTGCAGTCCAGTCATTCCTAACAGGTGGTGAGTATGGACATCCCGATTTTTCCGACGGACAGCCCGCCCCAGTCTAAGGATCAGATTCGGATTGAAGACCTGGTGGTAACACCTTACCGTGACCGGTTTCGCGTTCACCTGCATATTCGCGTGACGCCATTTCTGGAACGGCCTAATCTGCTGCTGGTGGCGCGGGATAACAATAACCGGATTGTCAGCGAACTCAATGTGATTGAGACGATGCATCACACGATGGAATTCACGATGCATTTGCGCGGTCTGAGCGAACCCGCCGGACAGTATACCCTACTGGCGGATTTATTCTATGAAACGCGGAACCCGCCGCAAGACCGGCGTGAAGTGCCGTTTACGATTCCCGAAGCGGAGTGAACTCCGATGAGGGCTGCCTCATGCGCCTCTTTTTAACCGAAGAACAGGCGCGCGCGCTGCTGCGCCATGCGATAGAAACAGCGCCGCAGGAGGCCTGCGGGCTGCTGGCCGGAGTTGGCGAACAGGTGCAGGCTGTCATCCCAATTGCCAACAGCGCCGCCGATCCCCGGCACTTTTACCGGCTGGATGATACTGCTTTCGCCCGCGCGCTGCTGCAACTGGACAGGCAGGGCCTTGATCTGGTTGCCCTGTACCATTCACACCCGCACGGTGATCCGATTCCTTCCCCGACCGATGTGCAGCAGGCAACCTACCCTGACACCCCTTACCTGATTATTGGACTGCGCGGTGAGCCACGTCTGGCGGTATGGCAGATGCGTTACGGTGAAGTAACACCGGTTAAAGTGATCATTGGCGTAACCAGCGATGGGTCGCGTAACGACGATGGTACGCTGTCGCAGGCGCAGAGGCTGGCAATAATTGTCAGCGCCATTCTCGCATTTGCGTTTATGATAATCGTATCGTTGGCGCTGCTGCCACCCGCACCCGTGATTGTTGTGCCGTAATCGTGAAAGTCGAGTATCTATGCTGCTGATGTATGTGTTAATCGCCGTGATTGGTCTTCTGGCGGGGGGTATGGTCAACGTTCTGGCTGACGATTTGCCGCACTACCGCCGCCCACGCACCCCCCGTTACCCGGATGGAACGCCACGTACCCCAACCGCGTGGCTGGGACTGGCAGCTTTTCTTACCGGGCAGCGTGCCTCACCTCATGGCGCGAAACTTTCCTGGCGCTACCCGCTGGCGGAGATCGGCACGGCGCTGCTGATGCTGCTGACCTACGCGCTAAAACATGACAACCCGGATGTAAGCGGTTTGCAACTGGTGTTCTGGCTGGCTTACATGGCAATTTTTGTCCTGATAACGGTAGTGGATATTGAACACCGGCTGATATTGTTTTCGGTCATTATCCCCGCCTGCGTGCTGGCGCTGCTGGACGCGGTGCTGACACCGGTGCAGGATGAACCGAATCTACAGCGCGCGGTACTGGGCGGGGCGCTGGGGTTCGGGGTGTTCTTCCTGTTGTATATCGGGGGGTTCGTGTATACCTATGTCGCGCAGAAAATTCAGGGACGGGACATTACCGAGGTTGCGTTTGGTTACGGCGATGTGATGATGGCGACATTAAGCGGCCTGATACTGGGATTGGAAGCGGTCATTTTCGCGTTGTTTATCACCGTGTTTCTGGGGGCGCTGGGGGCGCTGGTGTATATCGTCGGCAGCCGGGTAGTGGGGCGGGGCTACAGCCTGTTTACGGCGCTGCCTTATGGGCCATACATCGTGGCCGGAACGATTATCATGCTGCTGTTTGCCCCGCAGGTGCGGTATCTGATGGTAGGATATTAGGGCGAGCCGAAATCGGGATTACGTTCGATGATGCCACCACCAAGCACGGTATCCCCATCGTACACCACCGCGCCCTGACCGGGCGTGATGTCGCGCAGCGGTTCATCGAAGGTCACGCGCATTCGTGCCTCTGGCAGAGACTCCACCAGGGCGGGTACGGGCCTCGCCTTATAACGAATTTTCACGGCGGCGCGAAACGGTTCGGGAGGTGTTTCGCCGCTCACCCAGTTGACTCGTTTCGCCGTCAATGCTGTGCCGCCCAGATCAGCCGCCGACCCTACGACTAAAGCATTTCGATGCGGATTCATGGCGATGACGTACAGCGGCTCAAGGCTGTTGACACCCAGTCCCCGGCGCTGGCCGATGGTGTAATTTGCCAGTCCGGTGTGCTGGCCGATGACCTCACCCGTTGGGCGAACAATCGGGCCGGGCTGCATGATGTCCGGCGCGTGGTCAGTCAGGAAGCGGCGGTAGTTGTTATCGCCGATAAAACACAAATCCTGGCTGTCCTGCTTGCTGGCGGTTGGCAGGCCGAAACGCGCCGCGATTTCGCGCACCTGCGGTTTGGTGTATTCACCCACCGGGAACAGGGTGCGGCCAAGCTGTTCCTGGCCCAGAACACTCAGGACATAACTCTGATCCTTGTGTTCATCCAGCCCCTGTTTGAGTACGAAACGACCGTTGGTGTCCCGCGCGACACGCGCATAATGGCCGGTCGCCAGATAATCGGCGTCCAGCGCGAGGGCGTTATTGAGCAGATAGCTAAACCGGATATGCCGGTTGCACTCGATACAGGGGTTGGGGGTTACACCCTGGCGGTGCTGGTCAATAAAGAACTCGACAATCGTATTACGGAATACGTCTTTGGTGTCCAGCACGTAGAACGGGATGCCCAGTTTAGCGGCGATGCGGCGCGCGTCAGCCATCTGGTCGGGTGTGCAGCAGCGATTATGAATGCTGCTGCCAAACGTATCTTCCGACCACAGGCGCATCATCATGCCGATGACGGTGTAACCCTGTTCCAGCAGCAGCGCCGCCGCTACGGAACTATCCACACCGCCGCTCATGGCGACAACAACGCGCTTATTGGTGTCCGTGCTCATCATGCCCGCTCGCGGTTCAACTGGCGGACTCTGGCAACCATCTCGACCAGCGTTGAGACAGTGTAATCAATGTCTTCGGCGGTCGTCTGGCGGCCAACAGTCAGGCGCAGGCTGCTGCTGGCAGCGGCGCGGTCAAAACCCATCGCCAGCAAAACGCCGGACGGTTCGGGATTGCCCGTCTTACAGGCGGACGCGCTGCTGGCGGCAATGCCTTTCAGATCAAGATGCATCAGCAGTGCATTGGCGTCTACACCATCAAACACAAAACTGGCATGGGATGGCAGCCGCCGCGTCGGATGGCCGGTCAACTGCACGCCCGAAACGTGTCGCAGCACGCCGTCAATCAACTGGTCGCGCCGGTCGCAATAGTGCGCGGTGTATGTCTCAAAGGCCTCGTAGGCAATTTCCAGAGCTTTCGCCAGGCCAACGATCAGCGGCGTGTTATGCGTGCCAGAGCGCCGCCCGTTTTCATGGCTGCCACCGCTTTGACTCGGCACGAGTTCGATGCCATCACGCACGTACAGCGCGCCAACACCTTTCGGGCCGTAAAATTTGTGGGCGGACAGACTGAGCAGATCTACGCCTAGCTGCTGTACATCCAGCGGCAACTGACCGGCGGCCTGCACCGCGTCGGTATGAAACCAGGTGCCGCGTTCATGCGCCAGTGCGGCCAACTGCGATATCGGCTGCACGGTGCCGACTTCGTTGTTGGCATACATCACACTGGCGACCGTCGTGCCGGGGCCGCAGGCCGCAGCGAAATCTTCTATGCCCACCTGGCTCAGTCGGTCTACTGGAATGATCGTGCTTTCGAACCCCATCAGATCGGCCATCTGCTGCACGGTGCGGGTAACTGCCGGATGTTCAATCGGGGTGGTAACCAGATGGTAGCCACGCCCCTGCTGGCGCGCTGTCCAGGCCGCGCCCCGGAGCGCGAGATTATCACTTTCCGAACCGCAGCTTGTGAACACAATCTCCGATGGCCGGCAGTTCAAGATGCGTGCTACCGACTCTCGCGCTGTTTCAACGGCATCCTCGGCCTGCCGCCCAAAGCGGTGCGCGGACGATGGATTGCCATATACGTCGCTGAAGTACGGCAGCATCGCCTCTACCACACGCGGGTCGGTGGGGGTGGTCGCGGAGTGATCAAGATAGATGGAACGCGCGGCAGCCATAATAGTTCCTTCAGGCCGGGAATTTTAACGATCAGCTTCTATTTTAATCGAACACCTTACATCTGTCAGGGCTGGATTTCACTGAATATCAGGTGACGTGCCGGGGAAAACGGGCTATTATAGATTGGGCAATTTCTGGATTCTTCCAGATAGCTGCGTGCCATTTCACACCATCAGGTGTTGTCTACAACCAAGAAGGAGAAAGATCATGACGATCATCGAAACCATCCACGCCCGCGAAGTCCTGGACTCGCGCGGCAATCCTACCGTTGAGGTGGAAGTGTATCTGGTAGACGGCGCGTTTGGCCGGGCGATTGTGCCCAGCGGCGCCTCCACCGGCGAACATGAGGCGCTGGAGCTGCGCGACGGCGACAAAAGCCGTTATGGCGGCAAGGGCGTGCTGCGGGCAGTGCAGGCCGTTAACGGGCCGATTGCTGACGCGCTGACCGGCCAGTATGCGCTGAACCAGAAGGCCATTGACGAGATCATGCTGCAACTGGATGGCACGCCGAACAAGAGCAATCTGGGCGCGAATGCGATTCTGGGTGTGTCGCTGGCGGTGGCAAAAGCGGCGGCGGACAGCGTTGACCTGCCGCTGTATTCGTATCTGGGCGGCGTTCATGCGCATATCCTGCCTGTGCCGATGATGAATATCATGAACGGCGGTAAACATGCAGCCGGCAGCACCGATTTTCAGGAATTTATGGTGATGCCGGTGGGCGCGGAGACATTCCGCGAGGCGCTGCGCTGGTGCGCTGAAATCTATCACACGCTGCACAAAGTGCTGCATGATAAGGGCTACCAGACGACAGTCGGTGACGAGGGTGGTTTCGCGCCCAGCCTGGGGTCGAACCAGGCGGCGCTGGATGTTATTATGCAGGCAATTGAGAAGGCCGGCTATCGCCCTGGCGAACAGGTGCGGATCGCGCTTGACCCCGCTGCATCCGAATTTTATCGTGATGGTAAATATCACCTGGACATCGAAGGGCGCGTGTTAAGCGGTGACGAAATGGTTGAGTTCTGGGTCGACTGGGCCAACCGTTACCCGATCATCTCGCTTGAAGACTGTCTGGCTGAAAGCGACTGGGAAACCTGGCCTAAACTGACCGAACGTTTGGGTGATCGGATTCAGATTGTCGGTGATGACCTGCTGGTGACGAACGCTGAATTTGTGGCGCGGGCCATCCGCGAAAAGGCATGCAACTCGCTCCTGTGCAAGTTGAATCAGATCGGTTCGCTGACCGAGACGCTGGACGCTGTACAACTCAGTCAGCGACATGGGTGGACGGTTGTGACCAGCCACCGCAGCGGTGAAACTGAAGACACCACCATTGCTGACTTCGCTGTTGCCACTAACGCCGGACAGATCAAGACTGGCGCGCCGGCTCGTTCCGACCGGGTGGCAAAGTTCAACCAACTGCTGCGGATTGAGGAAGAACTGGGCGATGCCGCTGTGTATCCGGGGCTGAAGGCGTTTACGAATCTGAATCTCTAAACTGGGCGGCAGGGCGCGCTGCGCCCCGGCAGGTTTGATTTAATGTAATGAGTGGCGTTATAGGGGCAGGGTGGGCCTGCCCCTATGTTATACAGGATGTGAAAGGGAAAGCAGCGTGGCGCGCGAACGGATTAATGGAAAACGAACAAAAATTGTAGCAACGATTGGCCCTGCCTCGCGGGATGAAGAGGTCATCCGCCAGCTTATTCGTAATGGGATGAACGTTGCGCGTATTAATTTCTCGCATGGAACCCATGAGACACACGGTGAGACCATTGACCGGATTCGTAAAATCGCGGCAGAAGAAAATGTTGTTGTCGCGGTGATGTGTGATCTGCAAGGGCCGAAGATTCGGATTGGCAAGGTGGCAGACGAGCCGCTGCTGCTTGCCAATGGTGACACCGTTACGTTTACACTGGATTCGGTGCCGGGTGAAAATGGCGTTATTTCGCTGCCGCATCCCGAATTCGTGCGCGATATTAAAGCCGGAATGCAGCTTCTGCTGGATGATGGAAACCTCGAACTGGTCGTGGAACAGGTGACCAATCGCGGTCTGGTGTCACGAGTTGTGGTGGGTGGGCCGCTGAGTTCGCGTAAGGGAGTATCCGCGCCGACGGCACGGCTGTCACTGTCGGCCATCACCGAGAAAGACCGCAAGGACATCGAGTTCGCGCTGGAAAAGCAGTCGGACTATCTGGCGATGTCGTTTGTCCGGTCACAGGAAGACATCCGCGAACTGCGCTGGCTGCTGCGCCATCTGGGCGGGGAAATCGCGGTGATTTCCAAAATCGAAAAACACGAGGCACTCGAAAATATCGAAGAAATCATCGCTGTATCCGACGGCATCATGGTGGCACGCGGCGATCTGGGGGTGGAAACGCCAGCGGAAGAAGTGCCGTTCCACCAGAAGCGCATCATTCAACTGTGCAATGCTGCCGGTAAACCCGTGATTACCGCCACCCAGATGTTGAGTTCGATGGTAGATAATCCGCGCCCGACGCGGGCGGAAGCCAGCGATGTGTACAATGCGATTATAGATGGCACGGATGCCGTGATGCTCAGCAATGAAACAGCCGCTGGCAAGTACCCGGCAGAAGCCGTCAAAACGATGGCGACGATTGCTGTCATTGCGGAGCAGAGCATCTGGGCGAACCGCCCCCAGCAGCTTAAACCGATTTATAAGCCAAATGCGGAAGGGCGAGAGGCTATCTCGGATGCCATCAGCCAGGCAACCTGTCAGATCGCTGAAGTGCTTAATTCCAAAGCGATTGTCACATCCACGCTGACGGGTTATACCACGCGCCGGGTAGCGAAGGAACGTCCCCGCACGCCGATCCTGTGTGTCACACCCAGCGAAATCACCCACCGGCGTATGGCGCTCGTCTGGGGTGTACTGCCGCTGCTCATTCCTGAATTTCATACGATTGACGAAATGATTCAAACGGTCATTCAGGCGGCACAGGATGCTGAACTGGTCTCACGCGGCGACAATCTTGTTCTGATCGCGGGTGTGCCGTTCGGCATCGGCGGGCAGACGAATTTCCTGAAGATTCACATCATCGGGGAAGCCGCCGAATTTTAGTCAGTATTCATCACCTTCGACAAATTCAACCGGTTGTGCCGCACGTCCGGTGTCGGACGCGCGGCTGCGCGGTGGCTGCCAGTCTTCGGGGATGCTGGCCGGGCGCACATGCCGGGTAGCGGGGGCGGTGTCAGGCGCATAGTTCGCCTGAGGTGAGGCACAGTACGGGCATAACTGCCACGACAGTTCCAGCATATTACCGCAGCGCGTGCAGGGTTTTTTAAGCCGGGTATGACAATGTGGACACGCCTGCCAGTTTTCCCGAACGCGCTGGCTGCAACCAGGGCATTTCGGTTTGTCTTCTATGTCCTGGAGCAGCGCCTCTTCTTCCAATGATCGCTCGTAGGTTTCTCCCAGGGTTTCACGCGGGCGCAGCAGCAGGTAAATCAGCAGGCCGGGTATAGTGAGTACCGCCACCAGCAGCGCCATACCCAACTGCGACAGCGTATCCCGTGATCGCGCGCGCATATCGCGGAAGGTCCAGATGATCAGCGCCAGCCAGAAGGCGACTATGATTAAACCGGCGTAGACTGTGACCGCCAGGATAATATCTTCTGATAGACCGAGTTCGGTCAATACACTTGCCATACCCGCATGTCCTGTTGCGTTCAGTTTGTATGTCGCCAGTATAACAGCCCGCCATCATAGACGCAAAAGCGAACCATTGTTACACTTGATGAAAAGATGAGGAAACATCATGCCAGATGGCGATATTTATGGTGTGAGCCGGCAGCAGCCTGCGGAAATGCTGTCGGATGCTGAACTGCTGGCCGTTTTATTGAGCGACAGTCTGGATACAGCAGAAGCGATACTCAAACACTACGGCGGTTTGCCGGCGCTGGTCAGCGCGCCACCCCTGGATTGGAAGTCTCTGACACAGGTGAGAGAGGAGGGGACAGACAGGCTGGCGGCGGCACTGGAAATTGCGCGGCGAGTGAAAGTTAACTGGGGGCAGCAGCGCCCGGTGATCCGCACTGCCGAGGATGCCGCGGAGTGGGTGGTTGATATGCGCGAACTCGCACAGGAGCATGTCCGGCTCATCCTGCTGGATATGTATAACCGCGTCATCGCTACGCCGACCATTTACAAGGGGACGCTAAATGGTGTGGTTTTTCGCCCTGCCGAAGTCTTTCGTGAAGTGATCAGACACAACAGCCCGGCGTTTATACTCGCTCATAATCATCCGGCGGGTGATCCATCACCCTCACCGGAAGATATTGAACTCACCCGCGCCGTGATCGCTGCTGGCAAACTGCTCGATATTCAACTGCTCGACCATCTGATTATCGCCGAGCAGGGGTGGCGGTCGCTGAAGCAGCAGGGGTTAGCCTTCTAACCGCTGGTGGCAAACTGACCGGCTAACAGGCTGACTTCACCAACAGCGATATCGTACTGGTGGCCGGAAGCATAAAACTGCACATTCAGGATGCTCCTCGGTATCTGACTGGGGCCAAGCAGTACAAATAGGTTGCCACTTTCGTAGGTGAACCACGATTTCTCGTTGATACGGTCATGCTCCTGCCGGCAACTGCTGCAACTGAGGGCGAAGCCGGTTTGTGGCTGTAGATAATAGAAACCGTGATACCACGTCTGTGGCCGGCCATTCTGATCAATGTAATCAATTTGCAGCATGAGTGGACATTCGCTGCCTTCCCAACCACAGGCGGGCAGGGATTGAAAGTTAATATTAAAACTGGCACGCACTTCCAGAAAGTCAAAGGCACTGACATCACGCCCGGTTTGCTCGAAATAGGTCAGGCAGCGGGTTTCGCCGTGTGAAGTGGCATTGTCCCCACGCACCAATCGCAGTACCGGACGCCCATCCAGCGTTTCAGCCAGATAGTTGCCGCGCGGCAGCGTATCCTGCTGGTTGGCGCAGCGCCAGACGGTCGTGACTTCCTGCAACTGGCCGGTATCATTCTGAATCTGAATAGTATCCTGAAACGTGCTGTTTTCCAGCAGATTAACATACGCGGGCATAATGGCGACGGCGTCGGGGTTGGCGGTAAAGATGACTCCCTGGCTGCCAACCGGAATGTCGCGCCCGTTGTTCCGTGTGGGGGGGATTAGAACCATCTGCCCTTCCTGATTGACCACACGGGTCTGACTCTCGTTCACGCTGATGTTATACTGACCGCTGCTGCCCAGGTCAATGCGGCTGCCCTGGCTGGTGGCAATAACCAGACGGAAGTCGCGCCCAAGATTGCGGGTCACAAAAATATCCAGTTCACCGTTGAAATTCTGAAGCTCGATGTTGTACTGGCTGCTGCTCCATTCAAAACGCGGACGCAGCGCGCGGCGGAGATTCAGTCGGGTATTGCCTTTAATGGTCAGGGTGGCGATTAACTGGTGATTACGCTGCGGATCAAATAACTGTACAACCGCCTGCGACTGTCCCCCGGTCGTCAGTTCATCACCGTTCTGCAGAACACGCTCAAGGGTCACGAACTGCTGATTCACACCGATAGACCCCTGACCGATGCGTGCTACCATGTCCAGGGGAACCGTAGACTGGAACAGGAAGTAGTAAACGCCCATGCCGCTGGCGAGGCAGATGAAACAGAAAATAGCAAAGGCGAGGAGCAGGACACCCCAGGCTACCCGCTGCGGGTCAAGCCGTGGACGGGGAAGCTGTTGGTGAGCGGGGATACTGGCGTCGGTCATAAGTCTGTCCTACTGAAATGTCGTGAACCGGGGTGATTATAACACAACCGGCTGCGCGCCTCTCTCGACTCACCTGTTAGGGTCATGTATAATAAAAATTAAAATGGTCAATGGAGCACACGGAGATAATTTATGTCCGGGCATAGTAAATGGTCAACTATCAAGCGCAAAAAAGGCGCAGAAGATGCGAAGCGCGGCAAAATTTTTACGCGGTTAGCGCGTGATATTACGATTGCGGCCCGTGAAGGCGGTGGTGATGAAAACGCCAACCCGAAACTGAAGATTGCCATCCAGAAGGCCAAAGCCAACAATATGCCGAAAGACAATATCGAACGTGCCATTCAACGCGCGATCGGTGGTGCCGACGGCGAGGCGCTGGAAGAGATTACCTTCGAAGGGTATGGGCCGGACGGTGTCGCGTTTCTCGTAGATGTGATGACCGACAATAAAAACCGCACACTGGCGGAAGTCAAACGCGCCTTCACTCGTGCGGGCGGCAGCATGGCGTCAGCGGGGTCGGTGTCGTGGCAGTTCGAGCGTAAGGGATATATTGCCCTGAAGGGTGATAATCTGGACTTCGATAGTGTTTTTATGACGGCAGCCGAAGCCGGTGCCGATGATGTGGTGGACGAAGAGGGGGTAGTGGTGGTCTATACCCCGCGTGAGATGTTCGCCGCTGTGGAAGAAGCACTGACGAAAGCGCATTATGAGATCGAAGATTCGGAACTGCGCTGGGAAGCCAAAAACGAGACTGAACTGACGACCGATAAAGCGGTGCAGAATATGCGCCTGCAGGAAGCACTGGAAGAACTGGACGATGTTCAGGCGGTCGCCTCCAACCTGATGATTACGGATGAAGTCATCGCGGCTCTTGAGACAGCTTAATGCTGACGCTTGGGATTGACCCCGGTACGGCAACAATCGGTTATGGCCTGGTGCGCGAGACGAATGATGGCGCGCTCCAGGCCGTTGACTTTGGGGTGATTACAACGCTGCCGCAGCAGCCGATGTGGGAGCGCCTGAAGCAGATTTATGAGGGGGTTACGGCGCTGGTTGAGCGGTATCAGCCCGACCATGCCGGTGTTGAAGAATTGTTCTTTGCGAGGAACGTAACAACCGCGATCACGGTGGCGCAGGGGCGGGGGGTGATTCTGCTGGCGCTGGCGATGACGGGCGTGCCGGTAGCTGAGTACAAACCGAATATGGTGAAGCAGTCCATTTCCGGTTACGGCGGCGCGAAGAAACCCCAGATGCAGGAAATGGTGCGGATTCTGCTGGGGCTGGACAGCATTCCACGACCGGACGACGCCGCCGATGCGCTGGCGATTGCCATCACCGACTTGCACAGTCTCCGCTACAGTGGATATGGGGACGAATAAGGACAGGGCAGAATGATTGCCAGTATACAGGGAATGGTTGCCAGTGCCAGCCGTGACTATGTGGTTATCGTTACCGGTGGTATTGGTTTCAAAGTTTTTGTGCCGCATACAGCCCTGGATCGTCTTGATACCGGCGATGATGCGTTTTTACACACGTCCATGATCGTGCGGGAGGACTCCCTGTCGCTGTATGGGTTTATCACGGCGGAGGAGCGCGAACTGTTTGACGTTCTGCTGACGATCAACGGGGTTGGTCCCAGGATGGGATTGGCTATCCTGAGTACGCTGACGCTGGATAATCTGCGGAACGCGGTTGTCAGTGAACGGGCCGAAATCCTGACGCGCGTGCCGGGGGTCGGTAAAAAGACCGCGCAAAAAATCCTGATCGAACTGAAAGATAAACTGCGGTTTGGGCCGGATACTGCGCCGGTCGCCGCCTTTGACGATGTGAGCAGCGATGTCCTGGATGCGCTGGTGGCGTTGGGTTACAGTATCGTCGAGGCGCAAACCGCTATACAATCGTTACCAAAGGATGCCCCGCCGACGGTCGAAGACCGCGTGCGCCTGGCGCTCCAATATTTTGCCTAGATCATGGGGTAAGCCTTCATGACTTCATCACTTGACCAGTACCCGCAGCGTGATGGTCTGTATCGTGTTATGCCGGATGGCATTGCGGTGCATAATCGTTATCAGGATCAGATCGTGTTCCTGGATGCCCTCAGCAGTGAGGTATGGCTGCGGGCTGATGGCAAAACAACGCTGCGTGACATTGCGCGCGATATTGCCGGATGGAACCGTCAGCCGCTCGATGTGGTGTATAAAACGGTGGCGATGCTGCTGACTATCCTGAACAGTGAGGGCGTGATGTATCCGCAAGACAGACCGGTGGAAGTGCCGTATCATCTGGCGTATCCTCAGGAAGATCAGGATGTTGACCGCATGTATGCGAGTCTTTCGGCTGCCGGATGGCTGGACGATTAGGAGTCTGGAGTGAGAGAAAGTCTGATTGGTAAACGGGTGGCGGTGCTTGATAAAGGCTGGATTGAGCTGGTGGACACCCTGCCGCATCCGGCGACTGGCGTGTGCGGCGATATGGCAATTGTCAGCGCGGCGCGGGTGAGTTTTATGGGGGAGAGCAAGGGCGAGGAAAAAGATAAAAAGCTGCTGTTCTATTTATTGCGAAACAAACATACCTCTCCGTTTGAGATGGTTGAATTGAAGTTCCGCGTTCATGCACCACTGGTGACCTGGTGGCAGTGGGTGCGGCATCGTACCTTTAACATGAATGCGCAATCGGGCCGCTATACTGAATTTGAAGAAAATGACTTTTATATGCCATCTGTCTGGCGGCGGCAGTCGCCCAGCAACAAACAGGCCAGCGAAGGTGAACTGGATCAGACCGCCGGTGACGCGCTGACCCATAAGCTGCTACAACACTATGAACAGGGGTATGCGCTGTACCGCGAGGCGCTGGACGCCGGCGTATCAAAAGAGATGGCGCGCTTGTTTCTGCCGGGTTTCAGCGTGTACTACACGTGGGTTGTGAAAGCCGATGCGCACAATCTGATGCACTTTCTAAAACTGCGAATGGCGTCTGATGCTCAATACGAAATTCGGGTCTACGCGCAGGCGATCTACCACGAGTTTTTCAAGCCGCTCTTGCCCTGGACGGCGGAAGCGTTTGAACAGTACATCTTAAATCCAAAGGCATAGCCGCAGTAAAATGTGACGGACATGCCTCGGCATGTCCGTCACTAAGCATAAAATCCGTCGCAGCGACTACGCCGGGTTAGGCGCTGTCCCCAGGGATTTCAGATCATTACCCTCATCACCCTTCACGGGTGTTTCAGTCGAAGACCTGGCGGCCAGCGCGGTTGGCAGTTGGAATGTGTTCCGTTTATTCGGGCGCGGTTCACCCATGATGGTCAGAAATTCTTCCGCGTCAATCGTTTCCACTTCCAGCAGTCGGAGCGCAACCGCGTCCAGCTTGGCGCGGTTTTCGTTGATGAGGCGACGCGCTTCATCGTAAGCCCAGGTGACAATGGCGCGCACTTCAGCATCAATCTCCTCGGCGACGGCTTCGCTGTAGTCCCGCTGCTCGGAGATTTCACGCCCCAGGAAGATCATTTCTTCTTTCTGGCCGAACATCATGGGGCCGAGTTTGTCACTCATGCCGAAACGGGTCACCATCGCGCGGGTCATACGTGTGACCTGTTCAAGATCGCTGGAGGCGCCGGTGGTGATCTCGTCAAACACGATTTCTTCCGCCGCGCGGCCAGCCAACGCCGTAACAATCTGATCCTTGATGCGCGAACGGGAGACGTAGCTAATATCTTCTTCCGGTGTGAACAGGGTGGAACCGCCGCTCATACCACGAGGAATGATCGTGACCTTCCGCACCGGGTCGCTGTAGGGTACGAGATAACCGACAACGGCGTGACCGGCCTCATGATAGGCCGTGATGCACTGTTCCTGTTTGTTGATGACCCGGCTCTTACGTTCCGGCCCCAACAGAATCCGTTCGATGGCTTCCTGAAAGTCGCCGTTGGAGATGGTCTTTTTGTTCTTGCGCGCAGCCAGGATAGCAGCTTCATTGACCATATTTTCGATGTCTGCGCCGACAAAGCCGGGTGTGACCTTTGCCAGTGATTTCATATCCACATCCGAGGCCAGGGGTTTGCCGCGCACATGGACCTTGATGATCGCTTCGCGGCCTTTGACATCCGGGCGATCAAGCACCACACGGCGGTCGAAACGGCCAGGGCGCAGCAGCGCGGGATCGAGGATGTCAGGCCGGTTGGTGGCCGCGACCACGATCACATTAGTATCAGTGTCGAAACCATCCATTTCAACCAGAATCTGATTCAGCGTTTGCTCGCGCTCATCGTGGCTGCCGCCCAGTCCTGCGCCGCGCTGGCGGCCAACGGCATCAATTTCATCAATGAAAATGATACACGGGCTGTGGCGTTTGGCCTGATTGAACAGGTCGCGCACGCGGGATGCGCCCACGCCCACGAACATTTCCACAAATTCCGAGCCGGAAATGCTGAAAAATGGAACGCCAGCTTCACCGGCAACCGCCTTTGCCAGCAGCGTTTTGCCCGTGCCAGGGCTGCCCACCAGCAGCACACCCTTTGGAATGCGTGCGCCAAGCTGGATAAACTTTTCGGGTTCTTTCAAAAATTCGACGACTTCCGCCAGTTCGGCTTTCGCTTCGTCCGCTCCGGCGACATCCTCAAAGGTGATGCTCGGCTGGTCGCTGCTGAACATCCGGGCGCGGCTTTTACCAAAAGCCATCGCCTGATTGTTGCTGCCCTGCGCCTGCCGCAGCATGAAGAAGATCAGGCCGCCAATCAGGAGAATGGGTAGAAGCGCGGTGAGAACACTAAAACCAACTGCCGGCCAGTTGCTGGGCTGTTGGAAGTCCCACACGATACTGTCTATCTGCTGCGATGTAATGCCAAACTGGAGCAGTTGTTCCTGCGCGCTGGCCTCAGGCGCTTTGCTGGTCGTCGCAGTTGTGCGGTCGCGGAAGGTAACAATAAGCTGATCGTCCTGAACGCGAATGCTGGCGACATCATCAGCCTGTATCCGGCGCACTAAATCGGTAAACTTGATGGTGGTGGTTTCTTGGTTGCCACTGCTGATTCCGAAGAAGATGACAACAAGCATCAGGCCGATAAACACATACAGTAGAAGATTCCTTGTCCTCGGGTTATTCACACCGGGCCTCCACTCTTACTCAATCAACCTCACAGGGGTGATTATGCGGACATGCATGATTGAGAGTCGTTTTATTTTACACGCTTCACAACCGATTATACAATTGAGGAACTGGCACGCCCACATGATAGACGTATCATTACGTGCATTATTATCATCCTGAATATCAGGCATTGAGTTCCTGATGAAAATGGCGGTGTAGCGAGAAACGTATGAATTCTGTACAGCAGTTGAATGAACGCATCCGGCGCGAAGCCGGTTTTTTGCAGACGGTCCTGGCCGAGATTAATCGCACGATTGTTGGACAGGAACGGCTGATGAACCGGCTGATGATCGCGCTGGTTTGCAACGGCCATCTCCTGATCGAGGGTGTGCCGGGGCTGGCGAAGACGCTGGCTGTGCGAACGCTGGCCGCGACCATCGGCGCGAAGTTTCAGCGCATCCAGTTTACGCCCGATCTGCTGCCCGCCGATCTGACCGGAACGCAGGTATATAACCCACGCACCGGGGAGTTTACGGCCCGTCTTGGGCCGGTGTTCAACCACATCATTCTGGCGGATGAGATCAACCGCGCGCCGGCGAAGGTACAGTCCGCGCTGCTGGAAGCCATGGAAGAACGGCAGGTAACATTAGGTGACCAGACCTATTCGCTGCCCGACCCGTTTATGGTGCTGGCAACCCAGAATCCGATTGAGCAGGCTGGAACCTACCCCCTGCCCGAAGCGCAGCTTGACCGGTTCATGTTAAAAGTGATCGTGGATTACCCTACACGCCAGGAAGAACGGATGATTCTGGAGCGGATGGCCGGGGAACCGCCGCCGCCGCCGCAAGCCGTGATCGGCGTTGAAGCGATCCAACATGCGCGGGAAGTGGTGAATGGTATCTATGTGGACGACAAAATCAAGGATTACATTCTGAACATCGTATTCGCAACCCGTGACCCTGCGGCGAACGGGTTAAAAGAGCTGGGTGCGCTGATCGAATTTGGCGCATCACCGCGCGCGACGATTTCCCTGACACGGGCGGCCAAAGCCCACGCCTTTTTGCGGGGACGCGGCTATGTAACCCCCGATGACGTAAAGGCCGTCGCGCCCGATGTGCTGCGTCATCGTATTATTGTGACGTTTGAGGCTGAGGCGGAGAATATTACAACCGCGCAGCTTGTCGGTCAGATTTTGGGCCGGGTTGAAGTGCCATAATGCTGACACCCGATACCCTGCGAAGAATCCGGCGGATTGAATTACAGACGCGGCGGCTGGTGGAAGATGTGTTCGCCGGGGCTTATCATGCCGTATTTAAGGGGCGTGGTATCGAATTTGATACGGTCCGTCCTTACGAACCGGGTGATGATGTACGTGACATTGACTGGAATGTAACGGCGCGGGCCGGCGCGCCATTTGTGAAGCGGTATGTTGAAGAGCGTGAACTGACGGTGATGCTGGCGCTGGATACCAGCGCGTCTGGACGCTTTGGTACCGTGAAGCGCCAGAAGCGGGACGCGGCAGTGGAACTGGGGGCGGCACTGGCCTATGCTGCGATTGCCAATAACGACAAAGTGGGACTGCTGCTGTTCAGCAGCCGGGTGGAGTTGTATGTTCCACCGCGTAAGGGGCGTAATCATACACTGCGGTTGATTCGGGATTTGCTGGCGGCAGAAGCCACCGGTACGGGGACGAACCTTTCGCTGCCGCTGCAAACGGTTAACCGGCTGCTGAAACGCCGCGCGATTGTCTTTTTGATGTCGGATTTTCTTGAACCTGTCGAAGCTTATGCCCGCGATCTCGCCATCGCGGCGCGGCGCCACGATGTGATCGCGGTCGTCCTGAGCGATCCACTGGAAACTGGCTGGCCGGATATTGGATTGGTGGCACTGAGGGATGCGGAAACAGGGATCGTGACGTGGGCGGACACATCGGAAACCGCCTGGAGCGCGGGTTTCCGGCAGCAGGCCGATCGGCGGCGGCACGCGCGGGAGTCTGTGCTGGCAAAGACACAGGTTGATCGAATTGATCTGCCAACCGATGGCGATACCGTGCAGGCGCTGACGAGCTTTTTCCAGCAGCGGGCGCGGCGTTTGGGACGATGAGAAGTCGGATTCTTGATCAACTGCTAAGTCGCCAGAGACGCCAAAAGATGGCCTGGCGATTCACCATTCTCACCCTGTTTCTTGTTATGAGCGCCGGAAGCGTGCGAGGACAGGGAAGCGTAGCTGCAACGTTTACCGCAGATCGGGGATCGCCGCTCATCGGTGAACCGGTACGCCTGACATTAACTGTCAACGTTCCTGTTTATACTGAGGTGACACTGCCGAAGTTTACACTTGACTGGCTGCCGTTTATGGTAACGAGTGTCGGTGAAGTTCGGGTAAGCACCGATGATGCGGTTGCGCGCACCACCTATCAGCAGGATTTGATCGTCATTCTCTGGAAGCCCGGTGATTACGAAACACCGGAAACCTTTGTCGACTATCGTCTGTCCGATTCGCCGGAGACATTTCGTGTAAGTGTCGAACCTGCCTTTTTCTCTGTACCCAGCGTGCTGAATCCAAACGATTTGACGCTGCGCCCGCTCAAGCCGCCGCTGGCATTACCGTATCTGTCTCCTGTTCTGCTCCTGGGGATACTGGGTGTGCTGGTGGCAGCCGGCCTGTACGGTGCGCGCTGGTTCAAACGGCAGCGGCAGACCTGGACGGCGGCTGTACCGGCTGATGCCAGCAGCCGGACGCTCAACGAATTACAGCGAATTGCGGGGCTGGCGCTGCCGGCATTCCGTACTTATCCGCTGGTAGGGGATGCGCTGCGGCGGTACGTTGAGGCACAGTTCCATGTTACGGTGGAAGACCTGACGACGGCGGAACTGCTCGACGCGCTGCAAACTCTGCCGGAACTGAATGACCAGCACCGGCTCGAATTACGTCGTATCCTCGACCGGGTTGATCTGGTGAAGTTCGCTCAGTACCAGCCGGAAGCCGACAGTACCCGAAAACTGCTGCAAGCGGCGGCGCGCTGGGTTGAGCATTTCTCCGGCGCGGAGAATGGGGCAGGGTGATGGTGTTCCGGTTCGCGCATCCGGCGGCGCTGGTTCTGCTGTTGCTGCCGCTGGCCGCAGCAGTTTTGTGGTGGATGGGGCGCTGGCGGGAACGGCCATCTGCCATGGAGTATTCAGATATACGGTTGATGAGCGGTCTGCCAGTAAGCTGGCGCGTGCGCTCTCGCCGCCTGCCGGATGGGCTGCGTCTGCTGGCGTGGCTGCTGCTGGTATTGGCGCTGGCGCGGCCACAGAGCGGCCAGTCACAGGAAATTATTCGCGGGCAGGGGATTGACATCGTGCTGGCGCTGGATATTTCTGGCAGCATGGCGGCACTCGATTTTGCGCCCCAGAACCGGTTGGAGGCCGCTAAAGCGGTGATCGCGGATTTCATCGCCGGACGTGACTTTGATCGTACCGGGTTGGTGGTGTTTGCCCAGGACTCTTTCCAACAGACACCGCCCACGCTGGATTATCCCGCGCTGCTGCGGTCACTCGACGAAGTTGAACTCGCACCTGAGCTGGGGCTGACTGATGGGACGGCTATCGGTCTCGGACTGGCGGCAGCCGGTAATATGCTGCGGCAAAGTGCTGCTGCCAGCCGTGTGATTATTCTGCTGACCGATGGCGCCAATAACGCAGGCGGGATCGGCCCGCTGACGGCGGCGGAAGCCGTAGCTGCGCTGGGGATGCGGGTGTATACGGTGGGCATGGGCAAACGTGGTCTGGTGCCGATGCCCGACGACAGCGGTGGGACAACGCTGGTGGAAAGTGATCTCGATGAGATCACGCTGCAAGCCATCGCTCAAACAACGGGCGGGCACTACTTCCGGGCGGAAGACCCGGACAGTTTGCAGCGTATCTACGACCAAATCAACCGGCTGGAGCGGTCGGACGTAGTACGGCAGGTATACGTCAACTGGCAGGAGCAGGCCGGTATTTTGCTGGCGGTGGCATTAATCGCTCTGGTTATGGAACGGTTTTTGCGGCAGACGGTGTTACAGAGCATACCATGACGTTTCAGTATCCTGCTGTCTTGTTCCTGTTGCTGCTGCTGCCGGCGGCTGTTGGTCTCTTTTTCTGGCGTGACCGCGTGCGACGGCAGCGGCTGGAGCGCGTCGGGGAAGCGGATTTGTTGGGACGGCTTATCGCGTCTGCCAGCCGGTGGCAGCGAGTGAGTAAGGCTGTTCTATGGCTGGCGGCGGCTGCGATGATGATTATTGCGCTGGCGCGGCCTGTGTGGGGGGTAGACGTGGACATCATCGAAACACAGGGTGCGGCGGTGATGATCGTGCTGGATGTGAGTAACAGCATGAATGCTCAGGATGTGCTGCCCAGCCGCCTGGAACGCGCCAAACTGAGCGTGCGGTCGCTGGTGGATCGGCTGCAAGGCAACGAGGTAGGACTGATTGTGTTTGCTGGTGCGGCGGTGGTGCAATTTCCACTGACAACGGATTTAACCTCCGCTGTGACTTTTATCAATGCAGCCAGCAGCGCAGCGATTTCGAGGCAGGGAACCAACATTGGCGCCGCATTGAAGCTGGCGCAGGAGTCATTTGACAGCCGCCGCGCGGCACAGCGTATGGTCATCCTTATCAGCGATGGCGAGAACTTTGAAGGCGACCCGGCTGCTGCCATTGAAACTGCCGCGCAGGCGGGTATCACTATCCATACGATTGGCTATGGAGACACACGCGGCGAACCCGTGCCGCTGGTAGATGCGGCGGGAAACGTGGCCGGTTTTAAGTCCGCGCCGTCCGGTGATGTGGTGCTGTCGGCACTGGATGAAATCACGCTGCGCGCCGCCGCGGAACGTACTGGCGGGTTGTACCGTCGGGCCGCACCTGACGGCAGCGAGATCAACGATATTGTAAAGGCAATTCAGCAGCGGGCTGACAGTCGTCTCGAAAATCGAGCGCAAAATCGCGGTGTGGAACGTGCCGGTATTTTCGTCGCGCTGGCGCTGCTGGCACTATCGTTGGAGATGCTGCTGCCGGAACCCCGCCGGGAGGCAGCATGAGGGTGGTTTATCTGATGATGATGGTGCTGCTGATCAGCGGGTGTGATGTGGACCCTGCCGAACGGCTGAACGCGGGTAATGACCGGTACTTCCATGAGGACTACGCGGGCGCGCTGGCCGCATATGAGGCGGCTCAGGTAGCTGCGCCTGACGTGCCAGAACCTTATTTCAACGCGGCCAGTGCGCTGGTCGCGACCGGACAGTATCAACGCGCAGCGGCGGCACTGCGGCAGGCGCTTAAATCCAGCCAGCCGATGCTGATGGCACAGGCGTATTACAATCTGGGCAATGTCTATTTTGTGATGAGTAATTTTGATGAAGCCGTGCGGGCTTACCAGCAAGCCCTGCTGTTAAATCCAACTGACCACGATGCGCGTTATAACCTGGAACTGGCGCTGCGGCGCATTCCGCCGCCTGAAGCCACGCCGGAAGCGACGCCGACCGGGACAGGGGGCAACACCCCCACACCGGAGCCGGGTACAACCGTTCCTTCAACTGCGACGCCCCTGGCGCAGCCGCAGGCACTAACGGGGGACGAAGCCGAACAACTGCTGGAAGCAATTCAGCGCAATCAGCAGACTTTGCGGGGACGGTTGCAGCAGTTAACCCCACCGGCGGACCTGCCAGAAAAGGATTGGTGATGGCACGCCGGCTCGGAATCCTAACATTAATTCTGCTGGCGATCACTGGCAGGCCGGCTCGATCACAGGACAGTAATGCCGACCTGTTCGTTGAGGCGGCGGTAGATCAGGCCGCGCCGTTTGTCGGCCAGCAAATTCTGTATACAGTGCGCGTGTACGAAGCCCTGGATCAGGTAGATACGTCGCCACTGTACGAGGCGCCGGATTTCGAAGGTTTCTGGCGGGTTGACATTCAGCCGATGCCCTTTTCACAAACGTCACAGCAGATCAGCAACCGTACATACATTGTGAGCGAGATTCGGGTAGCACTGTATGCCACGCGCCCCGGTGAACTGAGGATTGATCCGGCGACAATTGTGCTGCCGGAGACGGTGTTTCGACCCGAACAGCGCGTCAGTTCCAACAGCGTAACGGTGCAGGCGCTGCCACTGCCGGATGGTGCACCGGATGGTTTTAGCGGCGCTGTCGGGCAGTTCGAACTGGCGGCGACGCTCAACCGGCAAACCGTGACACTGGGTGAGCCGGTCACGCTGCGATTGACAGTTCGCGGTACGGGCAATATTGAGCCGCTGCCAGCACCGAACGTTCGACCTCCGACCGGGTGGCAGGTGTTTGCCAATCCCGGTACGTATATCACGGCGCAGGATAGTGCCGGGCGTGTCATTGGTGAGAAGCAGTTTGAGTGGGTATTCATCCCGAATGCGGCAGGCGCGACGCAGCTTCCGGCGGTAACACTCGCGTATTTTGACCCTGCCGGCCTGGCGTATCGCACGCTGGAAACGACGCCGACCACAATCGAGGTTCACGCCAACGGCGGGATAATCGCGCAGACAACGGAGTCTGTTCCTCAGACGGCATTTGATCGGCTGCCGCTAAAACCGGTTCCGGCGGCAGTTACGGTGACGACATCTCAGCCGGCCTGGTGGTTCTGGCTGCTGTGGTTCATTGCGCCCACGGGTGCCGCTGCCAGCGCCGGGTGGGTAGTGCACCAGCAGCGCCGCCAGCGCGAACGAAGCAAACTGCGCCGCGCGGCGGCACTGGATCGAGCGAAAGCGCGATTGCAGACCTCCGAAACCGCGCCGGATGCGTTTCGCCAGATTGGCGAAGCAGTCTGGGAATATTTTGGTGACAAGCTGGACTGCGCGCCGCAGCGATTAAGCCAGGAATCGCTGCGGCAGATGCTGGCGGAGCGGCAGATACCGGCGGAACTGGGCAAACGAATTACGGTGTGTCTGGAGCGGTCAAATGAAGGGTTGTACGCGCCAATGAGTGCCGTTGACAGACGGCAACTGGCTACCTATACACGAGATACGCTGGAGCTGATGGAGGCCGCATGGGAGCGGCAGCAAAGCGACTGATAGTTTTTATACTCCTCCTGCTGGCCGGGTCAGTGCAGGCTCAGACGGATCCAGCGGCGATTATCGCGCAGGCGGAGGCCGCTTATGAAACCGGTGATGATGACGAAGCCGTGCGATTATATCAACTGCTGGTAGACAGCGGCTGGCGGCACGAAAGCGTTTATCTTAATCTGGGCAGCGCCTATTACCACCGGGGCGATCTGGGATGGGCGCTGTTAAACTGGCGACGGGCGCAAGCCCTTGCGCCGCGTGACGGCGATATTGGCCGTCAGCTCTCACTGGCGCGCCGGGAACGGACTGATATACAGGGTGATGAGACCGGCTGGCTGGAAGGTCTGGCCGCGCTGTCCACCGGGTTAGTGACGCCAGCCGAACTTGGCTGGCTGGCGCTGCTGGTCTGGTCAGGCTGGTTGGGACTGATTAGCCTGGGGCTGGTGCGGCGGGCCTGGCGTGATGGGCTGCGTCCGTTACTAATCGTTGGTGGGGTGGTGGTCGCCGTGCTGGTGGTGCTGCTTGGCAGCCGGTACTGGGTTGACACCTATCGCCCGGCGGCTGTGGTGGTGCAGGCGCAGGTCAGTGCGATGAGCGGGCCGGGGACACAGTATCTGGATTTATATCCACTGCACGCAGCCGCCGAAATTCGGATTGTGGAACAACGGGAGGGCTGGCTGCGAATAATACTGCCAAACGGACGGCAGGGATGGCTGCCCGCAACGGCTGTGGAACGGGTAGAACCGTAAGGGTGAACCGCCGGTTCACCCTTACACCTATCCTTATTGCAGCAGAGATGGAATCTGTTCGGGATTGTCCGCTACGCGCACACCGGCAGCCAGCAGGGCTTCGATCTTCTCGGTGGCAGTGCCTTCACCCCCTTCAATGATCGCTCCGGCATGACCCATCCGGGTGCCGGGCGGGGCGCTTTTGCCGGCAATGAAAGCGGCGACCGGTTTGGTCATCTGGGTTTTGATGAACTCCGCAGCGTCCACTTCAGCGCGTCCACCGATTTCACCGATCAGCACCACCTTTTCGGTTTCCGGGTCTTCCTCAAACATCTGCAAAGCGTCTACAAAATGCGTGCCGATAATCGGATCCCCACCGATGCCCAGACAGGTGGTTTGACCCAGTCCGGCATTGGTAAGCGCGTAGACAACTTCATAGGTCAGGGTGCCGCTCTTGGAGACAACACCGACGCTGCCCGGCCTGGCAATGTAACCCGGCATGATGCCAATTTTGGCGATACCGGGGGCCAGCAGGCCAGGACAGTTCGGGCCGACCAGCCGGCTGCTGCTGTGGTTAAGGTGTTCGTAGACCTTCATCATGTCGAGAATCGGTATACCTTCAGTAATGCAGACGATGAGTTCGATGCCTGCGTCAATCGCTTCGTAGATCGCATCCGGCGCATACGGCGCAGCGACAAAGATAATACTGGCATTCGCGCCGGTCGCATCAACGGCTTTTTTGACGGTATCGAACACCGGCTTGCCGTGTACCCATTCCCCGCCTTTGCCCGGCGTTACACCACCGACCAGGTTCGTGCCATAGTCAATCATCTGCTTGGTATGAAAACTGCCTTCGCGTCCGGTAATGCCCTGGACGATCAGGCGCGTGTCACGGTTTACTAAAATCGCCATGATTTACTGCACTCCTCGGTCGGCGGCCAAACCCTGACGGGCAAACTCGACCGCCTTTTTGGCGGCCTCGGTCAGGGTAGCGGCGCTGGATAAGTTGGGGACATTTGCACTATCAATGATCGCCCGGCCTTCTTCGGCGTTTGTGCCGACCAGGCGGATGACCATTGGGAGATCGGTGGGCACTTCGTTGAGGGCTTCAAGGATGCCGCGTGCCACTTCATCGGCGCGGGTGATGCCGCCGAAGATGTTAAATAACACCGATTTTACGTTGGTATCGGAGAGAATAATCCGCAGTGCCGCCGCAACCTTTGAGGCCTGCGCGCCGCCGCCAATATCCAGGAAATTCGCCGGTCCGATCTCGTCACCGCCGTAAAGTTTGGTCATATCCATCGTCGTCATCGCCAGCCCGGCACCGTTGACCATACAGCCGATCTGCCCGTTGAGTTTCACGTAACTGATACCGGCAGCCCGGGCTTCCGTTTCCACTTTGGGTTCGGCGTCGGTATCCCGCATCTCAGCCAGTTGTGGCTGACGGTAAAGCGCATTGTCATCAATAATCATCTTGCCATCAAGCGCGAGCAGTTGATTCTCCCTGGTTATAACCAGGGGGTTGATCTCTGCCAGTACCGCATCGCTGGCAACATAACAGCGATACAGGCTGCTGGCGATTTTGCTGAACGCGCGCCAGTGTTCATGCGGCAGATTGATACCGCTGGCAAGATTGCGTGCCTGATAATCAAGCAGGCCAAGAAACGGGTCAATTCGTTCGCGGATGATAGCGTCGGGGTTTTCACGGGCGACCTGTTCGATTTCAATCCCACCTTCCGATGAAGCCATAATGACGGGCTGCCCGGCGGCGCGGTCATTGGTGATACCGAGGTAAATTTCCTGTCCGATGTTGGCTGCCGGGTCAATCAGTATTTTGCGAACCGTCAAGCCTTTTATTTTCATCCCCAGAATACTGTTGGCATATTCTTCAGCCTGTTCCGGCGTGCGGGCTACCTTAATACCGCCGGCCTTGCCACGTCCGCCAACCAGCACCTGAGACTTGATGACCACCGGACAGCCCAGCTCGCGGGCGATTTCGTAAGCCTCCTGCGGCGTACCGGCTGTTTTGCCATGTGGAATAGGGATGCCGAACTCCGCAAAGCGAAACTTGGATTGATACTCATGTAGATTCAAGGATTAACCTCCGGTGTCTGTCACGAAACCTCACAATATCCTGCCAGAGTATACCGCACAGCGTTGGGGGCAGGTAATTTATATCAGATTAACGGAATTCGATGTGCTGGCGAGTGATGTAGACCTGAGGAAAATACGTTTCAATCCAGTTCAACACGTTGTTCAATACCTGCTGCGCGTGGGGCGCAGAATTGCTGACAACGGCAACCCCGATGACCGCAGACTGCCACAAATCCTGTTTGTCGACTTCGGCGGCGGAAACGTTAAAGGTGTTATGCAGCCGCCCTAACAGCGATTTGATAACACTGCGTTTATCCTTTAACGATGCCGCCTCTGGCAGATGAAGTTCGATTTCGCAGACGCCGATCAGCATGATGTGTTTACCGCAAGAAACCCGTGATGTCCTGCCTGAAATGTACATGACATATTAAAAAATTTATAGACACAATTAAGTTGCTTATGGTAGACTGAGAAAGGTTAGTAATTCTTAAATTCCGTGCCGGAGGCACTTGCTTTGTATGGCAGCCGTCCGAGTAGTCTGTATCGAAGATG
>JARKOK010000179.1 GCA_029975765.1 Aggregatilineales bacterium
GCAGATAAAAGCCCCGTTCCTGCGGGAGCGGGGCATCAATTAAAAACCGAGTTGGTTAATAATACGGGCTGCGTTTCCGGGGCTGCGGGCGCGGTACGCGCGCCGGCACCGGAACCGGGACGGGGGCGCGCCGGGGTTGGCTGGGTTTAAGCAGGCGTTCCATATCTTCGAGGAGTTCCCGCACTCGATTACCCAGATCATCCAGGATTGAACGCTTTTGCTTCGCCACGCTTAATACCCTTTCTCAGGCTGATCGTCGTAAAACCGGCTTAAAATAAAAACCCCTTCAACAGTGAGTGAAGGGGGCTTTACGACCAGCAAATACATCTTGGCCTACGCTACCTGTGGACCTAAAGGGATTCGAACCCTTGACCTCTTCAATGCCATTGAAGCGCTCTCCCAGCTGAGCTATAGGCCCGCAATGGACGGTATTGTAGCCCCTTCATATTCGGATGTCAATGGTTGCCCGGTTGCCCTGATGCGGGGAAGTCGGGTAGCTTCTTTCAACAGCATACAACCAATTTCCTTTTTTGTGTATAGGGGTCAATACGATTCTAACGGAAATTTTAATCTTTTGTTCATCATCCTGCCGCAACGTTTGTCCTGCGGCGTGGTTATATATATTCCTGATTCACCACTGAACGGTATCCGGACGCTGAGACACACACCGCCCCACTACTCAGGGAGCGGTGCGTGAAACACGTTTAACCAATGGTTTCCTGTGGCAGCGGATTCATTTCAGGTTTGTACCCACCGTAGGGCAGCAGGTTCTCCGGCACCGGCGCGCCCGCCTGGCGCAGGCCGTACCGTTTGCATTGGTGGTAAACACCCTCGCAGAAGATTTGCAGGTAAATCCGCTCTGATGGGCGGTTTAAGTATTCCGCGACCGGGCAGTGTTCGAGGTGAGGGCAAATATGTGAGTCAGCCATGTTATTCCTTCTTCGTGAGAGCATCCTTACACAGGATAATCACAATTGCCCTGCCGGACATTTGGATTCTGTGGCAGAATCGTGGCAACTTACTGGCTGGCGACCAGACCCGAAGCGGCAGTTCAATTTTGTCTGAATCCCCGAAGCGGCTGTCCGCACTTCAGAAAGGGAAAGCACATGGCAAGCGTGTTTGCTGGCCGGCGAGTGCGGCTGCGGGCGGTGGAAACCGCCGACTGGGAAATTCATTATGCCTGGGACAGAGATACCGATGATGCGCGGCTGAACTACGAAATCCCGTTTCCCGATTCGCAGGAGCAGGCGCGCGCCTGGGCGGAAAACCAGGCCCGACGCGGCGACCAGAACGACGCGTTCCGCTTTCAGATCGAACGGCTGGATGGCGAAATGGTCGGCTCGCTGAACACGCACACGCTCAACCGGCGCTGCGGCACATTTATGTACGGCCTGTCGGTACTGCCGCAGCACCGGCGGCAGGGCTACGCCAGCGAAGCGGTACGCCTGATGCTGCGGTATTATTTCTGGGAACGGCGTTATCAGAAGGTGAACGCCGAAGTGTACAGCTTCAATACGCCGTCCATCAAGCTGCACGAAAGCCTGGGCTTCACACTGGAAGGCCGCCTGCGCCGCATGATCTACACCGGCGGCCAGTTCCATGATGTGCTGCTTTACGGCCAGACGCGCGAGGAATTTGAGGCCAGCGGGTGGGACGGGCTGCAAGAGGGGTATTAGCGGGTAGCGAGTGGCGGTAGTGTAAAGTTCTGGCACGTAGCTGTAGGGGCGAACCGCCGGTTCGCCCCTACCAGGACTTTGGCTTGATTTGCAACTGCTGCTCCTGCTTGTCATATTCATTGCAGGGCGAGGCAATGAGAAAGTACCGTTGCCTGGCTGATAGCGAGATACAGCACTGTCATGGGCACAATTCAACTCAGACATATCTCTCAAAATCTATCACAGGTTTCCGTCCCACAATGAATTAAAGGCTGGTTATCCTATGATAACGAGCAACTGGGCAAAACATCGCCGGTGAAACCGCGTTTGAGCGGGCAAATCGCCAGCTATACCCGTCGAAAAGTAGGGGCGAACCGCCGGTTCGCCCCTACAAAAAGATGCATTTGGATAATGAAGGCTAATTTTATGGAACTGCGTAGCCCACCAATACATATTTGAATTTAGGGTCGTTTGCATTTAAACCCATACGTTTTAACTGGTACTTTGAAGAAATATCTTCAATGCCTTCTTCATTTTAGCCATACAAACAAGCTGGTCTCAATCGGTATCATGTCTGTGGCATTGTTGAGCTTTCGAACTGTTGACCGAACCTTAGTGCCTGATTCACCTTCAATCCTGACTTTTGTATTACCATAGGCAACAAGAGTTTCATTTCAGCTTCGGAATTGATAGGGCCAGGTGCATCAAACATAACTAAAACATATGCCGCCTGATCTTTAGCGGCTTTGTTTCTTTTGAAGATGTTAAACATAACATACGCCTCATAGTGAAAAAATTCACGTACTATTTCTTATCTTATGGTGTATTTTTTTGCAATCAGAAATAGTTTGTAATATTATAAAATTGATTCGATTTTCTCTTCTACGCATACCCCGCGTCCTTGAAGCGGCGGGGGGCGATCTGCACCACGTTGATCTGCGGGCACAGGTCATACACCGGGCAGGTGGCACACTGAGGATAGGTCGGCTTGCATACCTCGCGCCCGAACTGCACCATCAGGCCGTTCCAGTACGGCCAGTAGTCACGCGGCAGTTTCTGTTTCAATTCCTCGTTGATCTTCGGCGGCTGTTTGGTGTCGGGCTGCACCAGCCCCAACCGCTTGCCAATGCGCCCGACATGCACATCCACCGTGATGTCCTCGGTGCGCCCGTAACCGACGGCCAGTGTCAGCACCGCGACTTTCCAGCCCACGCCTTTGTACCGCATCAGTTCTTCCACCGTGCGCGGCACCATGCCGCCGTTGGCCGCCACCTGCTGCGCGATGTCGCGCACGTAGCGCACCTTGCTTTCCCAGTACATCACCGGACGAATCGCAGCGGCAATCTGCTCATCCGTCAGTTTCAGCAGATCGTCGGGGGTCTCCGCCAGCGCGAACAGGTTGTTCATCGCCAGGAAGGTCTGTTCCTCGCGGGTTTGCGCGCTGAGCATGGCGGCGACCAGCGCCTTAAACGGCTGATTTTTATAATAGCTGAGGGTGGTCGGCGGCCAGTTTTTGGCGACCTCGCTGATGCGTTCGTAAATCTCGCGCACGCGGGCGGAGTCGTCCATTTACCACAATCCTTTTTCAACCAACTCGCGGCGTGATTCAAGCCGTGTTTGTTCGTTCATTTGCAGCAGCCTTGCTGTTACCCGGCCAATGGGCGTTTTTCCATGAATAGATGCATCAACCATTTCAAAGTGTTCATCCCAGATTTGAGTGCGCGGATTATAAAGTGGTGTCAGTTCTCCTGTCTGTTCATCATAGCCTGATATATCGGCGCTCTTATTCGTATTGCAGTCGAAACACGCCCACGCCAGATTCTCTAAACCAGCCGAACCCCCATGTCGTTTTACCGGAATAATGTGATCAACATGAAAACTATAGGGGCTGAAACGTTCCTGTTTGCCACAGTACTCGCACCGACCTTCCGCGCGCTGACGCACTGAATCCCGAATGGATGAAGGTACGCGACTCACGGCTGTCCCAGCGATCCCGCTGCGTGAGCTTTCAGGAGCGAGACCATTCGCTCGAATTGGAGCATTTGTTGCAGCTCTGCTGCTTCTTCAGATGTTAGCTCACCTTCGTTGTTTTTATCCAGCAGTTCATCCGCACGCCGCTGCATCGCATCAGAGACTTTAAAAGCAAGAATCTGTTCAGGCGAGGCCGACCGTGCCAGATATTCGACGAGTTCCTGATATACCGGAGATACAGCGTTCGCTGCCATAACAACCCTCCGCGCCACTTCACCATCAATTATAGCTTACTCCACATAGCCCAGGGCGCGGAGGTGATCCAGCACTGACTCGTCCGCGTCGGCGGTCAGTCCCGCGCCGGCGCGGCGGGCTTCAGCGTCGGCGACGAAGGCGGCGGCCTGCTGCTGCAAGGCGGCAGCGCGGGCGCTGTCCTGCGCGGCGCGATTGGCGGTTTCAGCGGGGTCAGCGGTTACATCGTACAGCCCTTCGACCTGCGCCCCCACCAGCGCCAGCTTGTGCGAGCCGGCATACACCCCCCGGCGCACCTGCGACAGCCGCAACCGGTCAATCAGCGCCGGGCGGCGGTGCCGGATGAAACCCAGAAATGTCTGCGGCGGGAAGGCTTCGGCATAGGCTACCCCGCCCTCGCTGTCCGGCTGGCCGTTGGTGGCCCGCGCCAGCGTCAGCGCGGCTGTGTTGGCATTGGGGTCGGCGGCATCCAGCGGCGGCGGGACACCGGCTGTATCGAGAATCGTGTGGAACACCCGCCGCGTTGAAACGTTGGTCGTGATGCGCCGGCCTGCCGGGAAACGGTCAGGGTAGTGGATGACCAGCGGCACATGCACCAATTCCTGATACACGACAAAGCCGTGTCCAAAAAAATTGTGGTCGCCATGCCCCTCGCCGTGATCGGCCAGTATGATGACCAGCGTCCTGTCCAGCGCGCCGGACTGGCGCAGATAACGCAGCAGCCGCCCAAGCTGCACGTCCTGATAAACAATTTCGGCGTCGTAGAAGTCCATCAGGGCGGCACGCTGCCAGTCCGTCAGCCCCGGTTCGGGCGCGGCCCAGCGTCCGGCGTCAGCGTTAAACGCACGCACGAAGTCATAGGCGCGGCGGTCGCGGCGCAGCGCCGGCACGATGCGGTCAACGGCGGCCTGCGGCGGGCGGTACGGCAGGTGCGCGCCCATCAGGTTCATGAACGCGAACAGCGGGCGTTCCGCGCCGCCCGCTTCGTGCCGCGACCAGTAAGCGATCAGATCGTCTATCGTGCTGGCGGTATGGCCTTTGAAGTTAATCAGCCGCGACCAGAACGGTACGGCCAGCGGACTCATGGACAGACGGAACAGCATGTCCGACTGCGCGAAATGGTTTTCAATCGGGCGGGCCACATGGCGGCGGAAGCGCGTTTTAACCGCGCGGAGCGGCGCGGGGTCGGCGGTATCAAACGGGCGGTTGGGCACGGTGCCGGCGTAGTTGTAAAAGTGATCGAAGCCGCGTGTCAGGCCGTTGTCCAGCACGCCCAGCAGCGGATTGTTGCAGAAACCGGCGGTATGATAGCCCGCGCCGCGCAAGATTTCCGCCAGTGTGGGAAACGCGCCGGACAGCCGCCCGTTGGCTTCAGTGAGCTGGTGCGTGGTCGGATATACGCCGGTAAACAGCGAAGCGTGCGCCGGAATCGTCCACTGCGCCGGCGACACGGCGCGGTCAAAGATGGTCGCGCGGGCGGCGAAGTCATCCAATTCCGGCGACGTGCCGCGCGGGTGGCCGTAAGCGGAGAGCCGATCACGGCGCAGGGTATCCAGTACAACGAGCAGGATGTTGGGTGGGGTCATCGGTCATTCGCCTGTCTGTTTTTTCCGTCATCAGCCTGACAGCAACTCAACTACTTTTGTAACATCTCAATGGTTGGAACGGTATGTATTTATGAAAAACGTAAATGTTTTTCAGGTTTTACCATCCATTCCATAAGGAGGACAAACATGGTTGGTAAGCGACTTTTGTGGTTCAGTGTACTGCTGGCTGTCATGCTGGTCGTGCAGGTGGCCGCCGCGCAGTCACCGTCCGCCCCTTCAGGGGTTTGCACGCCTGCTGTTCCTGAAGGGTGGCAGCAGTATCGGGTTCGGGCGGGTGATACACTGGCAGAACTGGCTCGCGCTGCTGGCGCAACCCCCGCACAGATCAGGAATACCAACTGCATCACAAACCGGCTGCGTGTCGGGCAGATCATTGTGCTTCCACCGTCGAACACCGCGCCGCAGGGCGATCAACTGCAACTGCAAACTCAGACACGCCTCCAGGACCAGCTGGTGAATCCTGATCCCGATCAGGAGCGAAGTCAAGACCGTGATCGTGATCGCGATTGTTCCAATGCGTGTGATCAGGACCAGAATCGTCAACAGGAGCGTGATCGCGGCAGCAGCAAACGGTAACACGCGGCTGGAACGGCGGTCAGACACATCTGGCAGCGTCAAATTCTGAGTTTGGCGATGTCGTTGACCATTCAAATGACTGAGGGACAGGAATTCACCTGTCCCTCAGTATTGTACCAGCAGAGGATAAAGACGGGGCTAGGCCGCCGCGAAGGCTTCACGCGCCAGCGCCGTATCAATGAACGGGCCAGCCTCGCCGGTCGTGGCATAGTTATACAGCGACGCCTGGAAAATGCCGTTCACCGCGCCTTGCAGCAGGCCGAGCAGCACAATCGCCAGCACCACTAGCACCACCGCGCCGATGATGAGCGCCGCCGACTGGGTGGAGACCGCCAGGAAGATCAACAGCCCGCCGATGATAAACACGGCGATATAGGCCAGGCAGGTGATGCCGCCGATGGCCGTGCTGCCGGTGAAGTGTTCGCCCCATGTCCGTTTGAACAGTTCAAAGCTGCGTTTTAGCGAATCGACCACACCCACGTTTTCCACCACCAGCACCGGAATCGCAAAGAACACCAGCAGATTCCACGCGCCTTGCAGCAGCCCGCCGATGATCGCCGCCAGGATGGCGAGAATCGGGTTTTTGGAATCACGTCCGGCATCCCGGATGGCGCGGGCGAGCATCCCGACGGTGGCGGAGATGACCGCGTAGACGATGATCTTGCCCAGACGGGCCGAGGCGATGGCGATGCCGTCGCTGACGGTGGCCGGTTCGCCGCGAATCAGCTTCATGGCCGCGCCGACCAGCGCCGTATTGGAAAAGATGATGACCGTATAGGCGACAACGTAATACAGAAACAGCACCACCGTCGCAATCACGCCGGCAATCTCATTGGTGACCGTGCCTTCCTGCGTCAGCGCCTGGAAGATGCCGGTGGCCGAGATCGGGATGAAAAACAGAATGGTGACGATAATCATGCCAATCATGCTGATAACCGGGAACATCAACAACTGCGGATTGGCCCGCAGCGCCGCCCAGCTTTGTTTCGACAGCTCCCACCCGTTCCGAATTTTGCTCCCCATGTATCCCTCCTCAGATGTGCTATCATCGTCAGCATAATCCCATTCATTCAGGCTGGCAACTATGCGCAGTTTTATAGCTCGTTTCATCATCGTGCTGGGGGCGCTGCTGCTGGTAGCTGCGCCGGCGCGGGCGCAGGGACAGTGTGGGACGGTCACGGAACTGCTCTTTCCGGTTGATCTGGCGCAGTTCCGGCTGGCGCAGGAGTTTGGTGTCGCCAGCCCGCGCCATCAGGGGCGCTACCACACCGGCGAAGATTATTACGGCGGGCGCGGGTCGAGTTATGGCACGCCGGTGCGGGCGCTGGCCGCTGGCCGCGTGACGTACTCCGCGCCCTGGGGCTGGGGGCGGGATGGCGGCGTGGTCATCATCGAACATATGATGCCGGACGGCAGCATCGCCTACAGCCAGTACGGCCACATGGAAGAACGCGCGGAAACGCCGTTCCCGCCGCGTTACGGCTGCGTGAAAGCGGGGGATGTGATCGGCAGCGTGGGCAACGCCCGCCCCGCGCCCCACCTGCATTTTGAAATTCGCACCAACCAGCCGGACGTGCCCGGCCCCGGCTATACCTGGGACATGCCCGACGCGCTCGGCTGGGTGCAGCCCTCGGCTTTCCTCACGAACTGGGAGGCGTGGCTGCAACCGGCGCATCTGTGGCATCTCGACCTGCCCGCCGCGCCCGATGTGCCGCCGGTCGAACTGGAAGATCACAGTCTGGTGTATCTGGCCGCCAACCGCCTGCGCCGCGTGACACCTGATGGCCGCGTGTTGTGGCGTGTTAATCTGGAACGCCCGGTCGTCGGGCTGTTCGCCTACCAGTTGGCGGCGGCGGTGGTGTATGCCGATGGTTCGATGCAGCCGTTCGCGCTGGACAGCACCCCCGGCGAACGATGGGCCACGAATATCCCCTTGCAGCGGCAGGTGCTGGCGGCAGATGGCAGGCTCATTTTTCAGGCGGCAGACGGCGCGCTGGTCGCCTTCGGCGCTGACCGGCAGACGCCGCTGTGGCGGCTGGACGGCGTGCCGCCGGTGGCGGACGCGTTCGCCGCGCCGGAGGTGCTGGCCTTCCTGACGGCGAACAACCACCTGCTGGCAGTTTCGCCGCAGGGAGAGATATTGGATGAAGCGGCCTTACGCGCCCCGGCCAGTTTTGCCGCCGCGCCGGATGGTGGGCTGCTGGTGTACAGTGTGGGCGGCCTGTGGCGCGTCGGCGCGGATGGAGTATGGTCGCTGGCAAAAGAAGATGCGCCCCCCGGCGGCGCGGGCAGCGCGGTGATGGTGGGCGCGGATGGCGGGCTGTACACCTTCAGCCGGGGCATGATCTGCCGCCTTCCGCCCTGTGTTCCGACCCTCTCCGCCTATGATCGCAGCGGCCGGCTGCGCTGGCAGACCCAACTGCCGGACGTGACCGGCGCGGCGCGGCTGGAGCAGGCTGGCAGTACGCTGCTGCTGGTCAGCGCGGGCGGCAGCATCATCACGCTGAACGCGGCCAACGGCGGGGTGTGCGAGCAGATGCGCGTATACGGCGGGCGCGGCGGGTGGCACAGCCTGGGCGGTGACGGTGTGCTGCGGCTGGTGGCCGGGGCGCAGATGGCCGGCCTGAAGTGGGACGGGCTGGCGTGCGCGTAAGGCCGCATTCACGCCGCCGGGTGGCGTGAGCCTGGGGCATCCGGCAGACCCCGGTATACCGGCCAGATGAGAATGGCGGTGTAGGAGAGCGTCGGCGGCCCGTTCGTCGGCGGGGCACTTGACTCTCACGTTACGTGATGGTTTATGCTGGTACGGCATAATGGACAGGAGCCGCCAGCATGGGCAAGAAGAAGAAGGTGTTTAAGGAACATTCGCCGGAAAAGCAGAAGGAGTACGAGCGCGAAATCCGCCTGCAATACGGGCCGGAACTGGTCAACGAGTCCATCCGGCGCTACAACAGCTATACCGAGGCCCAGCGGAAAGCCATCGGCGAGGAGGGTAACGCCATTTACCGCGATCTGGTAGCCGCGCTGGAAGCGGGCAAGCCGCCAGCGGGTAACCGGGTGCAGGCGATTCTGGCGCGGTGGCACCAGCATATCCGCTACTTCTACGAGCCGCCGACGGAGGTGCTGCGCGGGCTGGGCGACCTGTACACCACACATCCCGATTTCATCAAAAACTTCGCCCGGCTGCATCCCGATCTGGGTGAATTCATGAAGCAGGGTATCAACGTATACGTGGACGCGCTGGAGGACGCGGAACTGAACCGCCTGTTCGATGAGGATGCGCGGCGGCTGGCGGACAGTTAGTACCTCAACCCGATGCGCAGGATGGGTGCTGCGTAGGGCAGCGCCGGTGTGCGCTCCCTGGCGGGCGGCCACATCGGGCCGCCCCTACGACCCATTAACTAAACCCGGTCGGTCTGCTAATGACATCCACAGGAACTGTGCGCGGTGTTTTTCGTATCGCATGGGCGGTCTCAGACCCTCCCCTACTTTTAGGGTGTATTTTGCAGCAGGCATCTTGAGTCACCGGAATTCACATTAAGTATATAATAGGGACGTAACAGTTCTTTCGGCATCCTGCCGGAGCTTGCGGTTATGCGCGCCCTGTTCAAACGCTTTGATGTGCGGGTCAGCCTGATTTACTGCCTCTTCGCTTCGCTGTGGATCATCGTCTCGGATACGCTGGTCGCCGGCAATCCGGGGCTGCCCGGCAATCTCAACACGCTCAAAGGGCTGGGCTTCGTGGCCGTCACGACCGTTCTGTTGTACGCGCTGTTACACCGTGAACTGAAACTGCGCCAGGTCAAAGAGGCCGCCCTCGAAGCTGAAATTCAGGCCACCCAGCAGTACCAGCAAGAACTGCAAGACAGCGAGGCGAAGCTGCGGCTGTTCATCGAACACGCGCCCGCCGCGCTGGCGATGTTCGACCGCGAGATGTGTTATCTGGTAGCCAGCCGCCGCTGGATGACGGACTACCAGCTTGGTGACCGCGAGATTCTGGGGCGCTCACATTACGACATCTTTCCTGAAATTTCAGACCGCTGGAAGGCCGCGCACCAACTCGGACTGGCAGGACAGGTTCAGCGCGCCGACGAGGACGAATTCCGGCGGGACGATGGTTCCGTTCAATGGCAGCGGTGGGAGGTACATCCCTGGTACAGCGCGCCGGAGGTCATCGGGGGCATCGTTATCTTTAGCGAGGACATCACGGCGCGTAAACAGGCCGAGATGGCGCTGCGCGAGCGTGATGAACACATCCGGTATCAGGCTAATCTGATCGAAAGTGTGTCGGTTGCAATCATCTCGACTGACATGCAGTTCATCATCCGAAGCTGGAACCGGGCAGCGGAAGAGCTGTTTGGCTGGAAGGCAGAGGAGGTAATCGGCAAACTGCTGACGGACATCGTGCCGACCCACTACCCTGAAAACAATGGTGAAACCATCCTGGCACAGTTCCAGCGCGACGGCCTGTGGAAAGGCGAAGTGATTCAGTATCACCGGGATGGCACGCCGATAGATATTCTGTCGTCGGTGTCGGTGGCGTTTGACAGCAGCGGCACGCCGGTCGGTTACGTGGGCATCAACCGCGACATTCGGGAGCGCAAACGCACCGAGCAGGCGCTCCAGCATGTCAACCAGCGCCTTACCGTCCTGCGCCAGATTGACCGCGACATTATTCAGGCGCGGTCGCCAGAAGCCATCACGGAAACGGTGCTGCGGCATGTGCGCCAGCTCATCGCCTGCGAGCGCAGCAGCGTGACGCTGTTAGATGAAGCGACAGCAACCGCCGTGATTTTCGCTCTGGACTCCGACAGCCCATCGTCCATTCAGACGCAGATGCGCGTGCCGCTGATCCGTAATCGCCGCCTGGAAATTCTGGAAACCGGCCAGATTCTCCTGATACCCGATCTACAGCAGTTGACGGGGACGCTTTCGGAATTTGCCCACAAAGCAATACAGGATGGGATTCGCGCCTCGCTCAGCGCGCCGCTGCTGGTGCAGGGCAAACTGATCGGGCATCTGAGTCTTGCTTCCACCACACCCGGTTTCTTCACCCCTGACCACAGCGAGATTGCCGGCGAAATCGCCAACCAGCTTGCCATCGCGTTCCATAATACGCGGCTGCTGCAAGCCGTTCAGACCAGCAACCGCCAGTTGCAGACCTTATCCGCCCGGCTGGTCGAGGCGCAGGAAGTCGAACGCGGGCATATCGCCCGCGAACTGCACGATGAAGTCGGCCAGACGCTGACCGCGCTCAGCCTGATGCTGGATATGCAGGCGCGCCAGAGCCGGTCACAGCCCGACGCGGTGGATTTAACTGAGGCGCAGGCGCTGGTCAGCGAACTGATGCAGCGCATCCGCGAGCTTTCGCTGGATTTACGCCCTTCGATGCTGGATGATCTGGGCCTGATTGCGACGCTGGTCTGGTACTTCAGGCGGTACGAGCAGCAGACCCGGATTGTTATAGACTTTAAGTACAGCGATGTTGACCAGCGGTTTTCGCCGGTGATCGAGCTGACACTCTACCGCATCATTCAGGAGGCGCTTACGAACATCGCCCGTCACGCCCAGGTTGACCGCGCGGCGGTGCGGCTGTGGGCTATGCCGGACGCCATCCACGCGCAGATTGAGGATGCCGGCGTGGGCTTTGATCTCGAAGCGGCGGAATTGACCATCCGCACCGGCGGCCTGCTGGGGCTGCGCGAACGCGCGCAGATTGCCGGCGGGGAATGTAAGATCGAGTCCAGTACAGGCGCCGGCACAACCATCAGCGTGAGCATCCCCTTGCAGCCGGCAGGCGAAGGACGGGCGCGGCATGACAACGATCATTCTGGCCGATGACCATCAGATTTTGCGGCAGGGACTGCGGAAGCTGCTGGAAGAAGAACCCGGTTTTCACATCATCGGGGAAACGGGGGACGGCATCGAAGCGACCCAACTGGTCGAAAGGTTAAAGCCGGATATTCTGGTGGTGGACATGATCATGCCCGGCCTGAACGGGCTGGATGTCATTCGCAGCGTGCGGCAGCGCAGCGAATACACCCGCATCATCGTGCTGTCCATGCACGCCAACGAAGCCTACGTCGTCGAGGCGCTGCGGCAGGGCGCGTCCGGTTATCTGCTCAAGGAGTCCAGCAGCACCGAACTGATCCGCGCGGTGCGTGAGGTCGTCGCGGGGCGGCGCTACCTGACTGCCGCCCTCGCGGAACGCACACTGGACACGTATGCTGAGCAGGTCGGGCGGACGATCTCCGACCCGTATGACCTGCTGACCGAGCGCGAGCGGCAGGTGCTGCATCTGGCGGCGGAAGGCCAGAGTAATGCCGAGATCGCCGAACGGCTCTCCATCGGCGTGCGAACGGTCGAAACCCATCGCGCCAATCTGATGAACAAACTGGCGTTAAAAAATCAGAATGAACTGCTCCGCTATGCGCTCCAGCGCGGCCTGCTGAAGTAATCCCCATCATCCTACCAGAACTTACAGAAATCCGGGTTTTCTTAATTCTAATTCCGTACTAGTACGGATGACCGCCGCCAGAACTTCCGTTTAGCCTGAAAATATCGTCGGTTGGCTGTTGTAGTGCAAGATACGCTATGAGGAACGAACAACGGGTTCTGCTGGCCTGTGACAACCCCTGGCTGGCAAGCAGCGCGCGGGCGCTGCTGCTGGAGGGACACCCGGACGTGCTGGTTGAAACCTGTCAACTGGCCGAGCTGGGGACTGCCGCCGCGAACACTCACGCCGGGGCGATTGTGGTTCTCAGCGGTAGTTCTGTCCTGCTGCACCAGCCGGCATTGTCCCGGCTGCGGCTGGAACAGCCAGACGTTACGATCATCCTGAGCGTTCCGGGAAACAAGGATTTTTACACGATCCATCCGTTCACGACGCAGGTTGATGCGCTGATTGATGAAACCCAACTCAACCGGGAACTGGTTCCAGCGATTCAGGCTTTACTGACCAGACCGTTATGAAAGCAAGTACGATGAACGATCCACTTCTGACTTGTCCAACGCTCACCGATCAGGTATTACTGCAACTGGTCATCAGTTCGCCAAACGGCATCTTTGTGACTGATGAAACCGGCATCGTGACGCTGTGGAACCCGGCGCTGGAACAGCTTTCAGGTATCGCGGCCAGCGAGGCGCAGGGCGAGTATATCTGGGATGTCCAGCACCGGTTCGCGGCCAGCGGCCACCAGACGCCGGAGGTCTATCACCGGCGGCGCGCCGCGCTCCAGGAACTGCTGCGCGTCGGAACTACCGCCTGGTCAGGCAAATCCTTCGAATGCTGGACCCAACGCGGCAGCCGGGACAGGCAGTTGGTTCAGGCCACGATTTTTGCCTTCACGACCGCCTGCGGTTTCCAACTGGCCGGCGTGCTGCGGGATGTCACCGCCGATCACCACACGCTGAACCAACTGCGGATTCTGACCCAGGCGGTCGAACAAAGCCCGCTGACCGTCCTGATTACCGATCAGGACGGCATAATCGAATACGGCAATCCGCCGCTTACCGAACTGACCGGCTACACGCTGGATGAAGTCCGGGGCAGCACGCCGCGTATGTTTCAATCCGGGCTTACGCCCCCGGAGATTTATCAACAGCTCTGGAACACAATCAAAAATGGACAGACGTGGCATGGCGAATTACAGAACCGCCGGAAGAACGGTGATCTGTTCTGGGAAAACATAAGCATTTCGCCGGTCTTTGATGAAGACAATACGATCCAGCATTTTGTCGCGGTCATCGAAGATATCACCGAGCGGAAACAGGCCGAACAGGAACTGCGGGAGAGTGAAGACCGCTTTCGCGCAACCTTTGAACAGGTCGCCGTTGGCATCGCGCATGTCGCGCCGGATGGCCGTTTCCTGCGCATCAATCAGAAATTCTGCGATCTGGTCGGCTACAGCCGCGCGGAAATGACTACCAAAACCTTTCAGGACATCACCCATCCTGACGATCTGGCGCTTGATATGGTGCTGGTGCAGCGAATGCTGAACCGCGAAGTTGATCATTACACCATGCAAAAGCGGTATATCCGCAAGGATCAAACGCCCTTATGGGTCGAACTGACGGTGGTGCTGGCGTGGCACGACGACGGCACGCCGAAATATTTCATTTCGGTGGTGCAGGATATTTCGGAACGCCGGCAGGCGGAACAGGCTTTGCGCGAGAGCGAAGAACGGTTTCGCATCCTGGTGACTTCCACCGATGACATCATTTTTACCCTCGACCCGCAGCACCGGCATACAGGTGTTTTTGGAAGCTGGCTGGCGAAAAATCAACTGACGCCGCAGCACTTTTTAGGCAAGACCGCCCGCGAAATTATGGGGGACGAAGCCAGCGAGGTTCACAAACAGGCTAATGACCGGGCGCTGCGGGGTGAATCAGTCGTCTATGAATGGTCAGTCGGCCGGCAGGTTATTCAAACCTCGCTGTCGCCGCTGGTGAATGAAGCCCAGCAGGTTACCGGGCTGGTCGGCATCGGTCGGGATGTCACGGCGCTGAAACAGGTGGAAGAACAACTGCGCGAGTCCGAACGGTTTGCGCGTTCCACCTTTAACTCGCTGACTGCCGAGATCGCTATTCTGGACGAAACGGGCACGATCATTACCGTCAATGAATCGTGGCGCGCCTTCGCCAGAGCGAACTCGGCGCATCCCGGACGGCTGTGCGAGGGGATGAACTATCTGGAGGTGCTGGCGGCGGTTGAACCCGACAGTGAGGATAAGGCCAGCGCCAGCGCGTTTGAAGCTGGCATCCGGTCGGTTATGGCGGGCGAACGGGATATGTTTTCGCTCGAATATCCCTGTCATTCGCCAGCCGAACAACGCTGGTTCATGGGGCGTGTCACCCGCTTTATCGGCGACGGGCCGCTGCGGCTGGTGATCGCCCATGAGAATATCACCGAACGCAAACTGGCAGAGATCACCATCCAGCAGGCGCACCAGCAGTTAGAGGCGCTGCACGAAGCCATGACCCGCCAGAACGTCCATCTTGAGCAGATGGTGAGCGAGCGAACGGCTCAACTGCGCCGCCTGAATGACCGGATGTCAACCATCCTGGACAATACCAGTGACGCTATCATTCTCATCAATGATGACGTCCAGTTGGAAAACAGCAACCTGTCGTTTGACCGGCTGTTCGGCTATGAACGCGATGAAATCTTCGGTGCGCCGATTGGCATTCTGGTGGATAAAGCCGCCGAGCCAATTCTGTTCGATGCCATCGAAATGGCGCGAACGAGTCTGGAAAGCCAGCGAATTCAGCTTACTGCCCGGCGCAAGGATGGCCGCACCTTCGACGCCGACATCGCGCTGGCCTATGTGAAGGACAACGGGGGACACACCGTTTGCAGCGTGCGCGACATCACCCATCTCAAGGAGATTGAGCGGGTCAAGGATCAGTTCCTGTCTACGGTGAGCCACGAACTGCGAACGCCGGTGAGCGCGATCATGCTGAGTTCGGAGACCATGAGCCGTTATTACAGCCGCCTGTCCGACCAGCAGAAACTGCATAAACTGAACCAGATTCACCAGCAGTCCGCCACCCTCACCGAACTGGTGACTGCCATTCTGGATACGGCGCGTTTTGACGCGCGGCGCGGCAAAACCATTACCGAGAGCATTGATCTGGTAAAAACCTTACATCAGGTGCTGTCCGAAATGCGGCCTCAGGCCGAAGCGAATCACCAGCAGCTTCAGGCTGACGTGCCGGACACGCCGCTGCTGGTTTTCAGCGATAACACGGACATCACGCGGGTGTGGCGCAACCTGATCGGAAACGCGATCAAATACACCGGCGAAGGCGGGAACATCAGCGCCGGCATCTACAGCACCGGTCAGGCCATGCCGGACAGCCTGGCCGCCGTGATCGGCAGCCTGCCGCTGAACACAGCTTCACACACCTATGCCGTTGGGGTGGTGGCCGACAACGGGCCGGGCATCCGTGACAAAGACCTGCCGCAACTGTTCAGCCGCTTCTTTCGTGGGTGGGCTGCCGGAACCAGCATCCCCGGCACCGGGCTGGGGCTGTCACTGGTTAAAGACATTCTGCAATCGTATGGTGGCGATATTACCGTCCGAAGTGAGTTAAATGCTGGCACCACTTTCTACTTCTGGTTGCCAATTGCGAAAGGAAGTTCCGAATGACAAAGGTTCTCATTGCTGAAGACAGCCCGACGCTGCTGGAAAGCATTGCGCTGGAACTGGAACTGCGCGGTTATGAGGTGCTGCAAGCGGCGGATGGGCGGGGCGCGCTGAACATTCTGCTGACCAGCGACCAACTGCCGGATATTGTGGTCAGCGACATCGCCATGCCGGATATGGATGGTTATAAACTGCTGGAGCATGTCCGGTCAGACCGGCGGCTGAGCGGGATTCCGTTCCTGTTTCTGACTGCCTTCAACTCGGCCAATTCTCTCCGGCTGAGCAAGGAACTGGGCGTAGATGATTATATCGTGAAGCCGTTTCACGCCGATGATCTGGTGCTGGCGATGGAGAACAAACTCAAACGCATTCAGGCGTTCCGGCAGACGGCTCACAACGAACTGGACGACGTGCGCCAGAAACTGCTGGTCATGATGTCGCACGAACTGCGCACCCCTATGACCTCGATCTACGGCGGAGCGGAGATGCTGGCCGACCATCTCGCCAGTATGCCGGATGATTTCGTGCAGAAGATGCTCGCGCTCATCCAGAGCGGCGCCAACCGGATGAACCGGCTGACGGCCAAAACGATGGCGCTGCTGCAAATTGACAACGGCCAGATGAAACGGATGTATCAGGACAGCAAAAGCACGCACGAAATCCATGCCATCGTGGCCGGCGCGCAGAATATTCTGGCGCTGGAAGCCGATTTTAATGACCGGCAGATTCCAATCATCGTTGAGGGCGATACACAGCCGATGTATGTGAAGGGTGTGTACGACTATCTTGTGATGATGGTGGAAGAACTGCTGCGGAATGCCGTCACCTTCTCGTCCGGGCGCGGGACGATCCGGGTTGAGATGCGCCAGCGCGATGATCAGGTACAGGTGAGTATTTGCGACGATGGCATCGGCATCGCCCCGGACAACCTGCCGCACGTCTGGGAGCGTTTCGTCCAGATTGACCGCCAGGAGTACGAGCAGCAGGGCGCCGGGCTGGGGCTGGCGATTGTCCGTGAAACGGCGCGCATTTACGGTGGCGACTGCACGATTGAAAGCCAGGTTGGCCGGGGCACCTGCGTTACGCTCTGCCTGCCGCTGGCGGAAGCCGCTGAAAGCGTGGAGGCGGTGTAATCGCTCTTAACCACCGACCCGATAATCCGTTCGCAAACTCTCGATGTGATGCAGCACATGGCCGGCCATGATGTACAGCAGCGCACGGACGCTGACCGAGGCGCTGCTGGCCGTACCACGTCGGGCAACTTCGGCTTCAGTCAGCGGTTGGAAGCACAGTACATTGGCGCGGCGCTGGCAGGCGAACTCCTCCAGCAGATCGGACAGGCGGCGGGCATTAAAATCCGTCGCGCGGACGTAAGCATCCTGCTCGAAACCGGGCAGCGGCGTGGTATCCCCCCGCGCGATGCGCAGCGCGCGGTAAGCAAAAATCCGCTCCGTGTCGGCAATATGGCCGATCACCTCTTTCACGCTCCACTCGTTGGGCGCAGGGCAGCCGGGGTCTCCGGCAGCGACCGCAGCAGGGCCGTGAGTTCGTCGGGCTGCTGGTTTAACAGCGCCAGAATATCGCTGCCAGCCGGCACACGTTGGACATAACCGGCGTAAAATGGGGCATATTCATCGGGCTGGGGTATCATAGGGTTGCGCTCCTTAATCGTGTGGACAATTATAAACATGGACAGGCCGGCAGGCAGAGCGCGTCTGGTTCGGTCAGATGGCGCATGAGCAGCCGGCCCGGATTATAACAAGGATTTTTTCATGCCATCCTCTTTACGATTTCGCCAGATTCACCTCGACTTTCACACCTCGGAACACTGTCAGAATGTCGGCGCACAGTTTGACCCTGACGTGTTTGCCGACACGCTCACAGAGGCTCATGTCAATTCGATCAACATCTTCGCCAAGTGCCATCACGGTTATTCGTACTACCCGACTCAGGTCGGCACGGTCCATCCCGGCCTGGCGTTTGACCTGCTGGGCGCGCAGATCGAAGCCCTGCACCGCCGCGATATCCGCTGCCCGATTTACTATTCGATCATGTGGGACGAACTGGCCGGCCAGCAGCACCCCGAATGGGTGATCGTCAACAGGGACGGGCGCATCGCCAGCCGGTCGCCGCTGGGCAGCGAATGGGGCTGGACGACGCTGGACGTGTCCTCCGGTTATTACGATTATGTGGCCGCCGCCGTTGAAGAACTGATGCGGCTGTATCCCGTAGACGGCTTCTGGTTTGATATCTGCTTCCCCCAACCGAACTATTCCCCCTGGGGCAAGGCGCAGATGCAGCGGGCTGGTATTGACCTTGAGAACGATCAGGCCGTCTGGGACTTCGCCCGCCAGAAACAGACCGACTTCTTTGACAAACTCACGCGGCTGGTTCACAGTCAGCGCCCGGACGCGCTCATCTTCTACAATGGCACGATGGATCGGGACACCCGCCGAGTCGCGCCGTACATGACACATTTTGAGGTGGAAAGCCTGCCCACCACCGGCACCTGGGGCTACCTGCACTACCCGATTCAGGCGCGGCAGGCACGCACTTATGGCAAGGCTTTCCTGGGCATGAATGGGCGTTTCCATACAGGATGGGGCGATTTTGGCGGGTTAAAGACCCGCGACCAACTGGATTACGAGTGCGGCACAATCGTAGGTACGGGCGGCAAAATCTGCGTGGGCGACCAGTTAAATCCCAACGGTGTACTCGATCCGGCGGTGTACCGGCTGGTCGGCCATACCTTCAGCCGGATTGAGGCGCTTGAACCCTGGCTGGACGACGCGCAGCCCGCCGCCGAACTGGCGGTGCTGGCGACCGGCCCGGTGGAAACAGTGAATCCCGGCGTTGCGGCTCACAGCGCGGAAACCGAAGGCGCGGTGCAGATGCTGCTGGAAACCGGCTGGCAGTTCGACGTGATTGACCCCGAAGCGGATTTCAGCCCCTATGCCGCGCTGGTACTGCCGGACGGCACAACGCTCGATGACCGGCTGAAGGCGCGGCTGGAAGCCTATCTGGCGGCGGGCGGGCGGCTGATTCTGAGCGGCACGGCGGCGCTGGACCCGGCAAGCGGCCTGTTCCAGCTTGAGGCCGTCCCGGTGCGGTATCTGCACCCCGCGCCGACCGTACCCGGCTATCTGCGGCTGGATGAACGCCTGCTAACGCTGCCCGGCGGCTTAAGCGACGAGATGGCCGCCGATTACGATTACGTTTTTTACGGGCAAACGCACGTCGTGCAGCCGCTGCCCGGCGCGACGGCTTATGGAGACCTGCGGGCGGCGCTGTTCAACCGTTCGTGGCATCATTTCATGGGGCATCAGAACGCCCCGGCGGGCAGTTCGTTGGAAGCGCCGGTCGCGGTGCGTTCGGACAGGGTGCTGTACCTGGCCGCGCCGCTGTTCAGCGGCTATCGCCAGCATGATTACTGGATTTACCGGGACATCGTGTATAAGCTGCTGGCGGACTTCCTGCCGTCACCGCTGCTGCAACCCTCCGCCCCTGGCTGGGTGGAGTTCTCGCTGCTGCGGCAGGCGGCTGCCGAACAGCGCCCGGCGCGCAGCGTGGTGCATGTTGTGTGTTATCACCCGCGCCGCACCATGCAGCCGATTCCGCACGTTGACCGGTCATGGCAGACAGCCGGGCTGGCGTTTACGCTCCGCGTTCCTGCCGCGCCGCAGCGTGTCTATCTGGCGCCGGACGGCACGCCGGTGACATTCCGCTGCCAGGACAACATCGTGCAGGTTGAACTGCCGCCCGTTGGCGCGCATACCGTCGTCGTGATCGAATAAACGCTGTGTGGTGGCTGAAGGCGCCCGGTCATCGAGCGCCTTCGCTGCGATCCAATCAGGCCAGGCCGGCCTCACGTTCGGCCTGTGCCAGCGACACGTCGAACAGTTCCAGGCCGCGCTGTACGGCGTCCCGTTCGATCATCAGCGCCGGACAGAACCGCAGTGTATTTTCGCCGCAGCCCAGCAGCAGCAGGCCGTTTTCCAGGCAGATACGCTCGACCCGGTTGCGAAGTTCCTTCGCCGGGGTGCGCTGCTCGTCCAGCACCAGTTCCGCGCCAACCATCAGCCCCAGGCCGTCCACGCGGCCATGCTTCAGCGCCGGATGAAAACCTTTCATTTCTTCCAGCGCGTCCCGGATGTACTGGCCCTGTTCGGCAGCATTCTGCATATAGCCGGTTTCGACCAGTTCCAGCGTCGCCAGCGCCGCCGCGCACGAAATCGGATTGCCGCCGAAGGTCGAACCGTGCGCGCCGGGCGGCCAGCTCATCACATGGCTTTTGGCGATCACCGCGCCCAGCGGCATCCCGCTGGCTAAGCCTTTGGCAGAACACACGATGTCCGGCTGCACGCCGAAATGTTCAACCGCCCACCACTTACCGGTACGGCCAATACCGCTTTGAATTTCGTCGGCGATCAGCAGGATGTCATGCTGGTCGCAGATGTCACGAAGCTGCTGCACGAAGCGTTTGTCCGGCACAAGATAACCGCCCTCGCCCTGAACCGGCTCGAAGATGATCGCGGCCACGCTGTCCGCCGGGATAACCCGTTTAAACAGCACGTCGGTGATGTAGTCGGCGCAGATGCAGTGGTCGCGGCAGTCCGCTTCGCGCCGCCCGTGCATACAGCGATAGGGGTTGTTGTAGGGGACGTGATGCACGCCCGGAATCAGCGGGAAGAAGCCATCGCGCTGGATGACCTTGCTGGCTGTCAGCGACAGCGACCCCAGCGTGCGGCCATGAAACGCGCCGTAGAAGGCGATGATATGCTTACGCTCGGTATACCAGCGCGCTACTTTGATCGCGCCTTCGACGGCTTCGGTGCCGGAGTTGGTGAGAAAGACTTTGGCCGGTTCGTTAAAGGGGGCGATCTCGGCCAGTTTTTCCGCGACCCGCACCTGCACATCGTAATAATAATCGGTGCCAGCGATATGAATGAATTTCTGCGCCTGCTCGGTGATCGCCTGGACGACTTTCGGGTGGCAGTGGCCGGTAGCGGTCACGGCAATACCCGCCGCAAAGTCCACGTATTCGTTGCCATCCACGTCCCAGACGCTCGACCCGGAGCCGCGTTCGATGACGAACGGGTAGCGGGGCGTCAGCGCGCCGGTCATGATGGCCGAGTCGCGCGCGATAATAGCCTGCCCCTGCGGGCCGGGACGGGTGGTGGTGTTGGTTAACATAGGGGATTCTCCGAAAAAGACAATCTTGGTGTAGCTGTGAGACAACAGTATAAACCGCCGTATCAGGCCGATGCAAGGTGAATGGTTTCAATCAGGATTATGAGGGTTGGTTCCGCCGTGCCTTGCGTCTGGTGCGCGCCGCGCTAGAATTCACTGTGAGGGGCGTAACATCCATCACCATCCACTCAGTGAGGATCAAGATGTCTACAGATCATGGTGAACATCACCGGACGGGGCGTATAGGCTGGCTGCGGGCGGCTGTGCTGGGCGCGAACGATGGTATTGTGTCAACTGCCAGCCTGATTGTCGGCGTGGCAGCGGCGAACGCGGCGCGCGACAGTGTGCTGATTGCCGGCGTGGCCGGGCTGGTCGCCGGCGCGATGTCAATGGCCGCTGGTGAGTATGTCTCCGTCAGTTCACAGGCTGATACTGAACGGGCGGAACTGGCGCGGGAGCAGCATGAACTGACGATCCACCGCGACTTTGAAATGGAAGAATTAACATCCATCTATGTGCAGCGGGGTGTTGATCCCACGCTGGCGAAGCAGGTCGCCCAGCAGTTGATGGCGCATAACGCGCTCGAAGCCCATGCCCGCGACGAAATCGGCATCTCGGATGTTCTCAGCGCGCGCCCGGTGCAGGCGGCGCTGGCGTCGGCGGCGTCGTTTGCGGTTGGTGCGGTCCTGCCGCTGCTGATCGTGCTGGTTGTGCCCGAAACCGCTATCGCGCTGGTCGTTACCGCCGCTTCGCTGATTTTCCTGGCGCTGCTGGGGATTTTATCGGCCAGGGTCGGCGGCGCGCCTGTCCTGAAATCCACACTGCGCGTGACCTTCTGGGGCGCGCTGGCAATGGGCATAACGGCGGTAGTCGGTTCGCTGTTTGGTACAACCGTCTGACGGAGCAGATGTCCCTCACGCCAGATGTTTACGCCACGCGACTTCGTTTTCCAGTTTGTGAATCTGGGCAAAGCGGTTAACCTGCGGCACGTCCGGCAGCACCTCGACCATTTCCTCGACCGGCACTTCCTCAAAGCCAAGCCGCTGCCAGTAGCCGCCGGCATGGACGCTGAACAGATAGATGTCGTGGTAGCCGTTGGAGGCCGCTTCCTGAAAGGCGTGATCGGCCAGCACGTGCGCCAGGCCGCGACTGCGCGCGTCCGGCAGGACGGCCACACTGCGCAGCAGCGCCGCCTTCGAACCGAACTCCAGCCCGGCAGTGGCGATGATACGCTGCTGTTCGTCACGCACGACCCAGTAGCGGCTCCGGGGTGACAGCAGATCGTAAGTCAGCAGATCGGCCTGATGCAGTACGGCGGCCATTTCGGGCACGTCCTTGGCCTCGGCCTGGTCAATCGTGATGAAGTCGGAAGATGTCATTGCCTCGGTCAGAACCTCATGTTGACGGCTGCAAGCCGCGCCCGATGCGCGGCGCGAACACCAGGATGATGGTCGGACAACCTGCGACAACTCTATTCAATGAAGCTGTATTTTTGGGAAACACATTTCCGGGTTAGCGGGGCAGTATTTTAG
>JARKOK010000183.1 GCA_029975765.1 Aggregatilineales bacterium
CAAGATGTGGTTCAATTACCGTCCTTTTAACCTCGACAGCCGTGCGTGTTAAAACCAATCCTACTTCTGCCAGCCGGCCGCTATATATGGTTAAAGTGACAGACTTTTCTAACAGGAGTTTGTTTGATGTCTACACCCGCAGAGATTGTTGCCAGGAGCAAGAATTACACGTTAGTCAGTTGGTCGGCGCAGGGCGCATGGAATCCAATTCCGATGGAGCGCGGCGAAGGGGTGTACGTCTGGGACGCCAATGGCAAGCGGTATCTTGATTGGTCGTCGCAGTTGGTGAATGTCAACGTCGGTCACAGCCACCCGCATGTCGTCCGGGCGATTCAGGAGCAGGCGGCTAAATTGACGTATGTCGAGCCGTCCGCGACGACCGACCCGCGCGCCCGGCTGGGCGAACTGCTGGCGGAAGTTACACCTGGCGATCTGACCAAGACGCTGTTTGCCAACGGCGGTACGGACGCGGTTGAAAATGCGATGAAGGCCGCCCGTCTGTTCACCGGACGGCAGAAAATCCTGACACGCTATCGGTCATATCACGGTGGCACGTTTGCGTCGGCGACGGCGGGCGGCGACCCGCGCCGGATTGCCAATGAGCCGGGGGTGCCCTGGATTGTGCGCCTGCCTGACCCCTACGCTTATCGCAGCCCGGCCTATCGCGGTCGCACGCAGGAAGAAGGCGATCTGGTCATCGCCGATATGATTGAAGAAATCGTGGAGATGGAAGGGCCGGAAACGTGCGCGGCGATTCTGCTGGAAGGCTACAGCGGCACCAGCGGCATCCTCCAGCCCAGCCCGGTGTTCTGGACGCGCATCGGGGAAATCTGTAAAAAGTATGACATCCTTTTGATCTCCGATGAAGTGATGAGCGGCTTTGGTCGTACCGGCAAATGGTTCGGCATCGAGCATTACCCCGATGTAAAACCGGATATTATGGTGATGGCGAAGGGGATCACCAGCGGCTACGTGCCGCTGGGCGGCACGATCATCAGCGCCGAAATTGCGGAACACTTTGATAATAATACGCTGTGGGCCGGGCTGACTTACAGCTCACACGCGCTGGCCTGCGCCGCCGGGGTTGCCAATATCGAAGTCTACCAGAATGAAAACCTGATCGAACGCTCGTACCAGTTAGGCAAGGTGCTGCGCCAGGGTTTGATGGACCTGGCTGAGAAACATCCCGTGATTGGTGATATACGCGGTACGGGGCTGCACCAGGTGATCGAACTGGTGAAGAACCGCCAGACCCGCGAGCCGCTGAGTCCGTTCAATAAACCGATGACCGACCCGATGAAGACGGTGGCGACCACGCTCAAGCAGAATGGTCTCAGCACCTTCGTGCGCTGGAATATGATTTTCAACTGCCCGCCGCTGGTCATCACCGAGCAGCAGATTCAGGAAGGGCTGGCGATCCTTGATGCGGCCCTGAGTCAGATTGACCAGTACTACGAGGAGTAAAGGCTTGATAGCTCTCTATTTCTGGCTTGTCCAGAACCTATTTCAAAATTCACATTTTCTGTAGGGGCGAACCGCCGGTTTGGTAGGGGCGAAACGCCGGTTCGCCCCTACGAGAGG
>JARKOK010000186.1 GCA_029975765.1 Aggregatilineales bacterium
CAACAGCCGGTCCGTCATGAGCGCGATTGGTGACGCGCGCAACAACGCGCAGTTCTTCGGCGGCAGCACGCCGGATGAAGCCGATTTGCAGTCCTCGATTGATCTGATTCACTTCCTGACGCTGCTGATGGACTTCTCCGATAACGCGGAAGTAAATAAGGCCGCAGCGGATTTGCGTGCGGCGGTGCAGGCGCTGGTCGTCCACCATGCCGCCAGCGCGGCGCTGCCGGGCGCGAACGGCGTGGCGATCTACTTCCCGCGCAATCAGAGGGTGTACAACCAGAACGCGCTCTACACCGGCGACTATGCGGTGGAAGTCGCCTATCTGCCGGACTGGCAGTCCTTTCTGAGTGTTTTCTACGGCGAAACCGTCGCCGCGATTCCGCCGGCGGTCGCGGCGGGGCTGGATGTGGTGAACATCACGGGTGTGTATCCCGGCGGTGTGATGAGCATCCACAACCCGCCGGTGATTACGTTCAGCACCGACGGGCAGGATATTCTGGAAGTGGTATTCTCCGCCACCTATGTAGACGAAGACAGCGGCTTCCAGATCATGCTGGATGAAGCGCCGCTGACTTCCGCTGAGGTGCTGGCGAGCGGGGAAAGCGTCGTGGATTTCCCGGACGGCTATCAGTTGAATGAATATGCCTGGGGGGTGGAAATGCCGGTCGTCACCGACGGCAGCACCAGCATCCCCACGCTGCTGCTGTTCAACCGCGACGACCCCAACGAAGTGACCATCAGCGGCAGATACATTTACGCCGATGGCCGTGAAGTGACCGCCTACGTCGCCTTTAACCTCGAAACGCGCACCGCGACGAATGTCTGGGGCGTGGCCGAAGGGGCGGCATCCGCGCCGTTTAACCTGCGCCCGAAGGCGGGCGAGCAGTTCCTGCCGACCTGGCGCTTTCTGGATGAAACCGGCCAGTACAGCCTGGAACCGGCGGGTGATACGCCGCTGATCTTTGGCGACCAGCCGTTTACGTTCTCCTACGAGCCGGCGATTTCCGGCACGTACACCATCACGATTCGTGTGGAGGACATCGCCGGCAACCTGTACCTGTCCAGCGAAACGATCACCGTAGACAACGAAGGGCTGGACACGGACTATCGCGGTTTCACGGATGTAGGCAACGGCCTGAACTTCCTGTATCCCTGGGACTGGCCGGAGCCGACGTACATTGTTGATGAAGAAGCGGACACCAGCCAGACGGTCATCAGCAACGATGACGAAAGCATCAACATCTACATCACGCTGTATGCGGCGGAATCGCGCGAGGATATGGTGGCCGCCGCCGAGCAGTATGTGGCTGAGATCACCGACGCCGAGATCGTGGACAGCGGCGAGGAGGCGGCGGGCGGCTACGACGCCGATTACATCCAGTATGAATTTACGGTGGATGGCGAACCGCGCTACGGGTTCGTGCTGGCGGTCTACGTGCCGGAACTGGAAACCGGCTACCTGATTGACATGGATACCACCGAAGCCATGCTGGACGCAGCCAACGACGCGCTGGATGCGCTGCTCACCAGCCTGAACTTCTTCACGCCGCCGGAGGGCTAAGTACACCGTCAAGATTAATTTGGGTCGTAGGGGCGGCCCGGTGTGGCCGCCCGCCTGTAGGGGCTGAGGAGAGGGGACTTCCAGACCCATAATGCTCCTTCCTGCTCCCCCTCTCTACGCAGTGGAGAGGGGGCCGGGGGGTGAGGATGCATTGCTGCCGGGGGGTGAGGATGTCTGCTCCTGCAGCACTTCCCCAATCCGTTCCAAAACGCCGTTGAGGTATGTCAGCACATCCCCATTGCTGAAGCGCAAAACCCGTAACCCCAGACTCTCCAGAAATGCCTGCCGCGCGGCATCCTCCTCCGGCGTATAGTCGTGGATTGCCCCATCCACCTCGATGACCAGACGCGCCTCTGCACAATAGAAATCGGCAATGAACCGGTCAATCGGATGCTGCCGGCGGAAACGACAGCCCAACAGCCGTTTACCGCGAATCTGCTGCCACAACGCCTCCTCAGCCGGAGTGGGGGCTTTTCGCATCTCCCGCGCCAACGGCTTGATTTTTTCCCAGATTTCATGGGTTGTGCGTGTGTGTGGTAAAGGCATTTTTATTTTCCCCGGCCCCACTTCTCTCAGGAGACATTCGTCCCCATTCGAGTCATCGCGTTTCTTCCCCACCCCTGGCCCCTCCCCGCTGCGCAGGGAGGGGAATCTGCTCCCCCTCGCTACGCAGTGATTCTACTGCACGACACTGTTGATATTTACGCTGTCCCCACCCCTGCCTGCATCCCCTCCCCGCTGCGCAGGGATGGGACTTCCAGACCCATAATGCTCCTTCCTGCTCCCCCTCTCTACGCAGTGGAGAGGGGGCCGGGGGGTGAGGACGACTTCCCCGCCGCCGGCGTGTTACGGGCACTCCAGCGCGGCGTATTCCTCGCGTAGCTGCTGCGTAAATGGATGGTTCTTAAAAAACGGGTGGCGGTCGGCCAGCGCCAGCAGCCGGCGGAAGGCGGCGCAGGCGGCGGGTTTGTTGTCCAGCGTTCGTTCCAGCCGCGCCAGCCCGATCCATGAATTCAACTGCGAGGTAAAATCGCCAATCGCTTCACCGAAAGCCAGCGCCCGCTGATAAAAGTCGCGGGCGGCGGCGTACTCGTTCTGCATCCGCGCCACGTCGCCCAGCGCCTGCAGCGTGTTGGCCTGCCCCAGCCGGGCGCCAATCGTCTCGTACAGCGGCAGCGCGCGCCCGTACCAGTCGCGGGCGGCGGCGTACTCGTCTTCCATATACGCCACGTCGCCCAGCGCCTGCAGCGTGTTGGCCTGCCCCAGCCGGTCGCCAATCGTCTCGTACAGCGGCAGCGCGCGCCCGTACCAGTCGCGGGCGGCGGCGTACTCGTTCTGCATCCGCGCCACGTTGCCCAGCGCCTGCAGCGTGTTGGCCTGCCCCAGCCGGGCGCCCATCGTCTCGTACAGCGGCAGCGCGCGCCCGTACCAGTCGCGGGCGGCGGCGTACTCGTTCGTTGCCAGCGCCACGTCGCCCAGCGCCTTCAGCG
>JARKOK010000203.1 GCA_029975765.1 Aggregatilineales bacterium
AGCGCCATACGTGCCGGGCGCGTGGGGCACCGGCTGGAGGTCGCTGGTATCCAGATGGTACAGGTAAAGCTGCGTCTGCGCGTGCGAAAACAGGCACAGCAGCAGGCGCTGGCCGTCCGCCGACCAGTCACAAATCTGCACATCGCCATCCAGCGACTCCAGCGCCAAATCCTGCCGTTCGCCGGTGACCGGATTCCAGATGACCGGGCGCGTAAATCCGCTGCGCGTCGTCGCCGTTAAGACTCGCGGATCGCCGGCCACGCGCGAAGATCGCGCCACGCCGTCCATCATCTGGCTCTCAATGCTTGCGCCATCGTCGTACAGTTCGCCCACCACCTGCCCGGTCTGGCTGTCAATCGCCAGCAGGCTGTTGGCGGTCGAACCTGACCGTTCGGTAGATAGTAGAAACAGCCGCCGACCATCCGGCGAAATCGTCAGTCCGTGAGTCAGCGCCTTCGACTGCCATAGCCGCCGGGGCGCGGACAAACTGCCGGTGTCCAGCCGGTCAATCACGTATAACTCAAAGCCGCTCGCGCCGGCGGTGACAAACCCGATGTGCTGCGCGCTGTCGGCCACGCCGGCCAGCGAACACGGCGGCATATCCGGCATGAGGTCTTCAACTGCCCCGCCTTCAACCGGAACGCGGACGAGATGGCCCAGTTCATTACCCTGCTCATCACGCTGATAATAGACATACTGCCCATCGTGGGCGATGTAACCGCGAATCACGCCGGTCGGTTTGTCGGTGATCTGCCTGAGCGTCATGGTCGGCATGTCCAGCACGTACACCTGAAACACGCCGGACTGGTTGGTGGTCGTCAGAATCCGCGAGGGGCAGGCCGAAGCCGGCAGGCCGTAGCCAACGGTCGGCACGCGAAAACGTTTCTTCCAGTCATCAGGGCTGAAGGTGGTCATGGGTCTGTCGTATTCCTTTCGTAGAATGCCGCCGACTATTGTACCCCTTGCGACCCCGGATCACGAAGGTATCATGACTTGCGGTTTTTCCGCTTCGCCAGATTTTCCTGCACCCGGTGCTGGACGATCCGGCTCACCAGATCAAAGGGCAGCGGCTGATCCTTCGGAAACCGGATCGAGCCTTTGGAGACCAGATACGGCGCCAGTTCCTGATCGAAGGCTTCAATGCCGGATGGGGCGGGATAGAAGCCGATGTGATTCCTGAAGGCCGCAAAATGCACCAGATTACCGTGTAATTTGAAGGTGGGCATCTGGTAGCTGATGGCTTCTTCGGCGTCCGGCGCTGCCTGCCGGATG
>JARKOK010000228.1 GCA_029975765.1 Aggregatilineales bacterium
GTGTTTCGTCGGGCAGGGCTTGCTGCAGGAAGGCTTGCGCTGGGTGTCGGGCGGACGCGAGTTCAAGGTGGACCTGAGCACCTGCATCGGCAAGGGCGACGACATTGGCCGCTACATCATCTACAAAGAACCGATTGATTAGACTATTCCCGCTATGATCTGCACAAACGGCCATGAAAGCCCCGCTCACCCGCTGACGGGGCTTGTTTTGTTCTGGCGTTGAGCGGCAGTGGGGTGAACGCACAGCGACCGCGCATTGCCCCACCCCGCGCCCTGGTGCTAGAATGGCCTTAAGAACCGTATCACGAACGACACCGGGAGAACCTCATGCGCCTGTATCCGCGTGTATTGTTAGTTTTGCTGTTGGCGATTTTAAGCGCGTGTAATCTCACCGCGCAGCCACCAACGAACGAACCGATCAACGTGCCGACCATCAATCCGGGTGGCAAGCCGGTCGTCACGATCACCGCGCCCAAAGCCGGCGATGAGTTTGTCGTTGGCAACCAACTGTTTGTTACTGCCAGCGCCCGCGACGCCGTTGGCGTAACGCGTGTGCAGCTCCTCGCCAACGATCAGATTGTCAAAACTATCTCATCTGAGTCCCCGTCCGGCCAGACCAACTTTGAAGTCCTGCTGGATTACACCCCTCGCAGCGAAGGTCAGGTTGCGTTCCAGTTGATCGCCTATCGCGGCGCGATAGCCAGCGATCCGGCCACCGTCACGATTAACGTACGCCGCAGCCAGGCGCAGGTCACGGCGACCAATCCACCACAGACGAACGTCCCGGTGATTGACCCCAACGACCCGACCTGCCGTTTGCTGACGAATGTTGGCCTGCGGATGCGTACCGGCCCTGGCGTGGATTACCAGCAGATACTCCTGATTAACGCTGGAACTGTCGCACCGATCACCGGACGTACCGGCACAAACAACTGGTATCAGATTCAGTTTGGGTCACGACTGGGCTGGGTGGCCGCGCAGAATCCCGCCAATGCGAATGAGAAATACGTATCGCTGTATGGCAACTGCTTCAACGTGCCGATTAACGCGCCGACCGCCGTACCGACCGTGATTACACCGCCTACGCCTTTCCCAACGTTCACGCCGCGCCCCACATCAACACCGCCGCCCACGGCTACGCCGGGACGCCCGGATTTGATCGTGACCAGTTTCACCGGCGATACGAGTGTCACCATACCCGGCGGGGCTACCGAGGTCACCCGCCCCTATGCCATCACCATCAGCAATCTGGGCACAGGGCCAACCGGATCGTTCGCCAATCGCATCACGTTGCCCGGCGGTCTGGAAGCCGATCTGGGGGTAGTATCCAATCTTGACCCCGGCGTGAGCATCGTACTGACGGCCAACGTCACCTTTAACGCTGCCGGAACTTATGAACTGCGTGTGCTGGCGGACAGCGGCAACACCGTCACCGAAGTCAGCGAAGTCAACAACTCCGGCTCGCTGCTCGTAACGGTTACCGGACCATAACAATGTGCAGACTCAGGGGCACGGCGCGCCGTGCCCCGACGAAATTCCGTCCTCGACTTGCCCCAAATTTCAGCCGGTTATAAAATGCGCGTATGGCAACACGTCTACTGATTATCCACCGGCAGCTCGTCTTCGCGGTAACGATCAAACAAGCTCTGGAACAAACCGGCCTGTTTGATGTTCATCCGTTTACAACGCCGGAAGCCGCTTTTGATTACCTGCGCGATCACCCTCAGGATGTCGCGCTGGTGGATTTTGCGCTGCCGGGTAAACCCGGCGCTGCCGTAGTGCAGGACTTACGCGCCATCCAGTCCGATATTGCCGTCATCGCCAGTCCCAGTCACCCCGACGCGGAACTGTTACAGGTACAGGGCACCATTGACGTGCCGTTCACCGCCCGCGAACTGGTACCGGTGATCCAGCAGGCTATCGAGGCCGCCAGCCAACCGCCGCCCCCTGCCCGGCGCGCCCCTGACCAACACCCCCTGCCGCCGGAATCCCATCCCGGTACGACGCGGCTTTTGGAAGACAGTCCATTACCGGATGCACCCTACGGCTTGAGTGAGGAAACCCCCACACCTACCGAAGCGCCCCGCAGAGCCGGCGAACAGCAGCCATCCGGTAAGACTCGCATCTTTGACGAACCGCCGCCGATTCCACCGCTCGGCCAGACGCGCCGCTTCGACGATGACGAACCGTCACCAGAAGACCAGCCCGCGCAAACCCGGCGGCTGGACGACGACCGGACGGAACTGCCGCCCACGCGCCAGCCGGTCAGGACGCGCGCCCTGAGCGAACCGGAACCACCGCCCGACGTGCCCGAATTCTCGACGCTGGACAGCGTGCTGAAGAGTTTCGACTTTGAGCCGCTTGCCAGCGAAGAGGACACCCCATCGGTGCCAGAACGCGACTCGGATGCGGTGCGCCAGTATCTCGCCACGACGCCCGACGCTGAACCGAATGCGTTCGATGAAATCCTCGGCGCGATTGAAGCCGAACCACCGGACAGCCAGAGCCGGCCACCGCGCCGCACCGATTTTGACAATCTGGTGGAGTCAATGCGCGGCAGCGAACCTCACAAACCGCTGCCGGAACGCCAGCAGCGATCACTGGATTTTATCCTGACTTCCGGTATGGACGCCGTCCTGCAGGAAATCGAAAAAGCCAAGACCGGCCCGCTGAAAGAATCCAGGCCGGAGGCGAAGCCGCCGCAGCCGCCACCACCGGCAGCGACATTCCAGAAACTGGCACAGGAAGAACCGCCGATGCCGACGTTGGAGGAAAGCGGCACGGTCACCGATCTGATGACCGGTATCGGCGACCGGGGCTTCCGCAACGTGCTGGCGATGCTGCGCGGTGAAGACGTGGAAGACATCCCGGCGCAAAGATCGTCCGCCCCGCCAGCCGGCGAGGATGATGACTTCGCGGCATTTAATAGGCCGGATACCCTGCCAGAAGAATCAGCAGCGCGACCGCCCGTTCACCGGGCGTCTGAGCCAGCGTCGGGCTGGTGGGATTTTGAGGAACTATCCGACGACGATGCCGGCGAAGAATCGGTCGCGCACGTCGTGCTGCAAACTGCGTTTGACGATGACCTGCCGGACTCGCTGCCGCTGGCCGATGTGATGAGCGAGATTGAAAGCCGCCTCGCGGCCCATAAACTGCATATCAGGCCGCTGCCATCCTGGGGGATGGACACCGGCGCCTTCCGCGCGCTCAATGAAAGCGGCGTGATTGAACCGGATTTCCTGCCGGAAGAACTGCCCCCCGGTGAAGTGATTGAGCCGCCGCTGGATGTGCCGGAACTGCCACCTTCAGATGCCAGCAGCCGCACCACCCGGCCATCACCCTCCTTGCAGTTCGAGCCGCCGCCGCCGGAAATGGATACAGCGGTAGATCAGGCATTCGCGCAGGAAATGATTCCGTCTCGCGCGGCACAACCGCCAGCGCAGACCGGCGATCTCGACCAGCTTTTCAGCGAACTGGAAGATGCGCCCCTCGCTGACGAAGCCGCCCTGGACGAATATGATGAGATGCTGGCCGAAGAAGTAGCCCCTTCGCCAGATGAAGCGGAAACCGACTTCGAAGAGATTGACACCACCCCACCGGACAGAACGACGGCCATCCAGCCCGACTGGCTGCCAGAAGACGCGCCAGAACCCTACGCACCGGCACCAGCGCCTGATCTGTCAGCCGTGTTCGCCAGCATGGAAGCGGAATTTGAGTCCGACTGGTCACTGGAGGCCGAAGCGCCGCCGGAGGACTTCGAAGCAGCAGAACCCGAACCACTGTCCCTCGATGAAGAGGAACACAGTGGCTGGACGCCGCCACAGGGTATGCCCGCCGTGCCGGACACGAACTACGCGGACGAAGAGATGGCTGAGGCCGAAGCCGCGCAGGTGGACACCCCTGATCCGGTGGTCGCGCAGTTAGCTCTGAATCTCACGCAGGCATCCCTGGAACTGACCGCCGAGGGCACGATCCTGACACGGGGCAGCGAGATTATTGCTGCCGCCGGACACCTGAACGCCGATGATGTGAACGAACTGCTGCAGGTGATCGCCGACGACTGGGAAACCAACCCCGAAGGCGCACGCTTCCGCTTTGTGTCCCTGCCCAGCAGCGGCAAGGACTACATGCTGTACTCGATTCAGACAACCGGCGGCCTGACACTCTCGATGATTTTCGCCGGGACGACGCCGCTGCGAGTGATTCGTAAGCAGGCGCAGAAGCTGGTACAGGCGCTTGAAGCCGTGCCGGAAACACCGGCAGCCATCGCGCCGCCGGTCGAGGCGGAACCCTCCGAACCCGAAGCTGCCCCGGCAGAGCTGCCCCCGCCGGCTGCCGTCACGAGTGCCTATGCCTGCGTCTGGCTGCTGCATGACCCGGATCAGCATCTGGCGGAACCCGTCGCGCAGGCGATTACTGCCGGCCTGAAGATTCAGCTTCAGGAACAGGGCTGGGTGGTGCATCTGCTCCAGGTGCATGAGGATTTTGTCTACCTGCTGGCCGACGTGCCCGGTGAACGCCCGCCGCATGAGATTATCCGCGAACTCAAACGCCGCTCAGGCGACATCGCCCACTCGCAGAATCCCGATCTGACGCCGCAAATGCTGTGGGCGGACAGCTATCTCGTCCTCACGCCGGGCCGCGAACTGCAAACCGAGGAAATTCTGGAATTCATCAACTTCCAGCGGATGCTGTAGGGCATTCGATACAGATGTGAGGTGGAGGTACGACGTACCTCTACTTTGTATTCACGCGGGGTTTTCCGCTATAATAGCCCAAATGTTCATACGCACCCGAAGGGACTGGATATGCCCGCGCGTCCCCTGTTTTATATTATTGACGGCCATGCTATCGCCTACCGCCAGTACTTCGCGCTCCAGGTCAGCGCATTTACCACATCCGACGGCGAACCGACCAACGCTGTTTATGGCTTCGCCCGCACGCTGCTTGATCTGCTGCAAAAGGACAAACCGCAGTACCTCGCCGTCACGTTCGACCGGGGACTGAGCGGGCGCGATACGCTGTATGGCGAATACAAAGGCACGCGCGACAAAATGCCCGATGATCTGTCGCGGCAGATGGAGCGCATTTTCCAACTGGTGCAGGCGTTTAATATTCCGCTGCTGGCCTATGATGATTATGAAGCCGATGACGTGATCGGGACGGTCGCCGCGCAGATTGACCGCTACGACGCGGATTTACGCATCGTCACCGGCGACCGTGATCTGCTGCAACTGCTGTCCGACCGCGTAAGCGTCAAGCTGTTTTTCCCCAAGCGGGGTGTCCCTGATCTGATCTACGACCCGGCGCGCTTCCGCGAGGAATATGACGGCCTTGAGCCGCGCCAGCTCATAGACCTGAAGGCGCTGATGGGCGATACGTCGGACAACATCCCCGGCGTGAAAGGTGTTGGCGAAAAAACCGCGCTCAAACTGATCCAGGATTACGGCAGCATTGAAAACCTGTATGAACACCTGGGAGAAATCAAGGGGACGCTGGCGCAAAAACTGGCCGATGGGCGGGAGTCGGCCTTCTTGAGCAAGCATCTGGCGACGATCCGCCACGACGCGCCAGTGACGTTTGACCTCAAACACTGTGTCGCGCACGATTATGACGCGGCGCAGGTAGACAACCTGTTCCGGGAACTGGAATTCAACAGCCTGCGCACGCGGCTGCCCAAGTCCGAGCAGCTACCGCTGTTTGCCCCCGCCGACGCCGGCGTATCTACTGCTGCGCCGGAGGAAAACGTGTGCGAAACGGTCATTGTGCGCGACCAGCCCGGATTGGACGCGCTGGCCGCCGCGCTGAACGCGGCGGCGGGTATCGCCTTCGACACGGAAACGACGGCAACCGACCGCATGATCGCGGAACTGGTCGGCATCTCGGTAGCGGTTAACGGCGATACGGGTTATTACATTCCGGTCGGGCATAGGGACGGCCAGCAGCTTCCGCTGCAAACCGTACTGGACGCGCTGCGACCGGCCATGACCAATCCGGCTATCCCCAAGTACGCCCACAACGCCGAATACGATCTGGTCATGTTGCAGCGGTACGGCATTGACGTGACACCGATCACGTTCGACACGATGATCGCGGAATGGCTGCGCCGCCCCGACAGCGATAACCTGGGGCTGAAACGGCTGGCGCGGCAGGAACTCAACGTGTTTATGACCGAAATCACGGAACTGATTGGCACGGGCAAAAAACAGATCACAATGGACGCCGTGCCGGTTGAAAAATGCGCGCCCTACGCGGCGGCAGACGCGGCCATCACCTTTCGGCTGGTGGATATATTACGGCCTGAGTTGGAGAAAGAACAACTCATCAAGCTGTTTGAAGACCTGGAAATGCCGCTGGTCCCGGTGATTGCCGCGATTGAACGCGCCGGCGTTGTCTTAGATGTGGCCTACCTGCGAAAACTCAGCGAAGAACTATCGCAGCGCCTTGCGGGGGTCGAAAGTGAGATTCGCGCCCTCAGCGGCGGTTACGGCGATTTTAATATCAACAGTCCCAAGCAGTTGAATGACGTGCTGTTTGGCAAACTGGGTTTGCCGACGGAGGGTATTCGCAAAACCACACACGGCTTTTCGACCGACGCCGCCGTGTTGGACAGTCTGCGCGGGGCGCACCCCATTGTCGAGAAAATCCTGGAATACCGTGAAATCACCAAGCTCAAGGGCACGTATGTGGACGCGCTGCCGGAACTCATCAACCCACACACCGGGCGCGTACATACCGATTTCAACCAGACCGGCGCCAGCACCGGTCGGCTGAGCAGCAGCAACCCCAACCTGCAAAACATCCCCAACCGCACCGAGGAAGGGCGCAAAATCCGCCGGGCATTTCTCGCGCCAAAGGGCATGAAGCTGCTGTCAGTGGATTACAGTCAGATCGAACTGCGGATTCTGGCGCACGTCAGCCAGGATGCCACGCTGCTGGAAGCCTTCCACCAGGGGCAGGACATTCACGCGGCGACGGCAGCGGCGGTCTACGGCATTCCCCTCAACACCGTCACCAAAGAGCAGCGCAGTTTCGCCAAGAAAGTGAACTTTGGCCTGATCTACGGCATGGGCGCGCACCGGCTGGCGCGGGAGAGCAACCTGACGTATGCCGAAGCGGAACGCTTCATCCAGACCTATTTTGACCGCCTGCCCGGCGTGCTGCGGTATCTGGAAACGACCAAGCGGCAGGCACGCACCAAAGAAGGGCTGAAAACGCTGTTCGACCGGCGGCGCTTCTTCCCTATTCTGTTCCAGCACTACACACTGAACAACCGCGTCAACCAGCAGTTGGTACAGGGTGAGGAACGGGTGGCGATTAACTTCCCGATTCAGGGCACGGCGGCGGACATCATCAAACGCGCTATGATTGACCTGTATCGCGCTCTGGAACAGCGCGGCCTGAACGGGCATATGATCTTGCAGGTGCATGATGAACTGGTGCTGGAAGTGCCGGAGCCTGAAATTCCGGCCACCAAAGAATTGGTGGTCAGCGTGATGGAAAGCGCCTGCACGCTGGACGCACCGCTGAAAGCCAACGCGCAGGTTGGTAACAACTGGATGGAGATGACGCCGCTGTAGTGCGACCACAGCCTCATCCCTACGGGAAATGTCCGGCTAATTCTCCCTTGCCGGCAAAGCGGACTCTTGTTTTTTCCGGCGATTAGCGTACACTGATGCTGAATTTCGGTTTGCACAGGCAATCATGAAAATCCTCTACTGGCAGATTAGCCTCTCGAACATGATCACGGCGGACGCCGCCTCCTCTATAACTGCGCGCCCTGTATCCAGTAAGTAACTTGCTAATATTCGCTCTGTAAGGAGCGTAAGAAAAACGACGGGCGCGCCCGTCGTTTTTGATTCGGCTGCTCGTACACGTTCAAGGACAACATCATGCTCAAGTCTCATGGAATGCGGATTTTCACCTTCATCTGGTTCGGCCAGATGGTTTCGATGCTGGGCACGAAGATGACCGCCTTCGCCCTGCTCACCTGGGCTTACCAGCAAACCGGCTCGGCCACGACGGTGGCGCTGCTGGGTTTTTTCAGCTTTCTGCCCTACGTTCTCATCAGCCCGCTGGCCGGGGTCTGGGTTGACCGGCTCGACCGGCGGCGCGTGATGATGCTGGCCGATACCGGCGCGGGTTTAATGACCACGCTGATGCTCGTGTTGTACGTCACCGGCCATATGGAAATCTGGCATATTTATCTGCTGCAGGCCGTCTCCAGTGTCTGCGATGCCTTTCACTGGCCGGCCTATACCGCCTCCATCACCCTGCTTGCGCCCAAAGAGCAGTATGCCCGCGCCAGCGGGATGCGCTCGCTGGCACAGTCAGTCGCCGAGGTGGGCGCGCCGTTTCTGGCCGGATTGGTGTTGGGGCTGGCTGGCATCGGCGTGGTGCTGCTGTTCGACGTGCTGACGTTTGTTTTCGCGGTAGGCATACTGCTTTCTGTTGCTGTCCCCCGCCCCACTTTATCCGCCGATGGACTGGCCGCGCGGGGCAGTATACAGCAGGAAATGATTTTTGGTTTTCGCTACATCTTCCAGCGAAAAGGACTGCTGGCGCTGCTGCTCATGTTCACCGGCATCAATCTGCTGGCCTCACTGACTTACTTCGGCGTGCTGCCCGCCATGATTCTGGCGCGCAGCGGCGGCGACGAACTGGCGCTGGCCGCCGTCCAGGGGGCGATGGGCTTTGCGGGCGTCGTCGGCGGGCTGGTGGTCAGCGTGTGGGGACTGCCCAAACGCCGGATTCACGCGGTGCTGGCCTGTACGGCGGCCTCCTTCCTGCTCGGTGACATCCTGTTTTCCACCGGCCAAACGCTGCCGGTATGGGTTGCCGCAGGGTTAGCCGGCTCCTTCTTTATCCCGATTCTGGTTGCGGGAGATCGCGCCATCTGGCAGGCCAAAGTCGCGCCGGATGTACAGGGGCGTGTGTTCTCTGTTAACGGGATGCTGCGAACGGCGATGATGCCGCTGGGATATCTGCTGGCCGGGCCGCTGGCCGACCATGTATTTGAACCGGCGATGGCGGCAGGCGGCAGCCTGACCGGAGTCTTCGGCGGAATGGTAGGCGTGGGGCCGGGCGCCGGCATGGGGCTGATGTTTCTGTGTACCTGTATCATCGGGACACTTTTCTGTCTGAGCGGCTACCTGTACCGCCCGCTGCGCCGGGTTGAGGATGATCTGCCGGACTATGATGAACACTCGGCGCTTGTCGTTGTTGGGCTGGCAGCAGCGGACTAGTCCGGTCAACATGAATCTGCTAGAATGCGCCATAATTTGCATCTTTGTAGGGGCACACGGCTGTGCGCCCCTACGCGACAAACAGGATTCACACCTTGAAACTACTGCCTAAAGAACATGCCGTGCTGGTCGAGCAGGCTATACGCGCCGCGCAGGCCGCCGGAGAACTGCCGGCGTTTGAGATTCCTTCGATTGAAATCCGCCCGCCGAAGCGCGCCGACCAGGGTGATTACGCGGCGGCGGTGGCTCTGCAACTGGCGAAATCCGCCGGCATGAACCCGTTCGATCTGGCGACGGTCATCGCCCGGCATCTGCCGCCGGCGGAATTTGTCGGCAGCGTAGAGGTTATTAAACCCGGCTTTATCAACTTCCGCCTGAACAATAATTGGCTGCGCGCCCAGACTGAAACGATCATCGCTGAAGGCGAGGCGCTGTTCCAGCTTGATCTGGGCGCGGGCAAACGGGCGCAGGTGGAATTCGTGAGCGCCAATCCCACCGGGCCGCTCCATGTGGGGCGCAGCCGGGGCGCGATGGTCGGTGATACGATGGCGCGCCTGCTGGAAGCGGCGGGTTACCGTGTCGAACGCGAGTATTATTTCAACAACGCCGGCAAGCAGATGTTTGATCTCGGCAACAGCCTGCGAATACGGTATCTCGAAGCCCTCGGCCAGCCGATCGAAATCCCCGAAACGGACTTCTATCAGGGTGAATATCTGAAGGATTTTGCGCGTGATCTGGTCGCGGAAAAAGGCGATTCGCTGGTCAGCGCGGACTGGCAGCCGTTTAAGGAATACGCCGAAAAACGTATGTTTGACGTGATCCGCGCCACCCTCAGGCGCGTCAATGTCGAACACGATATCTTCTTCAACGAAAACAGCCTGTATGAATCGGGCGCGGTGTGGGAAACACTGGAAGCCTTGCAGCAGCGCGGCCATGTGTATAAAGCCGTCAAACCGGAAAGTGCAGGCGACGGCCAGGCCGCCGACGCCGATGAAGACACCAACGGCAGAGGCGAAGCGACGTGGTTCCGCAGCACCGCGCTGGGGGACGCCAAAGACCGCGTGCTGGTTAAGAGCGACGGCAGCCCCACCTACACCCTGCCCGACATCGCCTACCATTGGAACAAGATCAATCGCGGCTTTGATCTGATGATTAACGTGCTGGGCGCCGATCACGGCACGCAGTACAAGGTGGTTGCGCTTGGCGTGGAGGCGCTTGGCCTTGACCCGTCCAAAATCCACGTCATCCTGATTCAACTGGTACGGATGATCCGCGACGGCAAGGAAGTCCGTATGAGCACCCGTCGCGGCGACTATGACACGCTGGACGATCTGATTGACCAGACCAGCGCCGATGTCGTGCGCTATATGCTGCTGGCGCGCAGCCCGGACTCGCATCTGAATTTTGACCTCGATCTGGCGGTCAAACAGAGCAACGAGAACCCGGTCTATTACATCCAGAACGCGCATGTGCGCTGTGCCGGGATTTTCCGCGAAGCGGAAGCGCGCGGCCTGAGCGATGCTGGCGCGGATTTGAGCCTGCTCGGCGCGGACGAACTGCGCTTTTTGCGAAAGGTCATGGAACTGGGTGACATCATCGAAGTCTCGGCACAGACCTTTGAGCCGCACCGCATCGCCTTCTACGCGCTGGAACTGGCGGCGCTGTTCCACCCGATCTACGACAACGTGCGGGCGCTGCACGGCGAAGTGCCGCCCGATGTAGCGAAAGCCCGCCTGCGTTTTTACCGCGCGGCGCAGGTGGTCTTTAAGCGTGTGCTGACCCTGATGGGCATGTCCGCGCCCGAACGGATGTAGTTTTAGTGGAAAGTGATGAGGGATGAGTAAAATGCCAAATCCCATCCCTTATACCTCATAACTGAAAGGAACTGTAATGGGACTGAAGCCTGACCACTGGATTCGTAAGATGGCGCTGGAACATGGCATGATCGAGCCATTTGCCGAGAAGCAGGTGCGCGAAGGGGTTATCAGCTACGGCGTATCGAGTTATGGCTACGACATGCGCGTGTCGAATCAGTTTAAAATTTTTACGAATGTGCGCTCTGCCATCGTTGACCCCAAAAACTTCAGCCCCGATTCGTTTGTGGATTTTGAGGGCGACGTGTGTATCATCCCGCCGAATTCGTTTGCGCTCGCCCGTACCGTTGAATATTTCAGAATTCCGCGCAGTACATTAACGATTTGCCTCGGAAAATCAACGTATGCCAGATGCGGACTCGTGGTAAACGTGACTCCCTTCGAACCCGAATGGGAAGGCTTCGTAACCCTCGAAATCAGCAATACCACGCCGCTGCCTGCCAAGATTTACGCCAATGAAGGGATCGCGCAGGTGTTATTCTTCGAGGCCGACGAGGATTGTGAAGTCTCCTACGCCGACAAAAAGGGCAAGTACCAGGGGCAGACCGGTGTCACGCTGCCCAAACTGTAAGGCCCGAAGAAGGAATATACCATGCGTGATCTGATCATGCTGCTGTTCGCCGGCCTGTTGGGCCTGCCGGCAGCCGCTCTGGCACAACCGGAAGCTATTCTGTTTGACGACTTCAGCTATACGGCACGGAACGACCCGGCTTTGAGTGACAACGGTTGGGTCATCCGCACGGGTGAAGGCTGGCCGGGTGTGCCGGGAGCGCGCTGGCGCGCCCGCAGCGTGGCTTTTGTTGATGACCCTGACACCCCTAACAACCGTCTGATGCAGATGACCGCCGCCACCGACGGCACAAAAACTTATCAGACACAGGTATGCCAGCAGCGTAAGTTCTACGAAGGCACGTTTGCGACACGTATACGATTCTCGGATATACCGGCGACCGGCCAGGATGGTGATCAGGTAGTACAGACGTTTTATCTCATCAGCCCGCAGCAGTTCGATATGGACCCGGATTACAGCGAACTCGATTTTGAGTACCTGCCCAACGGCGGCTGGGGCTTACCCGGTCACACCCTCCACGCAACCACCTGGGAAACCTTCCAGCTTGAACCCTGGATCGCCGACAATACCAACGATCATCTGACGGACAGTTTCGCCGGCTGGCATACGCTGGTACTTCAGATCATGGACGGCACAGCGATCTACTACGTGGACGGCGAACCATTTGCCACACACAGCGGCAAGTATTATCCCGAAGTGCCAATGTCCCTTAACTACAACCTGTGGTTCATCAACGGCGGCCTGATTGATTCCACCGAACCGCGTGAGTACGTGCAGCAGGTGGACTGGCTGTTCGTCGCGGCAGGCATGGCGCTGACGCCGGATGAAATTGACGCGCGAGTCGCCGCCTTCCGCGAGGACGGCACCACCTTCACCGACACCGTGCCGGAGTGGACGCCACCGCTGGAAACGCCGTGTAACTTCTGAGCGCAATTCAGGACCACGCCGGGATTGAAAAACCGGAGCGGTTCATGTAAACTACAATCATTCAGGGCGCATAGCTCAATTGGCAGAGCGCAGTCCTTACAAGACTGATGTTCTAGGTTCAAGTCCTAGTGCGCCCACACTGATAAACGCATACTAAATTGGTGTGCGTTTTTTGTTTGACCGGCAACCCCCACCAAATTCCCCCTGGCTCCTAGTTGCCTATCCCGGCCAAGTTAGGATATGATTAGGATGTTCACAAAGGGTTATGCTACAGTATGAAAATTGTTACAGTGAGTAACTCACTATGGTCATGACACAGGCGGCAAACCGACAGATTCTCATTGTCGAGGACGATGAAGATACGGCGGAGTATGTCTCTACCCTGCTGAATCAGGCCGGCTATAATACCGTCGCGGTTGACCGGGGCGAAGTCGCGCTGTACGCCATCGCCAACGGCGACACCGATCTGGTGCTGCTCGACGTCATCCTGCCCGAAATTCACGGGGTGGAAGTGTTAAAGCAGGTGGGGTCGCTGTCGTTCCTGCCGATGTTCGTACTCAGCGGCTATGGGCGCGAGCGCGATAAAGTCACGGCGCTGGAAGCCGGCGCCGACGACTATATGGCGAAACCGTTTTCTTCGGAAGAACTGGTGGCACGGGTGGCCGCGCTGCTGCGCCGCATTGACTGGACACCGCAGCCCGAAACCAAACTGGTGGTGCGCCAGTTGGAACTGGACATCCCCCGCCGCCAGGCGTTTATACGCGGCGAGCGGCTGCGCCTGACACCGATTGAGTACGGTCTGCTGGCGACCATCATGCGCCACGCCGGACAGGTCGTGACTCACGATCATCTGCTGCAAGTGGTGTGGGGAGACAATTACCAGGGCGACTATTCCGTGCTGCGGGTGAACATTTCGCGGCTGCGCCAGAAGATCGAACAAAACCCGCGCCATCCAACCTACATCATGACCGTACCCGGCCAGGGTTATCGAATGCCCACCTCCAGCCGGTACTAAACACTTGGCTTATTCGCCCAAAGTGTGCTACCCTAGCCCTCAGCATCGCGGGCGCGCGGCGCGCCCGGTTCATTCATGCGTGAGGTGTGGCCTGTGCCCGGAGATTATGCAGTTCTAGCGCCCGTATATGACGATATCGGCCTGGGCGATTTTGCCCAGCGGATGACCCCTGTGCTGATAGATTTCGCCCAGCAGCGGGACTGGCTGGGGCGGCGGATTACGGTTCTGGGCTGCGGCACGGGCGCGAGCATAGATTACCTGTCGCAGTTCATGTTCACTGTCACCGGCATTGACAGCTCACCAGAGATGCTGGCGGTGGCGCAGCAGAAATTCACCGAAGCCACCAACGCCGCGCTGCACTGGGCGCAGACCGACATCCGCGAACTGAAGGACCGGGACGGCACAGCGGAGATGGTGCTGGCGCTGAATGTGCTGAACGAACTGAACAGCCTGCGTGATCTGGAACTGGTTTTCACCCACGTGCAGCGCATGTTAGAACCGGAGAAGCTGTTCATTTTTGATCTGATCACGATTCAGGGGCTGTCCGAACAGGGACACAGCACCGACGGTGTGATCGTCAACAACGACCGGCTGACGGCCTTCAACACCAACCAGTTTGATTACGAGCGCCAGATGGCGGTCAGCCAGTATATTCTGTTCCGCCGCCAGGGGGATGCCTGGCAGCGCAGCCAGGGACAGCGCGTGCTGCGCGGTTTCCCGGTGCAGGCGGTGGCCTCGCTGGTGCAGCGAGCCGGGCTGAAGGTCAGCGGCATTTTTCAACTTAATCTCACCCCCTACGACCCCGGTGTATCCCAGGCGGCGCGAGTCATCTTCCTAGCAGAAAAACCATAAGCAACATGATCGAACCATCCATTCAACCGACGACTTTATCCTTTCCTGCCGACCCGGAACACGGCGCGCTGCGGTCAGCCATTTTCGGGCTGTTCTTCGCTATCTGGGTAATCGGCTATGCGATCATTAACGCGGCTGTACCCAACGACGGTCTGAACATCATCGCGGGGCTGGCCGGTTTCGGGCTGGCGGCAGTGGTAGTCTCGCGGGTCATCGAACCGCAGCTGCGCCGGCGCTGGCCGAGCGGACGGGCGGTGCAGATGAACGCCGACCACATCCGCCTGCAGCAGCACGACCGCGTACAGCGTGAAATAGACGCGCGTGAGCCGTTCAGCGTACTGCTGTGGTCGTTTAAGATCAAACACCGCCGCAACCGCGTTCCCGCCGGTTGGTTCGTGATCGCCTGCGCGCTGGAACAGAACGACGAGTTTCTGCCGGTATATGTGCTGGCTTCGCCGGAACAGGCCAAAACCCTGAACGAACAGGCACACTTCACTGCCCTCGTCAGCGATAAGGACGCCAAAGCCAAAGATGTGCGCCAGGATACGCTGCGGGTGGCCGGTGAGCAGCGCCGCCTGCGGCTGGCGGAGACTCACCGCTGGGCCGACGGCGCGGAACTCACCTTCGCCGATTTCGAGCAGTACCTTACGCAGCTAAAGTCCCGCTTCCCCCAATGGATGCCGTTCAACCGATGAAGAAACTGTTGATACTCGGCTGGCTGCTGCTGCTGGCGGCGCTGCCCGCCCAGGCGCAGCAAAACCTGACACTGTTCATGCCGGAAACCGGGCACATAGACAGCGGTGGGGCAGAACGCTGGACATTCAGCGCAGTTGAAGGCAGCGTATTGTCGTTTCTGGTGCAGGGCACGGGCGAGTTCGACCCGCAGTTGACCATCAGTAACAGCGCGGGCGCGGTCATCATCGCCAATGACGATTATCAGTACCCCGCGAGCCGCGATGCGCTGCTGGAAGCGATCACCATGCCGCGCACCGATACCTACACCGCGACAATCACCGGCGCGGGCAGCGCCAGCGGCGATTATACGCTGACGATGCTGGCCGGTTACGGGCAGATCAGCCTGAGCGAAAATTTCAACGGAGCAGCGAACTGGTCGAGCGCAGTCGGGCCGGTGGAAACCACTGTCGAAGATGGCAGCCTGCGGCTGACACTCGATCAGGCGGGGGAAACCGGGACGGCGACCGACGACGACGCCAGCATCCCGGCGGTGTATTTCGCGCAGGTGTCGGTCAGCGTCGAGCCGGCGCACGATAACTGGGTGGTGGGTATGACCGCCCGGCAGACCAGCAGCCGTTATTATCTGCTGGCAATTAACGAACAGGGACAATGGCGGTTTCTGGTACGGGATGGCGGCGTGGAACGGGTGATCCGTGACTGGACACCGCACCCGGCGATTATTCCCGGTGGCAAAACCTTCACGCTGGCGATGCTGGTGAACGGCACCAGTTTTGACTTCTTCGTAAATGGTGGGCTGATTGGCCGCCTGAGCGACCCCACGATTCCCGACGGCGGCACGCTGGGGCTGGCGGTGCAGACCAGCGCCTCCCGTCCGCAGGCTGCCGCGCGCTTTGACAACCTCACGATCACAACGCCGCTGCTGGTGGACGGCGCGCCGGTGCTGCCCACACGGTTAATCGTCAGCGCACCGGCGACGATGGCGCTGGAACTTCAGCGCCGAAACGTCATCCCTGCGGGCGGGGACATGGCGCTCACGATCGCGGAGAGCTTCGCGGAATCGGCGCGGCCTGGCGTGGATCGTTTCATGCTGGGGCGGGGTTCGTCGTTCACCCGGCTGGCGCTGGGCACATCCTTTACCTGGGAAGCGGGCGCGGCAGGCATGACCGGCTGCGGGCTGGTTTTACAGCAGACGGACAACGATCATTATCTGCTGGCATATGCCGACCGGGTGGGCGGCTTTGGCCTGGCGCGGCGCGAGGGTGAAACATTCCAGCCGGGTATATTTGGTGAAAAACCGATCACTAACAAAACGGCGTATCATTTACTGGTGGTGGTCTTAAGCGACCGGACGTTGTATTACGTAGACGGGGCGCTGGCCGGCAGCCTTGACACGCCGGCCATCACCGGCGCGGTGGGTAACGCGGTGGTAAACTTTGAGCCGATCAATACTTCATGCCGCTTTGCCGATACCTGGGTATGGCGCTGGAATTGAGTGAGCGAATCAGCCAAACGAAATCCAACACGGAGTAGTGAATGGATGCGATTGAGGCGGCGATTATACGCACCGTGCTGTACGCAGATGTGTTTCACTGTCCGCTGACGGCTGCCGAAATCCACCATTTTCTCATCCACGACACCCCCGTAACTGCCGCCGAGGTTAACGACCGACTGGCGGCTTCCCCTGCTCTGCAACAGATGTTGATCTGCGATCAGGGTTATGTCGCCCGCCAGCAGCGCGCCGATCTCATCCGGCTGCGCCAGGCGCGGGAAGCGGCATCGCTCGAATTATGGCCGCTCGCGCAGCGGTATGGCCGGTGGCTGGCGCGGCTGCCCTTCGTGCGGCTGGTGGCACTGACCGGCGCGCTGGCGATGCGCAACGCCGCCAGCCCGCGGGATGATCTGGATTATCTGCTCGTTACCACCCCCGGACGGGTGTGGCTGGCGCGGGCGTTTTCCATCCTGCTGGTACGGCTGGCGCGGCGGCAGGGCATTGAAATCTGCCCGAATTACGTGCTGGCGGACAACCGGCTAACGCAGGAACGACAGGACGTGTTCATCGCCCATGAAGTGACGCAGATGGTGCCGCTGTACGGCCATACGCTGTACCACCAACTGCGCGCCGCCAATGCCTGGGTCGGCGCGCACCTGCCCAACGCCAGCGGCGCATTTTACGATGAGCGGGAACTGGAAGTCGGCACGGGTTGGGGCGCGGTAAAACGGCTGCTGGAGTGGCTGCTGGCCGGGCGTATGGGAGATGCGCTGGAAAACTGGGAATACCGGCGCAAGCTGCGGCGGTTTGCCCCGCAGCTGCGAACCCCGCACAGCGCCGCGCAGTTAGACGAAGACCGCGTGAAAGGCCATTTCGACGATCACGGTTATTCTGTCGTGCGGGAATACGGCGCGCGCCTGCGGGAACACGGCCTGTTGGAAAACGTGCCGGGAGATTAACAAAACACAGGGGCGAACCAGTCAGTGGTTCGCCCCTCCTCAGATCAGCTTATTTCTTCATCACCGCACCCAGGCTGTCGCAGCCGGGACAGGTGCCATCAGGACGGTACAGGGCATAACCACCCATCGGATCGTCCGCCGTATAGAACGGGAAGTCCACGTTCCAGACAATCATCAGGCGCACCTTGCCACTCTGCGCGGCGATGGTGGCGGCTTCGGCCAGCCAGGCCGCGTGCTGGGCAACGGTGGTATTCTGCGCCCAGGCGAAGGTGGCCGGCAGCGGGGTGCTGAACCCCTGCGGCGACAGGTAGCCCAGTTCGGTGAAGCACACCTGCTTGCCACCGAACGGCCCGTAGCCTCGCTGGAGCATCGAGCCAAAGTAGTAGCTCGGATAGCTGCCGCGCGGGTCGCCGCTGGTAGCGGACGGCGCGATAATACCCTCATTGTAATGCAGGCCCACGCAGTCCATGTACTGCGCCGCGCCCGCCTGCGCCATCTGCTGCATGAACACATCATCATTGCAGCCGTTGGCCGTGCAGCCCGCCGCGCCAAAGAAACCGGTCGGCGCGGGCGCACCGCTGATGACCAGCGTATTCGGGTTGCGTGCCTTGATGGCGTTAAAAGCCGCCGCGAGCATCTGCGTGTAGCTGGCGCCGTTCACCTGGCCTGCCGGCCATTCGCGGTCAATGTTCGGTTCGTTCCAGACTTCAATCGCGTCCGCGCCCTGCCCGGCTACGCCGGCGAGGAACTGCGCGAAACCGGCGATATAGGTGTTAAAGTCACCCATCTGGGATTTGTCGCCCTTGATCCCCAGTAGAATCTTGAAGCCGTTGGCTTTGGCCGAGGCAATCATACCCGCCGCTTTGCTGGGATCATCGCCGACTTTGTATTCCAACTGCTTCTTGACCCACTTCATCCCGGCGCGGTTCATCAGGCTGGCCGTGTTGGCGCTCAGGTCAAGCACATGGCCGCCCAGTTCAAAGCTGCCAACAGCGGCAGCCCCGGCGACCGGTGGAGGCAGGTTTGGATCCGCCGCCGCCTGCGGGGCAGCACCGGCTGTCGTCACTTCGTCGCAGACAACCACCGCTTTCAGGTCGAAGCTGACACGCCCCTGGTATACCTGGTTCATCATCGAAGTGATGGTGAACGTCCAGCCCCAGTAAATATCGCGATAATCGGCGGGATTATCCAGCGTTTTGCAGGCGTCAATGCCGCCTACATATTCCTGCTGTTCCCATTCGTAACTTCTGACAATCGTCAAATCCGTTGATTTTTCTTCTTCAATCGCGTCGCGCACTGCTGAAAACGCGCGCCACAGCGGGTCGTTCGGCGTGGGTGTGGGCGCATCCTGCGCCAGCAGCCGCGACGGCGCGCTCAGCGTTAGGGACAGCGCCACCGCCAGCAGCAGCGCCACCAGCGCCAAACCTGCCAATGGTTTTGTCAACAAACGTAGGTGCATTGATCGAACCTCTTTAATCTCCACAATCCCCTCGAACCAAACCGCCGGAAGCGGCACGGGGACAACTGTACTGCAAGGCCAACATTTTACCAAATAATAACGCCTTGCACAGCCATGCGTAGGTCAAACGCAGGGCAACAGACAGAAATATAAACACATATTACAATTCGGCTGACGACCAGGGTTCACCCTTCCCTGCCGCTGAGGGCTTCAGCCGGCAGGGAAAGCGGATTATCAAAGCGCACACACGGACAGACTGCCGTTTTATCCTAAAGCCTGCGCCGCTGCCTCGCGCAGCAGGCTCAGGCGCTCAAGCATGGCCGGGTCGTTCTGGTCGGCCACCTGATCTTCAACGGCGTCAATCGCGCCCAGCAGTTCGCCGTCAAACTCGTGGATGCGCCGGGTGATCAGATCACGAGCCGCGTCCGGGGAATGAGCGGACAGCACTTCGTTAATGAATTGCAGTTCCGGCGGCATGTTGGCTTGCAGCATGGTCACCACAAGATTGTAGATGGCCTTCAGGCGTTCCCCCATGCGTGCATCGCCCCGGCGCTCGGCTTCCTGCACGTTAGCCGAAAGCACCTGCATGAAGGTCACGTCAATCAGCGCCAGATTGGCCTCAATGACCTCCTGCGGGTTCTCACTGTTAACCAGCGCCTGCAGCAGCGTGGCGGCGTCCTGCAGGGCGGCGCGTGCCTGCTGGTCGGCCAGCGAGGTCAGTTCCAGCAGTTTTTCGCGCAGGGCCTCCAGCTGGGGGCGTTCGTCTGCCGCCGCCTGCCCGATAACCACCTGAAGCTCCTGGAAGAACTGGTAATCGAACGCCGGGCGCACCAGGCCAACAAGTGCCTGCAAGCGTTCTTCGCTGTCGGCATACTGGCGCGCCAGCCGCAGAAAATCGGGACGGTCGGCAGTTTCGCCCAGCGCGTTGACATCTTCGGCGACCTGCTGGATGACTTCTTCCTGCACGCGGGCGCGTTCGATCAACTGCTGGCCGAAGCTGGACTCTTCAACCACCTGATTTTGCAGCATGACCAGCCGTTCGGCCAGCGCCTGCCGCCCTTCCTGTAACATCCGCTGGGCCAGCAGGGTCATCGTCTGCATGAACTGTGAATCAATCTGCGCGTCATTCTGCTGAATGAGCGTGGGCAGATCGGCGTCGTCGGCTTCCAGCAGCGACTCGATCAGGCGCACGCGGCTGCGCTGCGCTTCCATCATTTCAGGCGTCACGCCGTCGGCCTGCAAAACCTGATCTATCAGACCCTGCATGGTCAATGCCTGACGCGGCTGGAGCAGGTAAGCCTTAAAAGCCCCCTGCGGCAGTTCGCTGGTCACGCCGCGCACCAGATCACCAATCGCTTTTTCCTGCGCTTCCTTGGACAGATTCAGTTCCATCGGCACAAACGTAATCAGCAGTTCCTTGGCCGGGTCGTGGTAGACCAGCGGGGTCAGCATGGTATTCGGCGCGCCGCAGTTGGGACACTGCGCCAGATTCAACTGGCCGGTGAGCAGGCGCATCTTGGCCTGGGGGTCCTGTTTCGCATCCACCACGTTCTGAAACGAGACACGGAACGGCTGGCGGCACTGAATACAGGAGATCGTCGCTTGTAACATCTTTGGCATGGGTTGCTCCGGGAAAGATCGGTTAAACGAAAATACATCACAGAGACGAACCGGCGGTTCGCCGTGACGGGATCGGGCACTGGCTGGACAGACGAAAACGTTAGCGTTGGGGAAGCGTGAAATAGAAGGTCGAACCCTGTCCCGGTTTACTCTTCACCCGGATACGGCCACCATGCGCCTCGATAATGGTTCTGGCAAGATACAGCCCCAGACCGGTGCCTTTCGTGCGCCGGCTCAGGGTATCATCCACGCGATAGAACCGGTCAAAAATGCGTTCCTGTTCGCGCTCGGCAATCCCGACGCCCTGATCGCGCACATAAACGGTCACGGTTTCATCATCTACCCCACCGCCGACCTCAATAATACCACCATTGGGCGAATATTTAATGGCGTTGTTGACAAGATTATCCAACACCTGCCGGAGACGAAACTCATCACCCTGAATGGCAGGAAAATCCGGCGGGAAACTGAGCGTGAACTGGTGTATCGTGGTCTGCGTCTGAAACCGTTCGACCACCTGCGCCGCCAGCGCGTCCAGCCGAACATCGCTCAGATCAAGCCGCATCCGTTCAGCTTTGAGCTTACTGGCCGCCAGCAGATTTTCAATCAGTTCCGTCAGGCGGTCAGCCTCGTCTTCAATCACTGCCAGGCTGTCGTTGATTACCTGTGGGTCCCAGGTGGCATCCTCGCGGCGCAGGGTGCCGGCGTAGCCCTTAATCAGCGCGACGGGTGTTTTCAACTCATGAGAAATGGTGGAAATGAAAACATTCTGCATCTCCTGCGCCTGCCGGAAATTGGTGATGTCACGCACATTGGCGATGATGTTCGCCAGTTGGCCGTCCACCGTCAGCAGCGGCGAATAGGTGATGCCTACACTGAGCGTCAGGCCGTCGCGCCGCAGCAGATCACCCTCCACATACAGCGTTTCAACCGGCGCGTCCGACGACAGCCGGAACGGCCAGCCTTCGGCCAGCGCCTGCCGCACATCACCTTTTTCCAGCCGCTTCCAGACGATGACCTCATCCAGATCGCGGCCTACGGCGTCGTGGCTCGTCCACCCGCTCATTCGCTCCAGCGCGCGGTTAAAACCCAGAATCGCCAGATGTGGGTCAAGGATCATCACGCCGTCGGCGCTGTATTCGAGGATGGCGGCCAGCCGCTTACGCTCATAGTCAATGCGCGCATATAACTGTGCGTTATGAACGGCAATCGCGGCCTGATCGGCGAAACTCTGTAAAATCTGGAGATCATTGTCGGTGGCTTCGACCCAGTAGGCGCGGAAAACAATCAGCAGGCCAACCGCTTCCCCCGCGATCACCAGCGGCAGAAACAACGATTGGCGCAGCCGCTTGTCCAGCGTCACGGCCATCTCGCTCAGGCGGCCATTCAGAAATTCCGGGTCAAGGGTGCTGTCGGTGGTAACCAGCTCATCCAGCAGCCGGTTAATCTGGGGGATGCGGTCGCTCTCCACCCCCATCGTGGCGCGCACGCGGTACAGGCCGTTCGCGTCCCGCAGAGCGACGAGTCCCACTTTACCCGCCAGCATGACAATCGAAGCGTTGAGCACCAGGCGCAACACTTCCCCCAGATCAAGCTGGGCGGTCATCGCGCGCGAAATTTCCAGAAGGAAATCTCGCTGGCGCACACGGAAGTCCGGTAACATGAGCTGCATGGCAACATTGTAACATGATATAAAGGGCGATTAAAGCATCGGCTGAAATTTCTTGTAATTTTCTTATACAGGGACAGAACGCCGCCCTGTCCCTGCCGGCCAGCCGATGACGAACGTGTATCAGGCGTTCAGTTTAGCCGCGACTTCAGTCACATCTTCAACGCCGCCGTGTGTGGGCACCAGCGCCGCCGCGCCGATCAGACTGACGTTTTCGCCCAGCGCGACCGGTTCGATTCGGAGGTTTTCCCAGTAGGCGCGGTCAATGGCGTACTGATGGATGGCTTCACGCATGGGGGCAAACAGGGGTTCGCCAATCTGGCTGACGCCGCCGCCAAACAGCAGAATCTCCGGGTTAAAGACATGCAGCAGCGTGACCATCCCCAGGCCGACCAGCCGCCCCGCCTCGCGCACGATGTCCAGCGCCAGCGCATCTCCGGCGGCCACGCCCATCCCGACGATCTTGCCATCAATTGCGTTAAGGTCGCCCTGCGCCAGTTCAAGCATGTGCGAGGTCGCGCCACGTTCGATACGCTCCCGCGCTTTCCGCGCCAGGGACGGGCCGGCACACTCTTTTTCGAGCGTCGTCACCCGGTCGTTGACAACCAGCGTCATGTGTCCGGCCTCGGCTGCCAGTCCGGTCGTGCCGAGCAGCATCCGTCCATCCACAATAATACCGCTGCCGATGCCGGTGCTGAGGGTGACAAAAATGACATTGCGGCAGCCGCGTCCCGCGCCGAGGATGGTTTCCGCCAGCGCCGCTACGTTGGCATCGTTGCCCACATAGACCGGCACACCAAACTCCTCGTGGAGAATGTCACCCAGCGGCACGTTATGCCAGCCGCTCAGGTTGGGCGGCATGACCACCACCCCGGTCACCGGATTGGTTGATCCCGGCGCCGAAACGCCGATGCCGTCAATGGCTGAAGCATCTGCCGGCAGGACACGACGAATCAGCGCCTTGATACGCGCCAGCGTGGCTTCCAGGCCTTCTTCGTCGCGGGTCAGCGTTTCTTCACGATAGAGAATATTCAGGCCTGTGTCCAACCGCGCCGCCCGCACGCGCGTACCGCCGAGATCAACCCCGATGATCGTGTTTGGCATAGTCTTTAATATCCTTATATCGCAGCAGGGACATGATCTGTCGTGTCCCTGAAAGATTGAAGTTACGACCGCAGGTGAACTTCGTTAGGCCGTTGTTTATGGTTGTAGATTATGCCAGTTGAAGGGGCTTATGGCGACTGGTAAAATTCCGCTGCAATATGCGAACATATTTTCATCAGTGCCCTGAACACAACAGGAATAACTTATGTCCCGCGTCACGCCGCTGCGCCAGCAATATCTGGACATCAAACGCGAATATCCCGATTGTATCCTCTTTTTTCGGCTGGGTGACTTTTACGAAACCTTCGACCAGGACGCTGAAATCGCCGCGCGCGAACTTGATCTGGTACTGACCGGACGCCCGGTGAGCAAGAGTGAGCGCGTGCCGATGGCCGGCGTGCCGCATCACGCGCTGGACAGCTACATCGCGCGGCTGATCGAAAAAGGTTATCACGTCGCAGTGTGCGAGCAGATGAGCGAACCGGATGGCCGGGGCATCGTTGACCGCGAGGTGACACGGGTGGTCACACCCGGCACAGTGATCGAACCCGAACTGCTGGCCGAAGACCGCGCCAATTACCTGATGGCCGTCGTGCCGGTGGGCGACCCGGACTCCGGTCAATGGCACAAGGCCGGCATCGCTTACGTGGATATTTCGACCGGCGAATTCGCCGCCACCCAGCTTGAGGGCGACAACGCTGCCGTGCTGGTGCTGGAAGAACTGGCGCGGCTGACCCCGCGTGAGGTCATCATGCCGGCTGTGTGGGTCGAGCGCGGCGTGTCGCTGCCGCAGGGGGTGCATCTGACGGCGGTACAGGACTGGCGCTTCGAGCGCGGCACGGCGGAACAGGCGCTCATGCAGCACTTCAGTGTGCGCACGCTGGACGGTTATGGCCTGGGCGACCAGCCGGCGGCGATCTGCGCGGCGGGCGCGGCGCTGATGTACGTGCGCGATACCCAGCGCGGCAGCCTGGGACAGATCACGGGCGTGCGCGCCTACTCGACTGCCAGTTTCATGGTGCTGGACCCGTTCACCCGCCGCAACCTGGAACTGACCGAAACGATCCGCAGCCGAAAAACGGACGGCAGCCTGCTGGGCGTGCTGGATCGTACCGTAACCGCGATGGGGGCGCGCCTGCTGCGGACGTGGATCAGCCAGCCGCTGCTGGACTTAAATCGCCTGAATGCCCGCCTTGACGCGGTGGCCGCGCTGACCGGCGACGAAGCGATCCGCAGTGAGCTGCAAGGCGCGCTCCGCAGCGTGTCAGACATCGAACGGCTGACGAACCGCCTGCTCATCGGGCGCGCCGGCCCGCGCGATCTGCTGGGACTGAAAAGCAGCCTCGACGTGATTCCGCAGATTCAGGCGGTGATCGGCACGCTTCCGGCGTTACGTCCTTTGTGTGACCGGCTGGACGCCTGCGCCGACATCTGCGACCAGATCGCGCGCGCGATCACCGACGAGCCGCCCGCCCTGCTGAACACCCCCGGCGCGATTCGCCCCGGCTACGCGCCCGAACTGGACGACATCCTGAACGCCACCCGCGACGCGCGTGACTGGATCGCTAACCTCGAACCGCAGGAACGCCGCCGCACCGGCATCGCCAGCATCAAGGTCGGCTTTAACAAAGTGTTCGGGTATTACATCGAGGTCAGCAACGCCAACACCGGTAAAGTCCCGGCGGATTACATCCGTAAACAGACGCTGGTGAACGCCGAACGCTACATCACGCCAGAACTGAAAGAATACGAAACCCTGGTGCTGAACGCCGAAGAAGAAATTATGGCTGTCGAAAAGCGGCTGTTTGAGGCGCTGTGCCGTGACATCGCCCAGGCCGCGCCGCGCCTGCTGAACACCGCCCGCGCCGTCGCGCACCTCGACGCCTTTCTATCGCTGGCGGACGTGGCCGTGCGCGAAGGGTATACCCGCCCTACCCTGACGGAAGATGATCTGCTGGTTATCAAGGATGGCCGCCATCCAGTCGTCGAAAAGCTGCTGGACGGCGGCATCCGCTACGTTCCGAACGACACCCATTTCGACAGCATGTCGCGCGTCCACATCATCACCGGGCCGAATATGTCCGGCAAGAGTACCTACATCCGTCAGGCGGCTATCATCACGCTGATGGCGCAGATTGGCAGTTTCGTCCCGGCAGACGAAGCGACGATTGGGCTGGTTGACCGCATTTTTGCCCGCATCGGCGCGCAGGACGAAATCCACGCCGGACAAAGCACGTTTATGGTGGAGATGGTCGAAACCGCGCGGCTGCTGTCCGGCAGTACGCGGCGCAGCCTGCTGATTCTCGATGAAGTGGGACGCGGCACCAGCACCTATGACGGGCTGGCAATCGCGCGCGCGGTCGTCGAATACATCCACAACAACCCACGCCTGAACTGCCGGACGCTGTTCGCCACCCACTACCACGAACTGACCGAACTGCCGAACATTCTGCCGCGCGCTCGTAACTTCAACGTCGCCGTGACCGAAGAAGGTGACAATGTGGTATTTCTGCACAAGGTCATCCCCGGCGGCGCCGACCGCAGCTACGGCGTGCATGTGGCGCAGTTAGCCGGGATGCCGCGCCCGGTGGTGGAACGCGCCCGCGAACTGCTGAAACATCTGGAAGACCAGGGCAGCGATTTTAAACTGCCGACGGCGGTACCCACGCCCGTCAGCGCGAAGCAGAAGAAACGCGAAGATGCCGGGCAGATGCGGCTGTTCGAACCGGTGAACCCGGCGCTGGACGCGCTGCGTAAGCTGGAAGTGGACAACCTCAGCCCGCTGGAAGCCCTGACCAAGCTGTACGAACTGAAGCGCATGGCCGGTGAGAAGTGAGAGGCGTGTATAATCAGGTTGAGAGTTGAGGAGATATAGACATGGCAGACTTTGACTTAAAAGCGATCAAACAGGCCGCGCAGGTGGTTACAGATGAACATGGTAAGTCCATCGTCCAACTGCCGCTTGATCTGTGGCAAGACCTGCTAGAGCAAATTGAGCCGGAAATCGACACGGACAAACCAGATACCGAATTTGACCCGGATAATCCGCCACCCGGTTCATTAGCACTGCTTGCAAAACTGGCTCTTGAAGCGGATATCAGCACTGGCGAAACCAACACTTCCAGCCGCAGTAGGGAAATCCTGCATAACGAATACGCAGACTATCTGCTCAAGCGCATGAAGCAGGGAAATGATAATAATGGAGCGGCGCTAGAACTGCTGCCGTAATACCCCGCCAAAAAGACGGTGGAGCGTTCTTACGACTCATCCTTCTTCGGCAGGCGGTAACCCAACCGCCGCATCAGATCGTCATCGCTGCGCCAGTTCTTCAGCACCTTAACGTGCAAATCCAGAAATACCTGTGTCCCCAGCATCTCCGCCAGTTCGGTACGGGCTTCCGTCCCAATGCGCTTAATCATCTCACCGCCTTTGCCGATGACGATGCCCTTCTGCGTGTCGCGTTCGACGTAGATCGTTGCGCTGATGTACGTCATCTGCGCCGAACGTTCCTTGAACTCTTCCACTTCCACCGCGACGGAGTAAGGAATTTCCTCCTCCGTGTTCAGGATGATCTTCTCGCGGATCACTTCCGCCGCCACAAACCGCTGGTTGACCTCCGTCACCTGCTCGACCGGGTAATAACGCGGCCCCGACGGCAGCCGCGCCAGCAGATCGGCCACCAGCGCCGGCACGCCGTCGCCAGACAGCGCGCTGACGAGCATCGCGCCATCGTTCGGCACCAGCGCGCGGTAAGCCTCTGTGTTGGCCTGCCGCGCCGCCTCATCGGCCAGATCGTTTTTATTCAGCGCCAGCACCATAGGTGTTTCGCCGCGCAGGCGCGTCACGGTCGCCGCGATGTGTCTGTCGCCCTCCTGCGGCGGCACGGACACATCCAGCACCCACAGAATCAGGTCGGCGTCCTGCAGCGCGTTTTCGGCCACCGTCACCATGTACTGCCCCAGCCGGTGCTGCGGCTTATGCAGGCCGGGGGTGTCGGTAAAGAGAATCTGGCCGTGTTCTTCGGTGTAGATGCCCAACTGCTGCCGGCGGGTGGTCTGCGGCTTGGGGGTGACAATGGCGATCTTCTGCCCCAGGATGCGATTAATCAGCGTGGACTTCCCGACGTTAGGGCGGCCAACAACGGCAACGATCCCGGAGCGATGATCCTCCGGCCAGCTGTCATCAAATACACTGTCCAGTTCATTCATTGGGCTAACAACCAGTCCTCAACTGTCGGGTAACAGGGCAGAAATTCCAGCAGACGCGGGGGCACACCGGTGGTGTCACGAGCGATCAGCGCCGTAACCCGCGCCACCAGCGCCGCGCCATCATAGACCAGCACATGCGGCGGCAGGCTCAGATCAAGCACGCGAAAAAACACGATGTCCTCGCGGCCATCATCCCGCTGGCCGACGACTTCGGCGCGGGGATGCAGGTTGCTGCGGTGCCACAAAAAATTCCAGGCGTCTTCGCCCGTCAGCATATCGCCATAATCCAGCACCACCAGCCCCGGCACGATGTACTGTTCCGGCTTGCCGAGGAAGCGCGCGCCATACTGAAGCGTAAACTCACCACTGGCAATTACTTCCGCATCCGGTGGCGCGGCCACCGCCAGCGCCGCCGCACCGCCCGCCTGCACAATCACACCGCGAAACCGGTCGCTGACCGGCACGCGTTCGGGGATGGCTGCCATCTAGTGCTGCACAGCCTCGGCGCGGGCGGCGGGTTCAATCGCATGTTCGTCGTGGTGCGCCTCATGATGATGTTCATCCGGCGCAGGCACGTTGATGTCGTCAAAATGTTTGTGCGGCTGCACCAGGCCGAACCACCCGACCACGCCCAGGATGAACAGCAGCAAACCGGCGGCCAGCAGCAGGCCGGTGGCCTGGGTATCGCCCTGGATAACACCAACAGCCAGCGCGGTGACGGCCAGCACCACCCCCAACCCGGCGACCAGCGATGTTCCCAGCACGGCAGGATTCGCATCCTGACTGATTTTTTTAGTTACTTTCACCGAAACGCATCCCCTTTCTGACAGTTCCACTATGGTAAACTAGAGCGTATTGTGCCGCTTGACGGCGGGCGCGTCAAGCGTCTGCGGTTTGCGAATTGTTGAGGGTAGTCGCTTGCAGGTTGAACGAGTCTTACTGATCCGGCATGGGCAGACCGATTGGAATATGGAAGGCCGCTGGCAGGGCTGCCTGCCCACTCCACTGAATACGATTGGCAAAGCCCAGGCGCGGGCGCTGGGTGAATATCTGCGCGGGCGGCCTATCGGCGCTATTTTCAGCAGCGATCTGTCGCGGGCTTACGACACGGCGGCGCTGGTCGGTGCTGCGCTGGGGCTGAAACCGATCCCGGACGAACGCCTGCGGGAATTTAATCTGGGCATCTTTCAGGGCTACCGCCGCGAGGAGCTGGCGGCCATGTATCCGGCTGAATGGGAAGCATTCCACGCTGACCGCTACAACTATGTTGTGCCGCAGGGTGAATCGCGGCGGGCGCTGCAAGAACGGATGTACGCCGCCTGGCTGGATATCATCGCCAACGGACACGGGCCGGAGGTCGCCCTGGTGACACATGGCGGGGCACTGGGTTTGCTGCTGGAAAAACTGTTCGGTGACGCACCCGAACTCCGCAGCGTCCGGTTTGAGAATACGTCGGTAACCACCGTCGAACGCGCCGGCGCGGGCTGGCGGCTGGCGGAAGTGGCGGTCGCCACCCATCTGGACACGCTGGAAAATCTGCCGGTGGACGGCGACATTCACTCACCATCCGACCACCAGGCTTTATAACGCGCCGCCGTGCGTCCGTGATAAAAATCACATACAATATAAAGCATCTATCATCGTCTGCGGGTGCTGCCGCCGCTACAATCAGGGCGTCCTCAATCAAGGAGTAAACGGCTACATGGTACAGCAATCGGTTGAACAGACGATCCAAAGCAGTTACGGCCTGGAGCATCACGGGCTGCTCGATCTCGGTAACATCTACTGGAACCTGT
>JARKOK010000229.1 GCA_029975765.1 Aggregatilineales bacterium
ATGCAGGCACTCAAAGATCGAATCTTGCGCGAGGGACGGAACCTCGGCAACGGCATCCTCAAAGTGGATGGCTTCATCAACCATCAGGTAGACCCGGTGTTGATGGATGAATGCGGGGCAGCGTTTGCCCAGGCTTTTGCCGGTTGTGGGGCAACCCGCATTCTGACGGCGGAGATTTCCGGCATTGCCCCGGCGCTTGCTGCCGCCCGGCACATGGGCTTGCCGGTTGTCTATGCGCGCAAGACCAAGCCGATTACCATGCCCGATCAGGTTTATCTAACGGTCGCGCCTTCGCACACCAAGGGCCGCATGGTCGAGCTGATTGTCTCGCCGGAGTTTTTGCCAAAGGGCGAGCGGGTGTTGATCATTGATGACTTTTTGGCAACCGGTGCCACCCTTCAGGGGCTGGTGCGCCTGACGCAGGCAGCCGGGGCCAGCCTGGTGGGCATCGGCACGCTGATCGAAAAAATCTTTGAGGGCGGGCGTAATCACCTGTCCTATCTCAATATTCCGATTGTTTCGCTGGTCTGCATCGCCTCGCTTGATGGTGGGCAGATTTGCTTCTGTGAGCCACAATGACCCCAAGCGCAATTGCCATCCTTGACTTTGGTTCTCAATATTCGCAGCTGATTGCCCGGCGTGTGCGCGAGGCACAGGTCTATTGCGAGCTCTTTCCGTGGGATGCCCCGGCTGAGGTGGTGCAGGCGATTGAGCCCTGCGGCTACATTCTGTCGGGTGGCCCCTCTTCGGTCTATGAACCCGACGCTCCAACCATCCCTGACTATGTCTTGCGCTCCGGGCTGCCGGTGTTGGGCATTTGCTATGGAATGCAGGCGCTGACCCATGCCCTTGGTGGACAGGTGGGCGCAGCACAGGCGCGCGAATATGGCCTGGCAGATGTGCGCACGGTGCATTCCAACCCGCTTTTGCCGGATGGCAACTATCCGGTATGGATGTCGCACGGTGACCGGATTGAGCAGCTGCCGGAAGGGTTTGAGGTGCTTGCCATCAGCGCCAACAGCCCCTTTGCCGCCATGGGAGACCTGCGACGGCAGTTGTATGGCGTGCAGTTTCACCCGGAGGTGCATCACACTCCCGGCGGACGGGCCATGTTGCGCAAGTTTGTGCTCAAAATTTGCGGCGCACCGCCCACCTGGACGCCCGATTCGATCGTCCGTCAGGCGGTCGAACGCATTCGGGCGCGCGTCGGACGGCAGCGTGTGCTTTCTGCCGTCAGCGGTGGGGTTGATTCGAGCGTGGCGACGGCTCTGGTGCATCGCGCCATTGGCGATCAGCTGACGGCTGTGTTTGTGGATAATGGCTTGTTGCGCCATGGCGAGCGTGAGCAGGTGGAAGATGCCTTTGGGCGCGGTTTGGGGCTGAATCTGATTACGGTCGAAGGCGAAGAACGCTTCCTCGGCGCTTTGCGCGGCGTGACCGAGCCCGAAAGCAAACGCAAAATCATCGGGGAGACCTTCATCCGCTTGTTCGAAGCAGAGGCGCGCCGTTTGGGCGAAATTCCTTTCCTGGTGCAAGGCACAATTTACCCCGATGTGGTTGAATCGAGCGCCCCGGACCGTAACAAAGCGCATCGTATCAAGACGCATCACAATGTCGGTGGGTTGCCGAGCGATTTGAGCTTTGAGCTGATTGAGCCGCTGCGCTACCTGTTCAAGGATGAGGTGCGCGCCGTGGGAGAGGCGCTGGGCCTGCCGGCCGAGTTGGTTTGGCGGCAGCCTTTTCCGGGGCCGGGGTTGGCCGTGCGCTGCTTGGGTGAAGTGACGGCGGAGCGCCTGGCGCGGCTGCGCGCGGCCGATGCCATTTTCACCAGTGAATTGCAAGCTGCCGGATTGTTGGGTCGGCGCATGACGGATGAGCCGGGCAGCATTGCCCAGGCTTTTGCCGCTTTGCTGCCGGTGCAATCGGTTGGCGTCATGGGCGATGTGCGCACCTATCAAGAAACGGTGGCACTGCGCGCCGTGACAACCGAGGACTTCATGACCGCTGATTGGGCGCGCCTGCCGCATGAGTTGTTGGCGCGCATTTCCAGCCGAATCGTCAACGAGGTCAAGGGCGTTAACCGTGTCGTCTATGACCTGACCAGCAAGCCCCCCGCAACGATTGAATGGGAGTGAGCAATGGATGAGTGTGCAGGTCAACTATGCTGCATTGCAAGCGCTCCGCTTTTTACTCTGGCAGGTTCGTGAGGTGTTCACTTCTCTATGAAAACGGTCGTTGGTTGGGCACGGCTGATTGGGGCGCTTTTGCTCTTCTTGGGGCTATTGCCGCGCCCGGTGTTTGCCCAATCCCCCGCGCCCGAACAAGCCAGCCTGGTAGCGCTTGACCTGACGCAGTTCCCGTTGGTGCAGGTGGTGTTACGCCCGCCGCTGGTCGGCGGCGCCGATTGGCAGGGCCTGCCGGTGCAACGCGTCACACTCACGGAAGATGGCGTGCCGCAGACTTTGCAACAATTTGAGGCGTTTCAGCCGGGCTTGCAAGTCGTTTTGGCTTACAACATTGGCCCGGCCATGTCGAACCGCGTCGGGGATGCAACTCGCTTTGACCTCGTGCAGCAGACCCTTGGCAATTGGGCGGCGGCGCGTTCCTCGACCGGACGCGATGATTTAAGCGTGGTGACACACGAACGACAGGAGCTGATGCGCTCAAAGGAGACTGCGCAGTGGGCGGAGGCGATTCAAGCCTATCGGCCTGATTTTGCCGCGGTTCAGCCCAGTCAGACGAGCCTGGCCTGGGCGCTCGACCTGGTGACCGTGCCCAATTCTGATCCGGCCATACGCCGTGCTATTTTGTATGTCACTGTCTTGCCCGATGCGGCGACGTTGAAGGCGCTGCCCAACCTGACCGAACGGGCGCGTCAGCAGGGCGCGGCGCTCTTCATTTGGTTGGTCGGGTCGGCGGGGGCGCGCGATCTTGACCCAACCGCATATGATGCCTTGGTCGCAGCCACTGTGCAGACCGGCGGGCAGTTCTTGCTTTTCACCGGCAAAGAGCCCCTACCCGACCCAGAGACGTATTTTGCGCCGCTCCGCACTTCGTATCGCCTGGCATATCGCTCTTCCTTGAATCGCAGCGGTGAGCATGAGCTGAGCCTGACCGCACAGATTGATCAGCAAGCGGTGAGCCTATCCCCGCTGCGGTTTGTGCTCGAAGTTGCCGCACCCAATCCTTTCTTGCTTTCGCCGCCGGCGCGCATTGAGCGCACCTGGCAGCCGCCCGCCGGACGACAGGCAGCTGTTTTGCAGGCTTTGGCGCAGCCCTTTCAGGTGGCCATTGAATTCCCCGATGGTCATCCACGCCGTTTGCAGGCCTCGCGCCTGATGGTGGATGGGCAGGTCGTGGCTGAGAATCTGACCGAGCCGTTTGATGCCTTCCGCTGGGATTTGCCCGAGACCGAAAACACCTCGCGTAGCCTTGCGGTTCAGGTTGAGGTGGTGGATGAATTGGGCCTCAGTGGGCGCAGTCAGCCATTTTTGATTGAACTTGTTGTCCCTGAGGCGCCGCGCCTGCCGTTTTGGCAGGCGGTGATTTATTCGCCCGTTACCCGCTATGCCATGATTGCTTTGGCCGGGCTGGTTTTGCTGGGGGCGGTTTTGTTGGTCGGGCGAGTGCGCCGACCGCTCCCTTCACGCCGCAGCCTGCAAGACCCGTTGACACAGCCGGTGCCCATCCGGCAAGATGCATCGCGCCGCACGCGCTCCATTTCGCCGCCGACTGAGCCCTCTCGTTGGGCGGGGGTGGCACGGCCAACCGCACACGCTCGCTTGCTGCGTCAACCGCAAGAGGATTTGCCCAACGTGGCAAGCAGTGCCGACCCGGTTTTGCCAGCGGACCTTGCCATCACGCGGCAGGAGCTGACTTTTGGCAGCGATCCCAAACTGGCGATGGTGGTGTTGAATGCGCCTTCCATTCATCCCTTGCATGCTCGCTTGCAGCACAACGCAGATGGCAGCTACCTGCTATCCGATGCGGGTTCGATTGCTGGCACTTGGGTGAACTATGCTCCGGTTTCCAGGCAAGGGGCGTTGTTGGAGGCCGGAGACCTGGTGCATTTGGGTGGGGTGGCCTATCGCTTTCAACCCGCACATGCCGCACCGCCCTCACCAAAGGTTGAGAGGATCCCGTGATTCGCGTTGAGCATTCCCATTGGCCGGTTGAGGCCATTACGCACCCCGGCATGACCGGTAAGAACAACGAAGACCGCTTTGCCGTTTCGGCTTATCGCCTGTCAGACCGCACCAACACGCCGGTGCTGTTGGCGGTTTTGTCGGATGGCATTGGCGGGCATCGCGGCGGTGAGGTGGCGGCCGAGCTGGCCGTTACCTATATCAGTCAGCGCCTGTCTGAAAGTACCGCGCTCAACCCGTTGACCGATTTGCGAGTTGCCATTCAACAAGCGAGCGATGTGATTTATCAACAGGCAAGCACCAACACTGCTTTGCAGGGCATGGGCGCAACGGTTGCCTGTGCCTGGATGATTGGCACCCGTCTCTACACCGCAACCGTCGGCGATTCGCGCATCTATTTGCGGCGTGGCGAGCGCATTTTGCAGCTCAGCACCGATCACACCTGGATTCAGGAAGCCGTTGAGCGGGGGTTGTTGCGCCCGGAGCAGGCGCGTGGACATCCCAACGCGCACATCATCCGGCGTTTTTTGGGCAGCCCCACCCCCCCAGAGGTGGATCAGCGGTTGCGTTTGGCCGCGGATGAGGATGATGCCGCCCAACTGGTCAATCAGGGGTTGCCGTTGCTGCCTGGGGATCAGATCTTGCTGTGCAGTGATGGCCTGACCGACCTGGTGCCGGCCGATGAAATTTTGGCGGTGTTGCGTCAGGCCGAGAGCCTGCGCACCGCCCTGGAAACGTTGGTCGCGCTGGCCAATCAGCGCGGCGGGCATGACAACATTACGGCTGTGTTGGTTCAGGTGGTCAGCTTGCCCTCTCCGTGGGGGGCGCTGTGGCGGCGCCTGCGGTGGGGCTGTTTGGGGCTTTTGTTGGCGGGCTTGCTGAGCCTGATGATTTTGATTGGCCTGGGGCTTTGGCAATGGCGCAATTCGACCTCAAGCGTTTCCCCGACCCATACAGTGACTGTCACCCCCATCAGCACGCCCATGTTGCCGAGCGTGACACCGGTTCTGCCGCGCCGCCCCTTGCCCTAATCGGCTGTGACGCGGTTGCGGCCCTCGTCTTTGGAACGACGCAGCAAGCTGGCTGACTGACGTAACAAGTCTTTCAGCGAAAGGCTGTGTTCTTGTAATAAACTGATGCCGATGCTAAGTGTAATGTGCAAGCTTTGCCCGTTGACCAGAATTTCGGCAGCGGCCACCGTTTGACGCAGGCGTTCGGCAACGTTGTGGGCGGTTGGCAAATCCGTTTCGGGCAACAACACCACAAACTCGTCGCCGCCATAGCGTCCCACAATATCCATGCTGCGCAGGCTGTTGCGCAATTGTGCCCCGACGAGTTGCAAAACGGCATCGCCGGTTTCATAGCTGTAGCGATTGTTGAAGTC
>JARKOK010000238.1 GCA_029975765.1 Aggregatilineales bacterium
CGGCAGCTTCCTGATGTTCTCGGAATACGCTCGCAACGCCCTGCGCATGGCCGCATTGATGAAGATCAACCCGGTCTACGTGCTGACCCACGATTCGATCGGCCTGGGCGAAGACGGTCCGACGCACCAGCCAGTTGAGCATCTGGTGGCGCTGCGGGCGATTCCCGGCTTGACGGTGATGCGCCCGGCGGACGCGAACGAAACCGCCGCCGCCTGGCATGTCGCCATGACGCTGCCGCATCCGGTCGTGCTGGTGTTCAGCCGCCAGGATTTGCCGGTGCTGACTGGCGACCATATCCGCCCCGGTGTGGCAAAGGGCGGGTACGTGCTGGCCGACTGCGACGGTACGCCGCAGGTCATCCTGATCGGGACGGGCAGCGAACTGCATATCGCGCACGAAGCCTATAACCGGCTAATGGCCGAAGGTATAAAGGCGCGGCTGGTGTCGCTGCCGTCGTGGGAACTGTTCGACGCGCAGAGCCAGGAATACCGCGACAGCGTGCTGCCGCCGGACGTGACCGCGCGTGTCGGCATCGAAGCCGGCGTTACACTGGGTTGGGAACGGTATGTCGGCAGCCGGGGCGTGATGATCGGTGTGAACCGTTTCGGCGCCAGCGCGCCCTACGAACGCATCTATCAGGAATACGGCCTCACGCCGGAAGCGGTCGTGCAGGCGGCGAAGGAACTCATTTAAGTACTGAGTGCTGAGTGCTGAGTTTGGGCGGCGCGGCTGGTCTGCGCCGCCCTTTGTTCCATCAAAAGATAAGAGGGAAGCGTGCAGGATACATGCCATTCTCAGGTTGTAAACGCCCTTCAAAAAGCGGGTTGGACAGTTAGTGACAACGTTTATTTGCGCGTTGAGGAGACGGTCGTAATTATTGATTTAAAAGCATGGCAAAGTGATAAAGGCAATTTTCAGCAGATTATTGTTGTAGAAGTAAAATGTTTCTTAAACGAAAGCGATGATCAGGACGAATTATACCGGGCGATAGGGCAGTATCTGATGTATCGCAGCATGATAGCGGCCAGAGGATTGAATTTGCCACTGTACCTGTCGATTCCTGAGCCGGCTTATAATCGGTTATTTACGCGACAAATGGTTCAGACGGTTTTACAGGAAAGCCGATTTAAACTGTTGATCGTGGATGTAGCGCATGAGGAGATCGTGCAATGGCTCGATTAACCGAACATGAATTGGCGGGCATCGTCCATCAGGTGGTCGAAAAGTACGAAGGCACATCACCTCACGCTAAAATCTTTGTCATTCTGGATGATGATCGCCACAGTTATACGGTTACAGGTATTGAGAACGAACCGGGAAACGATCATTCGTGGGTAGTTCTTCAGGCGCGGGTCGTCGGTGATATGATCATCATTGACGCGGACAATGTATGGGACAAGAAACTGTGGAAAGCTCTGGTCGCGGCGGGTGTACCGCGTGAACAGATCGTGCTGGCGTACCAGGGTGAGAAAGAGCCGCAGGCCAGCAGTACCTAAACGAGGGGGTGAGGGATACAGGGCAGTTGATGTATACTTGAACCAATTTCCGAAGTCCCTGGATTGTCCTGTGAGGAGCATCCCATGACCACCAATCCCACTGTAGCAGTGCAGCAGTACGGCCAGAGTTTCTGGCTGGATTTTATCCACCGTAAGTCCATCCTCGGCGGCGAGATACAGCAGTACATTGACGACTTCGGCATCCTTGGTGTCACGTCGAATCCATCCATCTTCCAGAAAGCCATCGGCGAGTCCGACGCTTACGACGACGCGATCAAGCTGATGCTTGACCTCGACGCGAACGCGATTTACGAAGGGCTGGCAGTTGAGGACATTCGGAACGCGCTTGACCTGTTCCGCCCGATTTACGACCGCACCAACGGCAAGGATGGTTACGTCAGCCTGGAAGTGTCACCGCTGATCGCCAGCGACACGACGCAAACCCTGTCCGAAGCCAAACGGCTGTTTAAGCTGGTAGACCGCCCCAACCTGATGATTAAAATCCCGGCGACCGAAGCCGGCATCCCGGCGATTGAAGACGCCATCGCGGCGGGCGTGAATGTCAACGTGACGCTGATTTTCGCCGTGAAAAACTACGAGGCGGTGGCGCGGGCCTACATTCGCGGCCTGGAACGGCGGCTGGCAGCCGGCCAGGACGTGCGCGGGATTGCGTCAGTCGCCAGCTTCTTCGTCAGCCGCATTGACTCGCTGGTGGATAAGCTGCTGGAACAGAAGATTCAGGCCGCCGAAGGCCACGACCCGGCGCGCGCCGCGCTCAACCGCGAACTGCTGGGCAAAGCGGCCATCGCCAACGCGAAGCTGGCCTATAAAAGTTATCAAACGCTGTTCGAAGGCGAAACGTTTGCCCGGCTGCGCGAGGCCGGGGCGCAGGTGCAGCGTCCCCTGTGGGCCTCGACCGGCACGAAGAACCCCAACTATCCCGATACGCTCTATGTAGACACGCTGATCGGGCCGGAAACGGTGAACACGCTGCCGCCCGCGACGCTCAAAGCCTTTAAGGAACATGGCACGGCGGCGCTGACGCTGACGGAAAACATGGATGATGCCCATGTGATTATGGACAAGCTGGCGGAAGTGGGCATTAACTTCGATGATGTGACCCGCCAGCTTCAGCTTGACGGCGTGGCGGCCTTTGTGGAGTCGTTCGAGCAGTTGATCACGCAGGTGAGCGCCAAACGTGATGTGCTGCTGGCGGGCGTGATTCAGCAGCAGAAGCTGGCGCTGGGCAGCTACGCCGACGCGGCGCAGCAGGCGCTTAAAACGCTGGAAGCGGACCGCGCTAACCCCCGCCTGTGGGCGCATGAAGGCAAACTGTGGAAAGACGATCCTGCCGTCATTGCTAAAATCGAAAACCGATTGGGCTGGCTGGATACGCTCAGGACGATTGATCTGGAACGGCTGAAAAGACTGCAAGCCACCGTCCGGGGCGGCGCGTTCTCACACGTTGTACTGCTCGGCATGGGCGGCAGCAGCCTCGCGCCGGAAGTGCTGTACCAGACGTTCGGGCAGCAGGCGGGTTTTCCCCGTTTCTGGATGCTCGACAGCACCCACCCGGCACAGATTCGCGCCCTTGAACAGGCGCTTGATCTGAAACAAACGCTGTTCGTCGTCGCCAGCAAGTCCGGCTCGACGATTGAAACGGCGGCCTTCCATAAATATTTCTACGAGCGCACCGGACGCAACGGCTCGCAGTTTATCGCCATCACCGACGCGGACACGGCGATGGAAACACGGGCGAAGGACCAGAACTTCCGCGACATCTTTGTGAATCCCACCGACATCGGCGGGCGGTTCAGCGCCCTCAGCTACTTCGGTCTGGTTCCGGCGGCGCTGATGGGGCTTGACCTTGACCGGCTGTGGGGTGAAGCGCAGCGCATGATGATCGCCTGCGGCCCGACGATCCCGGCGCAGCAGCACCCCGGCCTGTGGCTGGGCGCGGTGCTGGCCGGGGTCGGGCAGCAGGGACGCGATAAAGTCATCATCTACACCAGCCCGGCGATTGCCTCGTTTGGCAGTTGGGCGGAGCAGCTCGTCGCCGAAAGCACGGGTAAAGAAGGCAAAGGGCTGCTGCCGGTGGTGGGCGGTACGGCTGCGCCCCCCGAAGAAACCAGGGCGGACTCGCTGGTTGTGTACCTGCGGGTGGACAGCGAAGCCGACAACGAGGTCGCAGACGCCGCCATTGAAGCGTTGAGCCAGGCCGGGCATCCCTGCGTGACGCTGCACCTGAACGACCGCTACGCGATTGCCGGCGAGTTCTTCCGCTGGGAATACGCGACGGCCATCACGGGCAAGCTGCTGGACATCAACCCGTTTGACGAACCGAATGTCACCGA
>JARKOK010000248.1 GCA_029975765.1 Aggregatilineales bacterium
TGATCACCGCCAGCTTCAGCAGCCGGTCAGCGTCCGCCCCCGGCGCGCTGAAGCGGGTGTTGTCCCACCACTGGTACACGGCCAGCGCCAGTTCAAACCGGTAATCCCGCGCGCCGAGGTCGGTGGGCAGCGTCAGTTCGCGTTCTTCGACGTAGAACCGTCCCGGCTGCCACTGGCTCGTCTCCTGGGGCGGCACCTCCGGCGGGAACGTCAGGCTGATCGTCTGCGGCGGGCCGTCAACCTGATCGGCCACGCCGCCGCCAGGTATCCACCGCAGATATGTACCGATGCTGTAATCGGCCTCTACCGGCGCGTCTACCGACCACCACAGCCGGAAACGCAGCGTTTCGCCATCACGGCGGGTGATAAACGGCCCGCGCTGATACTGGCGGCCATCCGGACTCAGCACGTCCACCCCGTGAAAGCGCAGCCCGTTATCGAAGCGTATCCCTGCCGGGTCGGGCGGCGCTTCGTACAGGCGGAAGAAAAACCAGGCCGGGCCGATGAAATCGCGCTCCACCCGCCCGGCGCGCACCTGCGCGTCCAGCGCCGGGCTGCGCCGCGTTTCGTCGGTCACGTACCACACCCGGCGGTAGCCGTCGGGCTGGCCGACGAGGTGCAGTCCGCCCTGCGGGAAGTACAACTGCGCCGCGTAGTCCCATTCGTAGCTCTTCGTCAGGCAGCAGTTGGGGTCAATCACGAAGACATCACCAGCCTGCACGTTGGCCGACAGCCAGCTAAAGACGGACAGCAGCGGACGCCAGTAGCCGGGATAATACTCCAGGTGGAACGGCACCAGCAGCAGCACCACCAGTGCACCTGCCGCCGCGCCGTACAGCCAGCGCCGCAGGTACGCCAGCCCCCACGCCAGCCACAGCGCCAGGCCGAGCATCAGCGCCATCGCGTAATGCTGTTGGAACATCTTCAGCAGCGGGTTCACCAGGTACAGCAGCCCCGGCAGCAGCGCCGCCCAGGCCAGCAGCGCCCAGGTCGGGCGCTCCCAGCGCCGCCAGCGCCACAGCAGCAGCCCCGTCGCCAGCAGCGCCAGCCCGACCCAGACCAGCACCGGATGGCCCTCGTAGCGGAACACGGTATACTGCCGAAAGTAATCACTGAACGCTTCCACCGCCCCCACCGCTGCGGTCGGCGACGACAGGCGCTCGCTCACGCGGAACAGCTTGTCCACCAGCACCGGCGCGGCCAGCACAGCGGCGATCAGCCCCGGCAGCCACCAGCGTCCTAGCCGGCGCGGATACACGATCAGCGTATACACCCCCAGCATCATGAAGCCGATCACGCCGGGCAGATAGGTGTACAGCACCAGCGCCAGTATCACCGCCAGCAGGACAGCCCGCCGCCGCGAGGGATGGTCAAAGTACCGGATGGTCAGCCAGAAGGCGGTGATCAGCAGCGTCAGCATCAGGCTGTAGGCGCGCACTTCGGTACTGATGCGCAGGCTGTAACCCAGCGCGCCGTAGACCAGCAGCGCCATCCATGCGGCGCGTTCGCTGCGCAGACGGCGCACCACCCGGTACAACACGGCACAACCCAGCAGGAAAATGAAGACCGACAGCAGCCGCAGCATCACCGGCTGGATGCCGACCAGTTCTTTCCAGCCGCCGAGCACCAGGTAATACAGCGGCACCCAGTCGTAAGGCGTCCAGCGGATGATGTCTGCCGGTGTCCCGAACGTCTGCCAGATAGACCAGACTTCATCCACGTGCATCTCCAGACCGGACAGTTTCAGGATGCGGCTGGCCGCCAGCAGGAGCAGCAGGCC
>JARKOK010000255.1 GCA_029975765.1 Aggregatilineales bacterium
AGCGCATCGTAAAGCGTTTTACTGTTGTACCACAGGTTGCGTCAGGCTGCCAATCGAAAGGCGATTCTTAATCGGGCAAAACACACAAACTGTTACCGGCCTGCCGTCAGAGGGCGGTTCAGGCTGGCTCGTCCGGCTGAACCGGCTTCCAGGTGGTGAAATCGCGGCAGTAGGCGCACAAGTCCGGCGGGTGCGTGCCAAAATAACGCTGGCCGCAGTTCGGACATTCCCAGATAGGAACACCGGCGGAGGGTTTCGGTGAATCTTCTTGTAGGGGCACGACATGCCGTGCCGCTACGGGTTTGCTGCGCCGTTTAACCATGTGGCGGCCTGTACTGCGGGTCGTCCAGCAGGTGATTGCCCAGTTCGACCAGCCAGGGTGTCGGGTTGATTTTGTCGGCCAGCAGCCGGGCGCGTTTTTCCAGCCACTGCTGCTTGAGATCGGGCAGCGCCAGCAGTTCCCGTGTTTTATCAATCGCCGCCTGCCCACTGTCGTAAAAATACAGTAGGTCATAATTATCACGCAGGTCGTCCCAGTTGCCGGCGCGCAGGCTGCTGACGAACAGCGCCGGCGTACCCAGCACCGCCGCCTCGGTCAGCATCGTGCCACCTTCCCCGATATACAGCGTGGCAAACGCCAGCAGATGATGAATCTGTTCCGGTGGAAAGGGCGTGACAAACGGCTGGAATTCCGGGTCAACCTTGCCTTCAACCGACAGCAGCACCCGTCCCTGAGTGGACAGGTAGCGCAGGAGTTCGCGTTTATCGTCCAGCGAAAAGCCGCGTTCGCCGATGTCATGCGTCGCGCCCCAGGCGACAAACCGCACGATGAAGAAGCGGTCGCCGGGGGTGAGTCCCAGCGATTCCAGCACGGCAGGATCAGGTGTAAACTCGTCCGGGTGCAGGTAGGCCAGTTCGTGATAACCGGCGTAGCGCACCTGTTTCGGTCCCAGATCACGGTTAAACACGCTGGGGGTGGCAACCAGCGTGGCGAACGGCTTAAACAGCGCGTGCTGTTCGGTGGCATGTTCGGTGTCGGTCAGGGCGAGATACGGTTTGCCCAGCAGGCGCGCCGGCAGACCAACCGTAGGGCTGCCCATGCTCACCAGCAGATCCGCCTGAAAGCGGCGGGCCTCGCGCCAGGTCGCCAGCGTGCGGAACACGAGTTCGACCAGCAGCGCCAGCTTGCCCCGGCGGCGTTTATAGATGACGGTGTACGGCAGATGATACTGATCCAGCAGATACACGATCATCTCGCGGTCGAGGGCGGTAAACAGCACCCGGTGGCCTGCCGCCTGCCAGTCCCGCGCGGCGCCGCGAAACAGGTGAACATGCGCCGGGTGGCCGATGTCAATCAGAATGTGAGCCATAAATCCCTTTGTGTATAACGGTAGAGGCGCACGCCGTGCGCCCCTACAAACAACCGCCTCTATTCTACAACATTCAAGCGCAGGCTTGACAGTTGGCTGTTTCTTGCGTACAACCATTCCCGCATCATAAGCGGAGCGAAAATATGTATCAGGAAGCCTCGGTCGCCGTTGTCATCCCCTGCCACAATGAAGAACGGCTGATTACCCGCGTGCTGGACACCATGCCGGCCTACGTTGACCGCGTGTACGTGGTGGATGATTGCAGCAGTGACCGCACGCCGCAGGTCGTCACCGATTATATTCAGGCCAACGGCGCGGCGCGGGTGGAGTTCATCCGGCATGAAACCAACCAGGGGGTAGGCGGCGCGATTGTCACCGGCTATCACCGCGCGGTGCAGGATAAGATGGATGTGGTGGCCGTGATGGCCGGGGACGCGCAGATGGACCCGGACGACCTGCCGCTGCTGGTCGAGCCGGTCGCTAAAGGTGAAGTGGATTATGCCAAGGGCAATCGTCTGGTGACGGGCGAAGCGTGGTATCAGATTCCGCGCGTGCGCTACCTGGGCAACGTGTTCCTGTCGCTGATGACCAAAATCGCGTCCGGTTACTGGCACATCTTCGACTCGCAGACGGGTTATACGGCCATCTCGCTGAAGGCGCTGCAAACGCTGGAACTCGACCGCCTGTGGAAACGTTACGGCTACCCCAATCACCTGCTGATTATGCTGAACATCCATAATTTTGCCGTGCGCGATGTGCCGGTCAAGCCGGTGTACGGCATCGGCGAGCGCAGCGGGATTCGTATCTGGCGTGTGATCCCCACCATTTCACTGCTGCTGCTGCGGGGGTTCATCCAGCGCCTGTTTCAAAAGTTCATCGTGCGCGACTCGCACCCGCTGGTGCTGTTTTATTTCTTCGGCACGCTGACGTTTATCCCCGGCCTGCTGCTGGGTCTGTATCTGTTTTTCTACCGGCTGCTGACCGGCCCGGTCGCGGCGACTTCGGCGCTGTTCGCCATGTTCCTCATCATGTTCGGGCTGAACTTCCTGATGTTCGCCATGTGGTTCGACATGGATTACAACCGCGATCTGCGCTGACCACCCCTCGCTTAATTCTGTTATTGTTGTCATAAAAAGAGGGCTTTCCGGTGTGCTGTAAAAAGCTTCCAGAATGCCCACTTTTCCTTAATCTGCCGCATATGGGACGAGGTGTGCCTCGTCGCCTTTGTCCATTACATCAGCGGCGGCAGTTGTTCCGCACCGTCATCCACAATCCGGCCAATCCGTTCGCCGCGCCGGCGCTCGATAATCGTATGGCCGAACAGCGCCAGGAAATCGCGCTCCCGGCGCGAAATGTCCGGGTCAAGCACCACGTAATAGCGGCTGCGCGCTTCGGTGACAAACGGGCCGAAGGCCGGTGTAAAGCCGTTCCGTTCCTGCAGGTCGTCAAGCTGGTTGATCACCCACTCGTAACCTTCCCGGTCCGGCTGGCCGGTGTCCGGGTTCACGCCTGTCAGAATATAGGTATTACCATCACCAATCGTTGACCGCCCCAGTTCGATGCTGTCAAAGGCGCGCCGGATCACGTTGGGTTTCTCGCGTGCCGCCCGCAGCAGGGCTTCTGCTTCCGGCGGGTTCAGGTCGCTGCCCCAGCGTTCCACCAGTGCATCGGGGTTATCAAGATAGTAGTTCAGGCTTTCCTGGTTCTCCAGCCAGTTTTTGATGGCCGCGCGGGCGGCAGGTGATAGTTTATCAGCGGAGAACGGCGCGTCCTTGATCGTCACGCGGTCTAACAAAGCCGGGTTGGCGCACACAATACGGCTGATGTCCTCCGGTGTTTGTGGCAGCCGCCCGTCGAGTGCGGCCAGGACTTCGGGCGTTGGCTCTACCGTATAGAAGCGCGAGGTGAGATAGCTGGCAAGCACAAAATCGGCGAAAAAGTTGACCGCCGTTTCCTGATAGCCCACATCCCGCGCCGCCAGAGGCAGGTTGTCAAAGGTGGTATGCTGGCTGGGGCCGGGCTGCTGGTCGAGTTCGCCGGGGGGGTCCCATTGCAGATTAACGAGGGATACCACCTCCCAGGGCTGCGGCTGCGCCTGACCATAGAAGAGTGAATTGGAAAACTGCACCCAACCGCCTACCTGAAAATTGACCGCCACGTTCGAATCGGTATCGTTGGGATTCTGACCATGTTTACGTGTCCACTGTAAGATGCGGGAATCGGTTGAATTACCGGGATTTAAAATGACAACATAAAAGCCAGGCATACCCGTTTACCTTTCATTAAATATTCGTCATATAGATTATATA
>JARKOK010000257.1 GCA_029975765.1 Aggregatilineales bacterium
GGCTGCATGGTCGGCTGCCGTCATGGCGCAAAAAACACCCTGGTGAAGAATTACCTGTATTTTGCCGAAAAGTGGGGCGCGGAAATCCGGGCCGAGTCGGAAGTAGTAGACATTCGTCCGCTGCCGGACGGCCAGCCCGACGGCGCGCGGTATGCCGTCATTTACCGCCGCACGACGGCGCTGCCGTTTGACCGCCGCCGATATACGGTGCGCGCCCGGAATGTCGTCGTCGCGGCGCATTCGCTGGGAACGCTGCGCCTGCTGTTCCGCTGCCGGGATGTCACGCGCTCGCTGCCGAAGCTGTCGCGCTGTCTGGGGACGAACGTTCGCACCAACAGCGAAGCCCTGGTCGGTTCGACCAGTTGGGATCGTAAGGCGGATTTTTCGACCGGCCCGGCCATCACTTCGATTTTTGCCTATGACGATGTGACACGCGTCGAGCCGGTGCGGTATCCGCGCGGCTCGTCGTTTATGCGGCTGCTGGCGATTCCGATGATCGAAGGCGCGGACACCGCTTCCCGGCGCATCATCAAGACGCTGGCACACGGTGTTACGCATCCACTGGAATTTATGTATGCCAAGTTCTTTTCACAGTGGGCGAAAAGCTCGACCATTCTGCTGGTGATGCAGACGATCAACGGTACGCTGCGCGTGCGGCCCGGACGTAACATTTTCACCTTCTTCCGGCGCGGCCTGGTCAGCGAACTTGACCCCGGCCAATCCCTCGCGCCCGACCATGCCATGATTTATGGTATCACCCAGGCGTTTGCCCGCAGGACAAAAGGCATCGCGCAGGACACCATTCCCGAAACGCTGCTCGGCATCCCGGCGACGGCGCATTTCATCGGCGGCTGCCCGATGGGACTGCACGAAAATGAGGGTGTGGTGGACGTGAACTGCGAGACATTTAACTATCCGGGACTGTACATCATGGACGGTTCGATCATGCCCGGCAATCCGGGTGTGAACCCCAGCCTGACGATCACGGCGCTGGCGGAATACGCGACCAGCCGCATCCCGCCGAAGCCGGGCGCGGCAGTCCGTCCGCCGCTGGGCGTGGTCGAAGCAGCGGCGGGGGATTAAAAGTGGGGACGGGTTTCGAAACCCGCCCCTACTGCACCCAACCCCAGGCGATGCCCGCCAGCCCCTGATAGGCATCCAGCACGCGGCCATCCGGCAGCGACAGATAAACGTGGCTGTGCGAGGTTCGCCCCCACGCCTGCCGCGTGGCGGTGTAGCCGCTTTCCGGCGCGGTCGCCCAGCCGAGTTCGGCGCTGATCGGCTGGCCGGTGTAACCTGTCAGATAGTACCAGACGCGCCCGAAGCCGCTGACCGGCTGCACTTTGCCCGGCGGCGGTGTCTGTGGGGCAGCATCGGCAAAGCCCCGGTAGGCGCTTTCGGCAAAATGCAGCCACCGGCCAGCGCCGCCCAACTGTGGGGCAGCATTCAGAAATACCCAGATGTCACCCGCGTCCGCCAGCCAGATCATGAAACCGCGCTCGTAAGGCTGGTAAGCGGCTGTGGTGGTGATGGGCGCGCCGGGGCAAATATCCTCTACCGGCTGGCCGACGAAGAACGAATAGGGGCAGTTGGCCGGCGTGGGCGGCGGGGTGGGTGGTGCGCTGCTGCGTGTCCATGTCCCGCTGGAATTGATCTGGATGACGCTGCCATCCAGCTCGGTGATGAAGATTGTCGCGTTCTGCACCAGAATGGTGGTGTCAAAACCGATTTCCGGCAGCACCGGCCAGCCCAGCCGGTCGCGCACCGTCCTGTGATGTCCCCATACTTTGCCGAAGCCAAAGATGGGACGCAGTCTGCCGGGCGGGTCGCCAAAGATGGGATTATCGGGTAGGGAAGTATAGGCGGTGAGGGGAAAGACCTGCGCCTCGCCGGTGTCGGCCAGCACGTAAATCGTGCCGTTGTCGGCGCTCCACACCATCAGGCCGCTGTCAAACCGCTGGGTGGTAACGTAAACCGACCGGACCTGGGCCGCCGCCGGCAGTACCAGCGCGACCGTGACAGCAGCAATCAGAACGAACAGGAAAAATCGAGGTTTCTGGAACATGACATTTCCCTTTCGCATTTATCTATCTTTATTACACGCGAAAGGGACGGCGGGTTCTGGACGTAACGGCGGTGTTTGATCCACGCTCCGGTGAGGATATGGTTTAGGATTCGCTGTCGTCGCACATGGGCTGGATGATTTCGACGCGGTTGCCAAACGGGTCGCGGAACTCGAAGCGGCAGCAGCCGGGGATCGGCACAGACTCCTGGGTTTCCACGCCGTGCGCGCGCAGGTGCTGCTGCCAGTAAACGATGTCGTCTACCTCGTAAGCAATATGCGCTTTGGTCGCCAGGCGGTTTACGCCGTCTTCAATGCTGATATGCACCTGCGTGCCGCCAACCTGAACCCAGAAGCCGCCGCGTGGTTTGAGCGAGTCCGGCTTTTCGATCTCCGGCAGACCTAACACGCCGCAGTAGAATTCGCGGGCTTCTTCGACGGCCTGCCTGGGGACGGTAATTTGAACGTGATTAATCCCGGTAATCATCGGTACGTCCGGCGCTTCATCGGCTGACGATGGGGTTAACTATACCGCACCTGTTCGCTAAGGGCTACAGGCTGCCCGGCCATTCACGCGCGAGCAGGCCGTAGAGGTACATATCGTACCGCTGGCCGTCGCGCTGCATAAATTCGCGGTAGGTGCCTTCCCGCTGGAAGCCGAGTTTTTCGTACAGCGCAATTGCCGGCTCGTTGTACTCGAACACGGTTAGCTGTACGCGGTGGAGATTCAGTTCCTTAAATGCGAAATCCAGCACCAGCCGCATTGCATCGTAACCGTAACCCTGTCCCCGGTACAGCCGTTCGCCAATCCCGATTGCCAGCCAACTGGCGCGGTGCGTCCACAGGATGTCGCCCAGTTCGACAAAGCCGATCAGGGTATCATCCGCCCGGGTGTGGATGCCAAACAGGTAGCTGTCGCGGCTGCGCCGCCGGTCATGCAGCCAGTCGGTCAACTGCTGCTCGCTTTTGGGGAAGGCGGGTTCGGCGTCCAGCAGGCGCAGGTAGTCGGCATCCTCCTGCCAGCGAGCCAGCACCGGCGCGTCGTTCGGGGTCAGCGGCGTAAGGCGAACTTTGTCACCTTCAAACAGGGTCGAGGTCAGCATCACAGCATCCTTCCGGGGTCAGCGTGTATAACTGCCGTCGTTAAAAATACCGGTGGGATGGCAGCCCCGGTTGGCGTTGGCGGCTTCGATCTCCAGGCTTTTGAGCGTTTCATACTGCGCGGTGTTCGGTGGATACGATACCACTTCGGCATAACCCTGCTGAACGAGCGCCGCGTTGACGTTCATATCACCGACGTAGACATAACGCAGCAGCCGCCCATAGCGGTCGGTATCCTCCGCATCGGCGACCAGGCGCACCGTTTTCCCTTCAACCAGCAGGCGGTTGGCCTCGCGCGCTTCGCGGTAACACACTTCGTCGCGTTCCGGCGTATTGACGCCAATGTACCGAATCCGCACCTCGCGGCCATTCACGCGCACGTCAATCGTATCACCGTCAATGATCTGCGTGACCGTACCGGTATCACCCGCCGGAACACTCGCGCCGGGAGTAACGCCGGCACCGGGTGTCGTGCCGATAGGTTCAAAGCCAAACGTGCAGGCGGCAAGGGAGAGAAATGAGAGCAAACAGAGTACGAGAATTTTGTTTTGCATTTACTGGATGTCACCAAAATAATCGAGGTCGGCCTTTTTGACGGAGTAAGTCGCTACTTCCGTCACGCCGATGCCATAGTCTATCATAAACTGCGCCAGTTGATCGCCATCAATCAACACGATTTTCTTTTCAATGCGTTCAACATAATCCCGCGCATCTTTGGAAAAGAAGGAGGTGGTAATTAAAACGCCCTTACGCGCCCGAAATCCTTCCAGACTGCCAGCGAATGCCTGTACGGTTGGACGACCGACTGAATTCTCCCATCGTTTCGCCTGAATATAAACCACATCCAGCCCCAGCCGATCTTCATTGATGATGCCGTCCACGCCGCCATCGCCGCTCTGTCCAATCGCTGTTCCCGCATCCTTGCGTGAGCCACCGTAGCCCATCGCCAGCAGGAGATCAACCACCAGGTTTTCAAAGAAACGCGGGGAGCAGGCTTTCACCCGTTCGATCAATTCTTTTGCCAGTTCATTTCGTAGACTTTGATAACCAGCTTCAAGGATTTCTTCGGGGGTTTGCGTATGCTCCTCTTCTGTCTCCTTGACCTCTTCAACACGATTTGAGCGGGATTGAAATTCAACAAACTCAGGGAATTGTTCCAGATACTGGCGGTCAATGCGCGAAGGATTTCTCCGCAATACCTCCAAGCCGCGTCCGGTGATGCAAAATTTCCCTCGCCCTGTACTCTGGAGTAAACCAGACTGGATCAAATATGTTCGCGCCCAATGGACACGGTTATCAAAGCGGAACTGGCGGCCACTGGGTAGAAGTTCCTTTCTATCCGCTTCGGTAAGGCCAAAGTGTACTGCTAAAATCTCTATGGCCTCACTGACACTATGTTCTTGGCTATCTCCCGCTAATTGCAGAATCGGCAGCATCAACGTCTGATAATCAGGAATAGTCATGAGGGGTGACTCCCGTCATTAATGATGGTATCTTAATCCCTGTAAAGTAACACGAATTGAGTGAATTAACCGCAAACTCAAGGATTTCATGCTTATGTCTCTCTACCCGCTTTTGCTGCAACCGGCTCTCCATACCCGCGTCTGGGGCGGGCGGCGGCTGGAAACTGTGTTCCGCAAACCACTGCCTACCGCAGACCCCTACGGCGAAGCGTGGGAAATGCACGACACTGCCACGATTGCCAACGGCGCGCTGGCCGGTCGCACGGTTGGCGATGTGCTGCGCGACTACGGTCACGCGCTGGTCGGGCCGGATAACGATCCGGCGCTGGGCGTACCGCTGCTGGTGAAATTTCTGGATTCCGCCGACTGGCTCTCGATTCAGGTGCATCCGAATGATGAGCAGGCGCGGCTGCTGGATGACGAACCACGCGGCAAGAACGAGGCGTGGTATGTGCTGGCCGCCGAACCCGGCGCGCGCCTGGTGATGGGGGTGCGTCCCGGCACCAGCCGCGCCGAAATGGCAGAGGCTATTCGTACCAACAGTCTCGAACGGCTGGTCGTCTACGCCGATGTGTCGGTGGGCGATGTGCTGTTTGTACAGGCGGGCACGGTTCACGCGCTGGGGCCGGGGCTGCTCATCTACGAGATTCAGCAGTCGTCCGATCTCACGTACCGCCTGTATGATTGGGGTCGGCTGGGGCTGGACGGCCAGCCGCGCACGCTGCATGTCGAAAAGGGTATAACGGTGTCTAATCTCGACGCGCTGCCGGTCATTCGCCGCACGGCTGGCGACCAAAAGCCGGTGGTGGAAATCGTCCACACCCCGTTTTTCACGACGTGGCTGCACCAGTTGAACCCGCGCAACGGCCAGCGCATCACCCTCGATACCGAGAACCGCCGGTTTGACATTCTGACGTGCATCGAAGGGGAGGCGGTGCTGGCGGCGGGGGATACCACGTTCACGATGCAGCCAGGGCAGACGGCGCTGGTTCCGGCCAGCCAGGGTGAATACACGCTGTCCGGCATAGCGCGGGTGCTGCGGTCATTTGAGGGATGAGTGAAATTCAAACCACCGTATTCGTCATTCGTCCGTCACGATAAATGAGAGAATCAACAATGACGCAGATCGCCATCCTCACCGATACACCGCAGGCGGGCGACCGCCGCGAAACCCCTTATGGCCCGTCCGCGCCACTGGCCGAGATCGAAACAGACGGGCGCGGCCTGCTGGTATGCTGCCCTGAAGGGGACGACCCGCGCGCGACGGTGCGCGCCTTGAAAGACCGGGGCACGACGCATGTATGGTTATGCGAGTCCGCCGCCGCGCTGTCACCTTTGTTAGAAGCCGGAGACTGGCTGGTGCCGGATGATTACATTGACGGCACACGCGGCCAGCACTACACCTATTTCGATGAGAAAGCCGGGGGGTACGTGCAGCAGTCGCCGGCCTTCGACCCCGCCAGCCGGGCGGCGCTGCTGGCGGGCGCGGCGGCGGTTACGGCGCGTCCGTTCCGGCGCGGGGTGTATGTGTGTGTCAGCCGGACGCGGCTGGAAACCCCGGCGGAAGCGGCCTTCTGGAGCCGCGCCGGGGCGCACGTGGCGGGGCGTTACCTCAGTCCGTATCTGACGCTGGCGCGGGAACTGGAGATGGCTGTTGCTGTGCTGGTGACGATCACCCGCGCGGGCGGGGAAACGGGCGCGGCGCTGCCGGTCGCGGCCTATGCCGGGGTGCTGGCAAAAGCAGCGGAACATCTGGCGTAGTAGGGACGAGGCACGCCTCGTCCCTGCGAAGTATCATTTCCAATTTTGAAAATCAGAACCCATCAGGCTTAGAACCACCCGCGCCGCTGGAAACGTTCCTCTTTCCAGGGGTCGCCGGTATTGTGGTAGCCGGCCTGTTCCCAGAAACCCGGTTTGTCCTCCGGGCTGAATTCCAGCGCCCGCAGGAACTTCGCGCTTTTCCAGAAGTACAGCTTGGGCACAAACGTTCGCACCGGCCAGCCGTGATCGGGTTCAAGCGGCTGGCCGTCATATTTATAGGCCAGCAGCACGTCATCATCCAGCATGGCTTCCAGCGGGGTGTTGGTGGTGTAACCATATTCACAGTGAGCGATAACGAATCGGGCAGTGGGTTTTAGACCGAACAACTGCACAAAATCGCGGAACAGCACCCCTTCCCACACGGTATCGAACTTGCTCCAGCGGGTGACACAGTGAATATCGGTTTTTACGGTTGTCGTCGGAAGCTGCGTGAATTCAGCCCACGTCCAGCGTTTCTCTTGTTCGACCTCGCCAAACACCCGCAAATCCCAGGTGGCCGGATCAAACGGCGGGGTGGGGCCGTAGGTCAGCACCGGGAATTTGTTGGTCAGCGACTGGCCGGGCGGCAGGCGGCCTTCGCTGCGAATACGTTCTTCTTCGCTGCGGCGTTTCAAAAAATCCAACTTACGCCTCCTTGATTAACGGGTAACAGTAAGGACATGGCACCGCCATGTCCCTGGATACTGGTTTTGTCTGGTATTGTACGATAACTGCGGTTAAATGTTACAGGCAGATGGAATGAGAAATAGATAAATCTGCCTTTAGTTGTACGGGTTGGTCAGGAACTCGATTTGCAGTTTCATCAGGCCGAGGGTGATTTCGTCACCGTTGCGTACCGGATAAGGTTCCGAAGGTTTCAGCCACTCACCGTTCAGCCGCGTACCGTTGGCGCTGTGATTGTCCGCAATCACCACCCGGTCGCCATCCAGCGAAATGAGCAGATGCTCCCGCGAGACACCCTGTTCCCCGGCGTTAAATGCGCCCAGGTCAATATCCGGGTAAAAACCTTTTTCCGGATAAGCACGGCCAACAATCATTGTGCCTTCCAGATCAAAAATCATCTGCATCTGAAGCTGCACCAGCCGGAGGGCGATGCGCCAGGGGCGCGGCATCCCCAGATCAATCGCTTTGATTTCCGGGATGGCAGTATCCGTCGGTTTGAGGTCTGGTCCTAATTTTCGTGTTTCGCCTGGCATAGGGCAGGTCTCCGAGGACTCATAAACTCGTGAAATTAGTATAACACGGGTGTTCGCCGAAAAACCACGCGTGCCTTTATACAGCCGGAAATTTTTAGCAATTTTTTATAGCTGTGAAGATTACGCGAAGACGGCCAGCGTTTCGGGCTTCCGGCAATAATGGGGTATAATAACGGGGTGGGGATAAACGACTGTGGACGGGAACAATGGCTGTTCAACCTGCTGAAACGCTGTTTGTCAGCGCCAATGGCAATGATCTGATCGCATCGCTCGATCCATCAACCTACCATATCCATGCGGTCGGTGAGGTAGGTAAGGCGATGGAAGCCCTGCGCGACGCGCGGTATGACCTGATTCTGCTGGACGACACGATTTTTACCGGTGACATCATTGATGTGGTGAAAGAGATCAAACGGCGCGTGCCGCTGGTGCCGGTGCTGGTGCTGTCGCGTAATGCGGACCTGACCTATCAGACCGACCTGATGGAAGTCGGCGTGGACGATTTCCTGACGGGCGAACTTTCGACCGAGGAACTGCATCGCCGCCTGCGGCTTATGCTGCGGCAGCAGCGGCAGGCGCGTGTTCTGGCGCAGCGCAACCAGAACCTGCAATCGCTGACGATGCTGGCGCGCCGCCTGCACAGCGCCACCGAACCACACCCGCTGATAGAGGACACGATTGACCGGGCGTGCAGCACGTTTAAGCTGTACGGCCTCGTGATTATTCTGGGTGAAGACGAACCGTATCAGATGTATGCCGGACGCGAAGGGTGCAGCGCCGACGGCTCGCTGTACGAGAGCATCGTCTATCTGAAGGATTATGACCCGTTCCGCCGGGTGATTCGCAGCGGCATCGTGCAGGTGTTCCAGAACATTGTGGCTGACCCGCATTATATGCCGATTCCCGTTCTGCCCACACCGGAGTCGGCCATCATTGTGCCGCTGAACTACCAGGAACATCAACTGGGCGCGATGGGTGTGTTTGGTACGGGACGGCTGCCGGTCGGCCATGATGATCTGCTGATCTACGAACTGTTTGCGTCACAGTTCGCGGTGGCGCTGCACAACGCGCGGCACTATTACAGCCAGCGCATCAGCGCCCAGTCCAGCCAGCATTTGCTGCGCGCGTGGCAGCGGTTTATTAACCTGCGCTCGTTTGATGAAGTTGCCGAAAATCTGCACCAACTGGTTGAGGATATTCCCAACGTCAATCAGGCATTGGTCTGGATGTACCCGCCGGACCCAACCGACACCACCACGATTGTAAAAACCGGGCGCGAGGATGTTCTGCAACTGTTCCGGCAGTTTGAGCAGGACGGCGTGGTGAATAATCTGATCGCGCAGCTTGACGAGCGCCGCCTTCAGCCGATGACGCTGCAACCCGGTCTCGAACAGCGTGACCCGATCAATACACTGATTAAGACGCTGCGCGGCCAGCAGCTTCATCTGGTGGCGGTGACGGATTCGGCGCGGCTGATCGGCGGGATTATCGCCAGCGTTTCGAACAGCCGCCAGTACAGCAGCGAAGACGCCAAGCTGCTGGTTGCCAGCCTCGCACACGCGGCGGGCCTGGCGCTGGAACGCACGACCCTGATTGAAATGATGGCGCAGCAAAGCGGCCGGCTGGAAGCCCTGCTGCGCAGCATCTCGGAAGGTATTTTCTTCGTGGATGAAACCGGGCAGGTGGCGTTCTGCAACCCGCAGTTTACCGAGATGACGGGCATTAACCCGTCCGAAGTGCTGTGGCGCGATTCAAAAACCCTGCTGCGTTATCTGGCCGGACAGTCGGATGACGAAAGCCGCGTGCTGGCCCAGTTACAGGACGCGGTGTATCAGGTGCTCCATTCGGAAACGTCCGTCAACGAGGACTATCCGATTGTGGAAATCTCGCTCGATGAACCCGACCGGGACATCCATGTGGAATTCATGATGATCGCCGGGGTGAATGGCAGCAGTCCCGGCTGGGCGGGCATCATCCGGGATACCTCACGGTTTAAGAGCATGTACGGCAGCCAGACGCTGCTGCTGGATGCGATTTCCGAGCGCATTCGTGTGCCGTATGCCCAGGTGCGCGGCCTGCTGGCAACGCTGAACGACCAGCACAGCCGCTTTACGCACCGCGAGCGGTCACGCTTCTTACGGCAGGTGGAAGAAAGTGTGGAAAGCCTCGGCCACCTGTGGGATAACTTCCTGGAGATGTACACACTGCAAGTCTCCGGTCTGGCGCTCAGCCGTGAGCAGGTAGATTTGTACGAGATCGTCCAGCGCGTGCTGGACAGCCGCGCCTTTGCCGAGTACCGCCGCCAGATACAGGTGAAAGCGCCGGCCCGGCTGCCGCTGGTGGAGCTGGATGAACTGCGGCTGGAACTGGCAATCAGCAACATCCTGCACAATGCCATTCACTTTTCGTCCAAAGGGTCGCCGGTCAACATCAGCCTGGAACAGCAGGACGATGAAGTTCACATTGTCATCGAAGACCAGGGGATTGGCGTCCCGCAGGAGCAGATTGGTCGCATCTTCGAGCCATTTTTCCAGGCCAGCAACAATACGACCGAAGACGGTGTGGGGTTAGGTCTGTATCTCGCCCGCGAGATCGTTCACCGGCATGGCGGGCGCGTGGAGATGACCAGCGAATTAGGCAAAGGTACGGCGGTGACAATCGCGCTGCCGGTCATCGCCCGTGAGGAAACGGTATTTGTGTCGCCGCCCGCGCCGCCGCCGGTCACGGTCATCCCGGCCAGTGCCACACCCCGGCGAGTAGAAGCGCCGGAAGCCCTGGCGCGGATACCCGATGGCAAACGGGTGTCCGAACGGGCGCTGCAAACGATCATGGTGGTGGAAGGCCGGTCAACCCTGGTCGGCCATCTGTGCAAGAAGCTACGGGAAGAAGGTTACGAACTGATCGGCTATCGCTCTGGCGAGGAAGCCCTGCGTGATGTGAACACCGTGCGGCTGGACTTAATCCTGCTGGACGTAAACTTGCAGGATACCAACGGGCTTGATCTGTGCGAGCGGCTGTGCAAGCGCACCGAAGTGCCGATCATTATGCTGGCCGATGAAGCATCCGAGCCGGAAAAGGTGCGGTCGCTGATGCTGGGCGCGGACGACTATATCGCGCGTCCGATCAGCGACGACGAACTGATGGCGCGGGTCAATGTCATCTTCAAGCGGCGGCGCATCCCGGACCGCACGCGCGAGCCGCTTGACCTGGGCAACCTGTATATTGACTTCGCCCGGCGCGAGGTTTTTCTGAACAACAAGCCGCTGGAACTGACACGCATCGAATACGATCTGCTGAATGTGCTGGCGGTTAATCAGGGGCAGGTACTCACCCATAAACAGCTTCTTGAGAAAGTCTGGGGGCCGGAGTACCAGGGCGAAACGCAGTATCTGTGGGTGAACGTCAGCCGCCTGCGGAAGAAACTGGAACCAACGGCGGACAGCCCGCGTTATATTCATACGCAGCCGGGAGTGGGTTACGTGTTCCGCCCGGCATAAAAGGTGACAGGGACAAAACGGCAGGCGGTTTGTGCCCCTGCCCGCAAAAAAGGAACGGCATGTGAACAAACTTGTGTGGCTTATATTGGGGGTGCTGCTGCTGCCGCTGGTGGCAGCCGCGCAGGATTTGAGCGAAACGTACACCGCGCCGGATAGTTCTTTAGCGTTTGATTATCCGGCAGGGTGGAGCGTGGACGACAGCCGGGTGACAATTGGGCTGGCCTCGCCGGATGGATTGCAGATTGCCATACTGAATCCCGGCGCCGCGTCGCGTGTTGGTGAAAAACTGACCGCCGTTGAAACGCTTGATCTGCTGCTGAACTTCACCCAGTATCCGCCGAGTGAGATCACTACCGTCATGGTGGGCGGCGTGGAAGTCGCGCGGGCGACCTACCGGCAGGGGGGTGAGCGTGAGGGGCTGGCCGCCGTCGTGCGGTATGCCACGACGGAGACCGGCGTGGTGGTCGGCGTGGCCCCGGCGGAACAACTGGCGGAACTGGAGTCAATTGTGCTGGCGGTGGCGGCCAGCCTGCGCCGGGGCGACAGCCCGGCAGAAGCGACACCGGAAGTCACCGAAATCGCTGCCGCGCCGCTGCCAGCAGGGGTGCTGTTTCAGGATGATTTTGAAAGCGGTCTGCGGGATGTCTGGGCGGCAGAGCGCGGCGAACCGGCGGTCATCCAGGATGGGGATAATGCCGTGCTGGAAGTGGAAGGCGACGATTCCCTGTATCTGACTTCCGGCGTGGACTGGACGGACTACGCCGCTGAAATGCGGATTAAGGTGATCCAGCCGTCGGGTATTGATGGGCTGATCGGCGTGCGTTTTGACCCGCAGGCCGTCACCACCTACGGCGCGTATTTTGACGATGACCGGATCGGGCTGGCCTATTTCTATGGTCATAATGACATGAAGCTGCTGTCCAGCAGCCGCGTGAGCCTGGTCGCCGGGCAGTGGTACACGGTCAGGCTGCAAGTGAAGGGCAGCATGATGGAGCTGTATTTCAACAACCGCCGCATCAACTGGCTGACCAGCACCCAGTTCGACCGGGGTACGCTGACGCTGTACGCCGCGCCGGGGTCAGCGTTCTACGTGGATGACGTGGTGATTCGTGATTTGCGCGATGGCTAAAGACGACTCTCTGCCCCGGTTAAAACGCACCCCTCTAACGGTCAGTTAATCACCTCATGCCATGATACGTTATAATCGGCGGCGTGAGGTGGTTTTGCTGGCACAATTGAACCATCGTTCATGCCAGCGCATAATAATAGCAGTGTAGTTCACAGCGGGATATGCCATGAGATGCAGCCGGTGGCTCATATTCGCCTTCTTGTTCCTGGGATTACTGGCCGCAGACGCGCCCCCGGCGCGGGCGCAGACGGTCAGCATCGTGGTTCGCGCCGGTTACGATGGCCTGTTCCGCGAAAATTACTGGCTGCCGCTCTATCTTCAGGTCAGTAATGATGGCCCCGCCGTCGAAGGGCGGCTGGTCGTCCGCCCCGAAACATCCGGCAGCAGCATCCTCAATGCCTACAGTCTGCCCATCAGCCTGCCGGAAGGTTCACGCAAGACCGCTTTTCTCTACATCACCGCCCGCAGTTTCGCGTCACAGGTGCGGGTCGAACTGATGGATGAGGCCGGCGTGGTCGCAGCCGCGCAGACTGCCGCGCTGCGCGCCATCCAGCCGCAGGATCAGCTTTCTATCGTTTTCAGCGGCGCGGCAGCGGGGACGGTTGATCTGACCGGCGTTCACAGCGGGGGCTACAGCGGCTATCAGGCCAACTGGACGATTGATAACCTGCCGGATCGCGCCGCCGCTTTCGATGCAGTGGATCGTATACTGTTCAGCGATGTGGATACCGGCAGCCTCAGCACCGGCCAGCGCCGCGCGCTGGCCGATTGGGTGGCGCAGGGGGGGCATCTGCTGGTGGCGGGCGGTACGAACTGGCGGGCAACGGCCTCCGGGCTGGCGGAGTTACTGCCGCTGGTGCCGGAAGGCAGTACGACGCTGAGCGATCTGGCGCCGCTGGCGAACTGGCTGCGCCTGCCGTCAGACCGCCTGTCCGGCCAGACCGTGAGCGCGACCGGCACGCTGCAACCCGGCGCGCGTCTGCTGGTGGATGCGGTCGCCGTCCCGCTGATTGCCCGGCACAGCGTCGGGGCGGGCACGGTGGATTACCTGACGTTTGACCCGAATGCCCAGCCGGCGCGCGGCTGGAGCGGCCTGAATGATCTGTGGTATACCCTGGCGACGACCGTCGCGCCCCTGCCCGGCTGGGGCGGGATTTACAACTGGGATCACGCCACGACCGCCGCCAACGTCCTGCCCGGTGTGAATCTGCTGCCGGACATCCTGCCGCTGTGCAGCTTTCTGGCGGTTTATATCGCGCTTATCGGGCCGTTGAATTACGTCGTACTTAACCGGCTGAACCGCCGCGAACTGGCCTGGATCACCATTCCGCTGCTGATCGTGGTCTTTAGCGCCCTGTCATGGCTGATCGGTTCGAACCTGCGCGGGAATGATGTGACGATCAGCCGTTTGAGCGTGGTGCAGTCGTGGCCGGACGCCGAACGGGCGCAGGCGGAACAAATGCTGGGGCTGCTGTCGCCGCGCCGTGACCAGTACAGTCTGGCGGTATTTGAAGACAGCTTTTTACGCCCGGTGCCGCGCACACTCCAGGGATCGCTGCTGGCGGGCAACGCTCAGGCGGTGGCGGATGTACAGCAGAGCGAAGTGTTCCGCGCCGCCGATTTCCCGGTAGACGCCAGTTATATTGCAACATTCAGCGCCACCAGTTTCATCACCCGACCGGCGATCAGCGGGCAGGCGCGCCTGTTTTATGACACCACCGAGGGACAGCAGGTTCTGCGCGGTTCGGTGCGCAACGATACGGATGAAACGCTGCGGGATGCGGTCATTCTGGCGCGCGGCGTCAGCCTGAGCCTCGAACAGCCGCTTGAGCCGGGTGGTGTTACCACTTTTGATCTGACGCTGCCGGGTGAAGGGCTGCCCGCGCCGGCGCGGCTGGCGTATTCGCCGGGCACGCTGGTGCCGCTGATGCCGCGTTCTTACACCTATCGCAGCACCGTGTCGCCCAGCCTGACCGACATCCTGCAAACGCGAATTTCAGAATGGATGCTGTACGGGCGGGTGGGGGAAACGGCGGCGGAGCAGGAAGCCTATCGCCGCCGGGTTTTCCTGGCGTCGTTTATCAGCGATCCGTATAACCTGACGACCGGACGCGGCAGCCGCGCCTACCTGGCGGCGTGGTCTGACCGCGCGCCGCTGGCGATGGAACTGGAGGGATCAGGCTGGACGACGCTGGACACGACGCTGTATCTGGTGCAGTTGGACGTGGACATCGAACGACCCACCGGTGAGGTGCTGATTTCGGCTGACCAGTTCACCTGGACGGCGGAGAATCTGAGTGGAACGGGTGTGACCGCGCCGTTTTCGATGGGCTTTGACGCGGGCGACCAGGCCACCTTCCGGTTTACGCCGCTGCCAGAAGCAGTGCTGCGCCAGGTGCGCGAACTGCTGATTAAGCTGGATCGCAGCGCGACGGTCAGCCGCACCCTGCCGCTGCAAATCTGGAATTGGGATACCGATACATGGGAAGATATTCAGGTGAACAGCGGCAATCTGTACACCATCCGCGACCCGGTGCGGTATCTGGGGCCACAGAATGCCGTGCAACTGCGGGTGATCGCCGACGCGATTGGCGGTTATCCGCGCCTGCAAGATTTAACCGTCGAGCAGCGCGGGCGCTTCTGAGCGTATACTGGAACTGATTCATAACACCGGCCCGTAGGGATACGATCTGTCGTGTTCCTACCAAGTAAGGCGCGTAGGGGCATCGTGGCCGTGTCCGTACCGTCAGGGAGTTGGCAACTGTGACGGAACTGATTATCGAAACAAAAGACCTGCGGAAGCGCTTCGGCAAATTTGACGCGGTGAACGGCCTGTCATTGGCCGTACCCGCCGGCTCGATCTATGGTTTTGTCGGGCCGAACGGCGCGGGCAAAACCACGACGATGCGAATGCTGACGACGCTGACACGCCCGACGGCGGGTGAGGCGTGGGTCGCCGGCCATTCGGTATTAAAGGAACCGCGTGCCGTGCGCCGCGCCATCGGTTACATGCCGGACGAATTCGGTGTGTATGACGATATGCGCGTGTGGGAGTATCTCGACTTTTTTGCCGCCTGTTACGATATTCCCGAAAATAACCGCAAACGCCTGATTGATGACCTGCTGGAACTGGTTGATCTGTCCCACCGCCGGGATGATATGGTGGACAAACTCAGTCGCGGGATGAAACAGCGGCTGTCGCTGGCGCGCACGTTGGCGCATGATCCCTCAGTGCTGATTCTGGATGAACCGGCCTCCGGCCTTGACCCGCGCGCCCGTGTCGAAATCCGCGAACTGCTGGTGGAACTGGCGAAGATGGGGAAAACGATCTTCTTTTCGTCACACATTCTGGCAGATGTCAGCGAAATCTGCTCGCACATCGGCATTATCGAAGCCGGGCAGATGGTGGCGCAGGGCAGTATGCAGGATATGCGCTCGCAGCTTATGCCGCACCGGGAAGTCATTGTAACGGTGCGCGACGAAGAAGCGGCGGAGAAGGCGTTAGGGTTAGTCGCCGGGCTGCCGGGCGTCGTCCAGGCGCAGCGGTTGGAGCCGCGCGGCGGGCGTTCGCGCCTGCGGATTGACTTCACCGGGGATGATGAGGGCGTGGCGGCGATTAATCAGAAACTCGCCAGCGAAAACATCGCCGTGCTGGGTTTTACGGAAGAGACAAAAGACCTGGAAGCGATGTTCATGCGCGTCACCAAAGGGGTGGTGACGTAGTGCCGGACGCGCCGTTCGGGAACCGGCCCGGTGGGGTGATTGAACACCCGCGCTGCCCCGATGTGAATTACCACTTGAGGAATAACGTATGATCGAAGAAGCCGCCCCTCTGATCGAAATCCCTGTCGAAGCCCTGACCCCGCGCGAGGCCACGCTCGAACGCGGCGCGGCGGTGCTGCGCTGGGGGGCGGTGGCGAATGCGGTGTTCTCCGGTATCGTGATCCTGCTGGCGCTGGCCGGCGGGCTGCGGCTGCTGCCGGACGTGTTTCCCACACTGCACGCGGCGCTGCTGTCGCGGGTGGCCGCGCCGGATGATGCCGCCGCTGCCGGGGTGATTCTGCTGACGCAGGTCAACATCAGCCTGCTGCTGGTGCTGATGGTGGGCGTGGTGGCGCGGGAAGTCTGGGCGCTGGCCGGGGTATGGCTGCTGGCGCTGGTTAATGTGGCGGCGGTGGTGGTGATCGGCTTCACCCCGGCGCTGCTGACGGCGGGTTTTGCCATCTGGAGCGGTATCGTCACGCTGCGAGAGTCGCGCGCCTTCCGGCTGAACCCGGTCATGCTGAAAGAACTGCGCGGACGGATGCGCGGCGTGCGCGCGTTTTTTGTACTCACGGTTTATCTGGGGCTGATGAGCAGCTTCACGGCGCTGCTGTATCTGGTGTACATTCCGGTCAACCGGGCGACCGGGTCGGCGGCGGCGGGCGAAGTCGGGCGGGTGCTGTTCATGGGCATTGTCGGCATCGAACTGGTGCTGATCATCTTCATCGCTCCGGCGTTTACGGCGGGCGCGATCACGGGTGAACGCGAACGGCAGACCTATGACCTGCTGCGGGCGACGCTGCTGCCGGTACCCTCGTTTGTGCTGGGTAAGCTGGAATCCGCGCTGGGGTATGTGCTGCTGCTGCTGCTGGCAGCGATCCCGCTGCAAAGTATCGCGTTCCTGTTTGGCGGCGTCACCGAGGGCGAACTGGTTCTGGCATTTGTGATCCTGATGGTGACGGCGATTACGCTGGGCACCGTTGGTATTTATTTCTCCGCCGTTACGCCGCGCACCCTGACCGCCAGCGTGCGTTCGTATTCCGCCACGCTGGTCGGGGCCTTTGTAGCGCCGGTGGTGGCGTCAGTCGTTTTAGGCATCCTGCGGGCGGCGTTTGGGCTGTCGTCCCCCGCCGCCGATGCGCTGCTGATTTATGTGGGCGATTTTCTGGTGAGTCTGAACCCCATAGCAACGGCGCTTACCACCCAGGAATTGTTGATTAACCGGCAGGTGGTCGGATTCTGGACGGATACGCTGGCAAGCAACGGCAGCACGATTCCGCGTGTATCGCCCTGGATTACGTTCACGATTATCTATCTGGCGGTGTCCGCCATACTGGTTGTGCTGTCTATTCGCCGGACGCGGCAGACCGAGGAATGAGTGTGATTGTCTGCCTCTGGTAAGCGGCTGCCGGTGTATAACTGACAACTGAGGACAGGTCTTATGGCTACGCAGGCCGTTTTGCAGGAACGAAGCGCGGCATTTCACCAACTGGTACGCGGCTGGGATCGGCGGCTGCGGGTACAGCAGGCGGTGGCATGGCTGCCGCGCGCCGTGCTGCCGGGGCTGGTAGTGGGCGTTCTGGTTGCGGTGATGTCGCGGCTGCGTCCCTGGTTGCTGCCGGAACAGATCGTGCTGGTGGCAGCAGCGGCGGTGACTGTTGGAACCGGGATTATGCTGCTGGCGGTCGCCGTGTGGCCGCGCCCGCTGCTGGCGGCTGCCCGGCGCTTTGATCGTCTGTTCGGTTTGCAGGAGCGCGTTTCGACGGCGCTGGAGCTGCTGGAAGGCCGCCTGCGGGTGGATGGCAATCTGGCGGCGCGGCAGCTTGACGATGCCTGGACGCGGGCGCAGGCTGTCCGCGCGGCGGACGCGCTGCCGCTGGTATTTCGCTGGCGCGAATGGGTGGTGGCGCTGGTGCTGTTGGTGGTGCTGGTGCTGCTGGTGCTGCTGCCGAATCCGCAGACGGCGGCCATCGTGCAGGCTTCGGCGCAGCAGGTGGCGCTGGCGGATGCCGCCGAAGACTTAAAAGCCCTGACTGAGGAAATCGCCTCGAATACCGCCCTCACGCCGGAGCAGCGTGAGCAGATTTTGAAGGCGCTGGAAACGAGTATTAACACCCTGCGGGAGCCGAATGTCACGCCGGAGGAAGCGTTTGCCTCGCTGTCCGATACGCAGGCGGCGCTGGAAAATCAGGCTGACCGGCTGAACGACCAATCCGCCGCGCAGCAGGCGGCGATGGAAGCCGCCGCCGAGGCGCTGCGCCGCGCGATGGAACAAACACAGGGACAGGCCGGGCAGAACTCCGCCATTCCTACCCTGGAGCAACTGCGCGAACAGATGGCGCAGATGTCCGCGCAGCAGCAGCAGGAGATGGCGATCGCGCTGGAGCAGGCCGCCGACGCGCTGCAAGCGTCCGACCCGAACACCGCCAATGCACTGCGCGAGGCGGCGGAGGAGCTGCGACAGGGTGATATGCAGGCCGCGCAGACGGCGCTGGAACAGGCGCAGCAGAATATGCAGGCCGGCGACAGCGCGCAGCAGAATCAGCAGCAGACGGCGCAGAACCTTAATCAGGCCGCGCAGGAGGTGCAGCAGTCGGCGGCGCGGGTCAGCCAGGCGGGGCAGCCCGGCCAGCAGACTCAACCACAGCCGAACCAGCAGGCACAGGCGGGGCAGCCCGGCGAGCAGAGCCAGCCCGGCGAAGGTGAGCCGCAGGGTCAGCAGGTACAGCCGGGCGCGCAGGGGCAGCCGGGGCAGCAGCCCGGCCAGCAGGGACAGACGGGCGTTCAGGGGGAGACGGGACAGGAAGGCCAGCAGGGGCAGCAGCCGGCGGAGGGCGTGGGGCAGCCGGGGCAGGGCGAACAGCCCTCGGACAGCCCGTCCAACCAACCGGCTCCCGGCGCGGGGGATGCGCC
>JARKOK010000264.1 GCA_029975765.1 Aggregatilineales bacterium
CATGCGACCGCCAATGTCACGCTGATTCGCGGCGAGGCGGGTTTGCAGGTGTCCGGCATCGCGCTGGAAGTGGAAGGCGATGTGACCGGTATTGACACGGCGGCGTTTCAGGACTTTGCTGAGAAGGCCAAAACCGGCTGCCCGATTTCGCAGGCGCTCGCCAGCATACCGAGCATCACGCTCAACGCGCGGCTGGCCGGGTAAAGCATTATCACGGATGCAGTCGGGTAAAGAGCGGCACTGACGCTGATTGAGTACGTCCATAATCAAAGACCGCGCCGGGGGTGAAAGCTTCCGGCGCATTCTTTATTTATTTATGAAATACAGACACTGCCATAATCTAACTCTGACATACCGGCGGTAGAGTACGCTTGGACACACACTTTAGAGGAGGTGTTAGTATGGCAGCCTTCATGACAAACAACTGGTGGTCGCTGCTGCTGCGCGGGCTGGCGGCGGTTGCCTTTGGGATTCTGGTGATCGTCTTTCCGGGTCTGGCGATCAGCACATTTGTGATTCTGTTCGCGGCTTACGCGCTGGTGGATGGGGTGTTCACAATTCTGGCGGCGGTGCGCAACCGGCAGCAGTCCCGCTGGTGGGTGTATCTGCTGGAAGGGATCGTCAGCGTGATCGCCGGTATTCTGGCGGTAGCATACCCCGGCATCACGGCGCTGGTTATGCTGTACCTGATCGCTTTCTGGGCAGTGATGACCGGCGTGCTGGAAGTATGGGCGGCCATTCAACTACGGAAGGAAATCGAGGGCGAGTTCTGGCTGGGCCTGAGCGGGGTGCTGTCCATCCTGTTTGGCGCGCTGCTGATCCTGTTCCCCGGCACGGGCATTCTGACAGTGCTGTGGCTGGTGGCGGGATATGCCATCGTCTTTGGCGCGATCATGGTCATTCTGGCATTCCGGCTGCGCCGAATGCAGAATCAGGGTGGAATGCACCAGACGCCGCTGGGGGCATAAGGCTGTCGGCAGTATATTGCAGGTCAGCCAGCGCCGGACGATTGTCCGGCGCTGTTTGATTCAGGTAGGGATTAGTGCCACTCGGCCAGTAGCTTTTTGGTTTCTTCGTAATGGCCGGTTTCGTCCTGCACCATCGTTTCAAGCTGGACAGACAGCCCCAGTTCACCCTGACTCCGCGCCTGTTCGCTGCGGGCGCTGTAGTCTTTAATGGCCGCTTCTTCAGCCTTCAGAATGTTTTCCAGCATTTCCTTCGCGCCGGAAGCCGGCGGTACGGGGCGCGGGGTGGTCGTGGGCGTGCCGCCGAGCGAAACAATTTTATCCGCCAGGAAGCGGGCATGAAGCAGTTCGTCGGCGATTTCCGCCTGCATGAACTGCACCAACTGCGGGCGATACGGGCCTTTCACCTGCGCCGAGTAGATCGTATACATAATGACGGCTTGCAGTTCACCCGCCAGGTCGCTGTTCAGTCCGTCAATCAACTGCTGCTTGTCCATAGTACGCTCCCAGACTAGTAAAAAGAGGCGGCTGGATTCTAACGCCGCCGCCGCGCGCTCACAACCGATTTGTGCGAATGGTCATAATGAACACTCATGCTGTTCTGATTCCCCAACCGGCAGAGGATGGAGCGCGGTGGTTTCATGTTACAATCCAGGCAGAACGAGCAGGGAACCAGCCATAACGATGAACCACCCGATTACCATGCCGCAGGACGAACTGGCCGCTTTCTGCCGGCGGAATCACATCCGTAAGCTGGCGCTGTTTGGTTCGGTGCTGCGCGATGACTTCTGGGATGACAGCGACGTGGATGTGCTGGTCGAGTTTGAGCCGGGACATATTTCCGATCTCATCCGATTTGCCGAAATGCAGGATGATCTCAGCGCGATCATGGGGTATCCGGTTGATTTAAACACTGCCGGATTCGTGAGCCGCCGCTTCCGGCAGAAGGTGCTGAATACCGCGCAGGTCGTTTATGAACGAGAAGGATGAAACCCGCCCGAAAGGGGCATCAATTGGTGCATGGCAAAACCCGCGACAGCCTGAACACGGATCGCGGTTAAACGCCTGCCGGAACTGATGACTCAACTGGAGCAACTGCTCACGAACGAATGATTAATCCGCTTCCTGTTTCAGCGGCTTGCCTTCTTTCAGCATCACCAGCCGGCGGTACGTGGCCTGAATCGTGAGCGCATCGGACGTATGAAACGGCTCAGGCGCTTCGACGGCGCAGGTAGCCGCCACCTCGTAATCCACCAGAGCTTGCAGCAGTTCACGGTAGCGCAGGTCGGCCTCGTTCAGCGGCAGGTGTTCTTTCTCGCCTTTGGCGGTGTAGGCGATGCCGCTCATGTGGAAATGCAGGTTTTTCAGACCGGCCTCGCCCAGTCTGTCCCGCACCTTATCCAGCGCGGCAGCGAACTCTTCATAGCTGTTGAACGTACCGTCGCCCCGGCGGGCGTGCAGGTGCGCCCAGTCAATACACGGCGCGACACCCGGCACGTCACGGCTGAGTTCCAGCACCTCATCCAGATTGCCAAACATGGCGGATTTGCCCATTGTCTCCGGGCGCAGCGTGACAGTCGTGCCTTCGTCGCGCAGGATGCCGGTGATTTCCAGCAACTTTTCTTTAGCACGTTCGTAAACCTGTTCAGGCGGCTGATTATGATAGCTGCCGGGGTGGAAGATAATATCGGCGGCCCCGGCCAGACAGCCCTTACGGGCGGCGGCCAGCAGGCGTTCATCACTTTTCTGCATCAGTTCCGCCGTCTGGCTGTTGAGGTTGATATAATACGGCGCGTGAATACTGAGCGTCACGCCCGCGCCGCGCGCGGCGGCATTGATCTGCGCGCAGGTTTCGTCACTGACCCGCACGCTCTGCACCCAGGCGATTTCGAGATGGTTGAGTCCCAGCTCGCGGATATGGGCGACAGCCGCCGGCGTGCCAGATGTGGGCGTGGTCTGCGGCGCGCCGACCGTGCCAAAGCGGATAGTTTCGTTGAGGATGTCCAAGCGCGATTCCTTTCGTGCAGCCCTGGGATTTCAGAGCCATTGTACGCTATTCAGGGCTGCGGGCAAAACCGATGGTAGCCGATTGTGAGGTAAAAAACCGATGCTGCTCGACCAGACCCACTACCGCCGCACGCTGCTGATCGTGGCCGTCGCGGTTGTGATCGTATTCATCCTGTGGAACGTGCCGCAGTTGGACACGCTGCTGTATCCCTTCCGCCTGTTTGTGACCTATGTCCATGAGGCCGGACACGGGCTGGCGGCGCTGCTGACCGGCGGGCGCTTTCTGCGGTTTGAGATTTACGCCAACGGCGCGGGACAGGCGATCACTGCCGGGGGCAGCCGGGCGCTGATTTTACCGGCGGGTTATCTGGGGGCGGCGCTGTTCGGCGCGGTGCTGTTCTATCTGGTCAACCGCCTGCGGCATACGCAGGTGATCGCCTTCATTCTGGGGCTGCTGCTGGTGGCGCTGTCGCTGGCGTTCGGCCATTCGTCAGTTACGGCGCTGCTGGTGGGGATCGCTTTCGGTGCGATCCTGATCGGGCTGGCATACAAAGCGAACCGCACGATTAACGCACTGGTGCTGAACGTGCTGGCGATCCTGACCGGCCTGAACGCCGTGCTGGATGTGGTGTTTCTGGTCAGCAACAGCCAGGTTGGCATGGGTAACCTGCGGAATGACGCCGCTGCCTTCAGCGCCGAGATTTTCCCGCTCGTTCCGGCGGCAGTCTGGGCGCTGGTGTGGGTGGTGCTGGCGGTGTTCATGCTGGGACTGGCCGTGTGGTACGCGGTGGTCAGGCCGCTGCGCCGGGCGATACAAGGGTAACGGGACGCACAAGCGATGGTATACTGGTGGCAGATAGCTTGAGGGCAGAACGATGAGCGTGCAGGAACAACTGGTGACGGTGGAGGCGTTTGAGATTTTCATCACCCGGCCTGACAACCGCGACCGGCGGTTTGAACTGATTGACGGGGAGATCGTTGAAAAAATGCCGACCGAAGAACATGGCGTTATTACCGGCAATATCTATTTCGCTATTCGTCTGCACGTCAATGTGAGTGGTCTTGGCCGGGTAGCTGTCGAGGTTCGCCACCGGATGCCGGGCGACTCGTATAACGACCGCCTGCCGGATGTTGCCTACTATGCCGACGCCAGCCGCCCCATCGTCAAACAGGGGCCGGTGCCCCAAATGCCCGATCTGGTGGTAGAAGTAAAATCCCCTCACGACACGTACAAGGAAATGCGCGACAAAGCGGCCTACTATCTGGCGAACGGCGCGCGACTGGTATGGCTGGTCTACCCCGAAAAACGTATTATCACGGTTCTTAGCCAGGAAGCGGAAGACCTGCTGGCTGAAAACGATACGCTGACCGGCGGCGACGTGCTGCCGGGTTTCGCCGTGACCGTGAGCGAGATGCTGAAGGTTTAATCCCCTTTCCAATCAGGCTGTTACATCATGACGGCGGGCGTTACAATTCCCCGGATGACTAACGCAGGAGGGGAATGTTGGCCGAAAAACATATCAGCCTGACGATTTACAATCAGGGTACGGCGCTGGTGCGTGACCGGCGCGTGATCGAACTGGCCGCCGGACATACCGCGCTGGATTTCAGCGACGTGACGGCGCAGATTGATCCCACATCGGTCACATTTGCGGCGGTGGATGCGCCGGATACGGTGGTGCTGGAACAGAATTTTCTGTTCGATCTGGTGGGCGGCAGCGCGCTGCTGCGGCGGTATCTGGAACAAACGCTGGAGGTGACATTGGACGATGGCACGCGCTGCGCCGGCCAACTGCTGAACACGCCCGCCGAGAATATCAATCCCTTTAACCGGAACGCTGCCGGTGAGATCATCCTCCGGTTGAGTGACAGCCAGATTGCCTCCATCGCTACTGACAAAATCCGCGACATACGCTTCCCGGCGCTGCCCGGCGGCCTCATCACCCGGCCCACGCTGCGCTGGCTGCTGCACAGTGCGCGGGCCGGCGCGCAGCCCGTGGAAATCACCTATCTGACGGGCGGCCTGAACTGGACAGCCGATTACAATCTGCTGCTGGCGACCGACAACCACCGCTTCGACCTGACCGGCTGGGTGACGCTGACCAACACCAGCGGCGCGACCTTTGCCGATGCGCAGGTGAAACTGGTAGCCGGCGACGTGAAACGTATTCCCCCGCCGCAGCCCAAAATGCGGCGGATGGCCGCCGCCGAAATGCCTGAATGGTTCGCTGCCTCGCCTGCGCCGGTCGAACAGCGTGAAATTTTTGAATATCAACTGTATGAGATCAAACGCCCGGTGACGGTGGCCCACAACGAAACCAAGCAGGTTGAGTTTGTGGCCGCGCGCGGTGTGCCGGCGGAAACACGTTATGTCTTCAGCGTGACACCGCCATTTACGGCTTACGGCAGCCAGCCGCATTTTGATCGTCACCTGGCGGCTGATGACGGCGCGGTGCAGGTGTGGCTGGATTTTTCGACCGGCGGCGACACTGGGCTGGATGCCGATTTACCCGCCGGACGCATCCGTGTTTACCAGCTTGATACGGACGACTCGGCGGTGCTGATCGGCGAAAATACCATCAGACACACGCCGAAGGGTGAAACCGTGAAACTGGAACTGGGGCAGGCGTTTGATCTGGTGGGCGAACGGGTGCAAACGCGCTTTCACCAGCCGCGTAAAAATGTGGTGGAAGAAAGCTATCGCATCACCTTGCGAAACCGTAAAGATTCGCAGACCGTACAAATTCGTGTGCCGGAGCGCCTGTTCCGGTGGAGCAACTGGCAGATCACGGAGGCCTCGCACCCCTATACCCGCGAGAGTTCCGCCGTGATCGAGTTCCGCGCTGATGTGCCGCCGGGGGGCGAAACCGCCGTAACCTACACGGTGCGCTACGAGTGGGCGGGCTGATTCCGGCTGCCGGGGCGGGACATCTCTCGCCCCACTTTTTTATATGACTTCAGATTAATTTCGTTTTTCATAACTTTCTTGAGGTTTCCCCTACAAACTTCATGTTACAATCGAGACAGCCTTAAGAATGAATGCGGGAACGCGGTCATATTCTGTCAGGGCTAAATGCAGGTGACGAAGGTTAAATTATGAATCTGATTCAGTGGTTAAACGAACGGCAGGAAGCCATCCTGGCGTTGAGCATTACTTACGAACAGGAAGCCGAAACACCCTTAACGGCTGCCGTCGTGCGCCCGCTGTGGGAAGCGGTGCTGACGGCGCTGCGCCGGGTGCTCGAACGCGAAAGCGATTCCGGCGTGCAGCTGGCAGAACGGGCGCTGGAACTGCGCCTCGACCTGCCAACCTACATTCGCTGCCTGAATACGCTGCGCCAGGCCGCCCAGCACGAGCTGATGCAGAGCGAGCACAGCCAGCCGGTGCAGTTAGCCTGGATGAACACCCTCAACGATTTTCTGTTCAACGACTGCCTGGCGGCAGCGGCCATCCTCGGCAGCGGGGAGCAGTCCCGGTTAGTGGACGAACGGCATCTGCTGCGAATCCTGATAGACGCCATGCCGGACCTGATCTGGGCGAAAGACCGTGACAGCAAATTCCTGATCGCCAACCGGGCACAGGTGAACGTTATGGGTGCCGCATCGGCGGAAGAAGTGCTGGGCAAGGACGACGCCGATTATTTTCCGGCGGAGGATGCCGCCAAATACCGGGCTGATGAAGTTGCGGTAATCGAGTCCGGCACTGGCAAAGTGGGCTTTCAGGAACGGGTTATGAACGCGCAGGGCAGTCTGCGCTGGATGCAGGCGACCAAGATGCCCTACCGGGACAGCCAGGGACAGGTGATGGGTGTCTTTGGTATCGTGCGCGACGTGACCGACATCCGCGAGGCACAGGAGCGCGAGCGGCAGCAGCGTGAGGTGATCGAAGCCCAGCGTCAGACCCTGGCCGAACTGTCCACCCCCATCATCCCGATCCTGGATCGGATCATCGTCCTGCCGCTGGTCGGCGTGGTGGACAGCACGCGAGCGCAGGACATCATGCGG
>JARKOK010000272.1 GCA_029975765.1 Aggregatilineales bacterium
GATGCCTTCACAGGCCAGAATGATAGCGTTGAGTGAGTTCAGAAATTCATCGCGCTGCATGTTCCCCCCTTGATGGTGGTGGCGTTCAGTTCAACCAATTTTCGACGGTAACGCCCAATCCGGCAAAGTCTTTTTCGTTATTCGTCACGAGAGTTGCATTTCGATTGAGGGCAAAGACGGCGATCAGCAAATCCGCATCGCTAACCGGCATACCCTGCTTGCGGCGTTTAACCCACAATTCTGTTGCTCGTGACCAATCTTTTAACGTATAATGCTGCCAGACAAATCTGGAAAAGAGTATTTCGAAATCCCGCATCTGAACAGTCGCGCCTTTTTCCAGCAGCCCTCGCCGAACTTCATACCAGACCACTGGACAGCCAAGGATAACGTTCTCCGGTGTTACAATCCCAGCTAACCGCTGCATTAGTTGTGGGTTGAGCTTCAAAAGCCCGGAAACGATATTCGTATCAAACACAAAATAGTTCATTCGTCGCCGAAACCCAGATCGCGTTCAGGAAAATTCATACGGTTTTCTTGCAGGAACTGCTCAAACTCATCCCACCACTCATCTGGCATATCGTGTTCCGGGTCATTTTCCCATTCTTTAAGGAGCGAAAGAATTTGCTGCACCTGCGAGGGTTTATCCGGTATGGATTCGGTCTTAACCGGGCCGACCACGTCTTGCCACAAATTAAGTGGGACCTGCACCACCGGCTCGCCGTTTTCATCCTTTACGATGCGCGCAGCCTGAATGAGTTTATCCATATCAACCATCACACCACCTCCGCCAACAATAAAGGGCAGGACTCCGCCTGCCCTCCATTGTAGCGAATTTCCGCCGATTTACCGCAGGCGGCGCTCTTTGCCAGCATTCGCGCCCAGTTTGTCACGCATGGCAACGGTTGGGATTTCGCCGCGTGTCACCGCGTCGTAGAAGGCCTGATCGTATGTCCGGGTTTTGACGACAACCGGCATCGGCACAGCGTGCCCCATGATGATGGCCTGCTGGCGCGTATCCAGCCGGGACAGCACATCGCGCAGGCTGGTCGCGCCGTTGATGCCGGTCAGCACCGCATTGATGTCACGCTCGTTGTCCAGCAGCGCCGTCACACGCGTGCCGATCTGGCTCATCACTTCTTCGTCAATACCGCTTGGACGCTGGTCTACAATCAGCAGCGTGACGTTGTACTTCCGCATTTCGCGCGCAATCGTGCCAAAAATGGTCTGGTGCGCCACCGCCGGGTCAAGGAACTTGTGCGCTTCCTCAATCGTGATGAGCAGCTGCGGCGGCTCATATGCCTGGTCACCCAGCGCCTTCTCGACCTTCTCCACATACTTGCGGTGGATGCGCCGCGTCAGGTAGTTCGCCACCAGAATATAGGCTTCCAGTTCGTTGCCGTAGCGCCCGAATTCCAGCACCACGTTCTGCCCGCGCTCCAGCAGTTGAATGATCTGCTCCACGCTGTCGCCAACGGTCTGCTCGATCAGGAAATCCCAGCGTTCGAACCGCTGCAACCGGCGCTGCAAGGCGCTGTACGTGCCGCCGCCGATGTTGGTATTTTCGGTCACATCGTCAAAATCGAACGGGTCGTCTTTCAGCAGGCGGCGGATCCAGCCCTGCCCCCAGCGTTTCCGCAGCGTGTAGGCCGCGTCAATCATCGCGTCGGACAGGCTCATCGTCGCCCGCAGCATGGCGATATCTTCCGGTTCGATCTCATCAAAACCGAGTTTTACCTCGAAGTCGAACTTGGCCTTACGCCGCCGCGACGACTCGGCGTCCAGGGTGATGATCGTCAGCTTGTCGGGGAAAAGCTGCTTCAGACCTTTCGCTTTCGGGCCGCGTTCGTCGGTCACTTCCCAACCGTAGTCGTTATGCATGTCGAAGATCAGGCTGACCGCCTGGCCTTTTGAGATGACACCGGCGATCAGCATCCGGGTCAGGAAGCTCTTGCCCGTACCGCTTTTGCCGAATACGCCGACCGAACGCTCCACCAGCCGCTTGAGGTCAAGATTGATCTGCGTCTGTTCCAGTTCCAGCGGCGCGCCGACGTTAAAGTGCCGGTCATCTTCCGCGCCAAAGACGGCGTTCACATCCTCGACGGTCGCGTTGTACACCGGCATAAAGTGGCTGGGAATCGTCTTGACCGGCTTCGGCTCACCATCCTCGATGGACAGCATCGGCGTGACGTGAATCGTGCCAAAGGCCGCCGTGCCGACGTAGATGTCGCGCAGGAACGGATCGGATAAATCCGGCGGGTTGTTCTGAATCGCCGGGTTGGTGTTGTTCAGCGCGATGTCGGTGATCATACAGAAGAACTTCATATTGTTCTGCCCGTGAACCACCACATAGCGCCCGACGGCCAGTTCCTCAATCGTCTGCTCACGGTCGAGTTTGACGACCAGCCCCTTGCTGAGCGAACCACCGACCACCACCCCCAGGCGGATTGTTTCGGGGGCTGCATCTCGTGGAAACCATTCATCCAGGTTGGCGGCCTGGTCAGTATAAAGCATGTGCCGTTCTCCCCTGTTGCAGCTTGAGAGGGATATTCATTATAACATATGTTCTATATTTTGTCGCCGGTTTTCCAGCCTGATCTACGGACAGTTTCTATGATACCCCGAATGATCGAATTTAACCGCCGGCATCGCCCGAATCCTGCCACCGACAATTTACGCCACCTGCTATATTATGTGATATAATATCAGTACTCGTCGTTGTATGGTTGCAGCGGCAGTTACCTAAACCGTATCTATCCCATCTGCCGAAAACCCGTCCTCACGGAATCGTTGGTTTTCGGCAGATTTATTTTCGGTCGCTGGTGATTTACTCAACGCTGGTTGCCGGCAAAACTCCCTCCTTTTCCCCTACCTCAGGAAGGGCGACAGCCGCCCTTCACCGTCTTACAGTAACTATAACGCTGCATCAGGCGTGGTAGAGATGCAGCAATCGTGTCTCTACGGAAAAACATCTGAATGAAAGGTGCTTGATATGCGAACCCGTATCGTGTTTCTCATTCTGTTAGTACTGGCGGCGCTGGTCGTCGTGCCAACGCTGGTGCGGAATGCAGAGGCAAGACAGGTCGGCAGCTTTAAAACGGTGCAAATCTATACCTATGAAACCATCGTGGATGCGAATGGCGAATATGGCGATGAACTCCCCAGCAGCCTCAGCGGCACAATTGTCGGTGTAACCGTCTTTCGACAAGAGCCGAATCAAGCCTGGTATCCGGTTGTGTTCAACTCCGTCTATGACGATGATAACATCGCGGAGAATGTCAGCTTCGAAGATCGCGGGTTTGGTGGTTACTTCAAACACAACGAGGATAACTGGGCGCCCATTCAGGAACACATTGGCAAACGACTTCGGATCGTCGTTTTCGTCCGCGATGACTGAAATCCCTTAGCCGCAAAAAGGATGGGGCGAACTGATGGTTCGCCCCACAAATATCGAAATAACATAACCCGTAGGGACACGGCGCGCCGTGTCCCTACCGCATTTGTTACCGGATCGTCGGGTCGCTGATCCACACATCCGGCGAGAACAGCGTCGCGCCTTCGATCAGCAGATTGGCCGTATAACCATAACCGAACTCGTACACGTTCAGGCCGTTGTACTGCGACAGCACCGGCTTCGGCGCGCCAGCCGCGTTGTCGAACACCGAGATAACCGGCTCGCATTGAGTTTGCGTCGTGTCGGTGCAGATTTCCAGCGCCACCTGCGCCGTGCGGGTGTTCGGATTATCCAGCAGGTAGGTGACGCGGATATTGTTCCACGATACCTGGGTCTTTTCGGCCTGGATGTCAGCCAGCGTGGGCGCGGCCTGCGGTGTGCCAGCATTGAGCAGCGCCTGGATCGCGCCGCCGCCGGTGGGGGTCGGTGTCGGGCCGGGGCCGTTGCACCACTTCGCGTCGCAGAACGTCAGCGGTTTCACCCCTTCCGTCGTCGGCAGTCGGATGAACTCGTTGGGGTCCATCGTCGTCCAGCGTAAATCCACATACACGGCGAAATCCTCACCGCTGACAAACATCATGGTGGATTCACCGAAGTTACGATACCAGGCTTTGAACTTCACACCGGCGGGCATAATGCCCATGTACTGCGTGGCCGCCGGGTCAAGATAAGTGAAGGCATAATCGGACTCAGCCATGAAGCGGGTATCTGCCGCCGCCGCTTCCACCACCGCCGTTTCTGGCGGGTTCTCGGTAATCTGGTTAGCTGCCAGCGCCGCCTGCCCGCAGAAGCCCGCGCCTGCCGGCACGCTCTCCAGCGTCAGCGCGTAAGCCTGCTGCGCCAGCAGGACGAGGTTCTGGTCGTTCATGTCGCAGGCCGCCAGCGGCTCCACACCCTGCCAGCCGCGCGGGCGCGGCACACGCGCCAGCGTATCCGCCAGCAGTTCGAGATCATGGCGCAGGTTGCGGTAGGCCAGCACCGGCGAATTCGGCAGCACCCCGATCCAGCCATCCGGTCGGATACCGAGGCCGAGTTTAATGTTTGCCAGCGTATCCAGATCGAGGAACAGGTCACTCAAAAAAGTGGCGGTCGAGATTTCCTTATTGCCGCGCCACTCCGGCGGGCGGGTGTTCACGCCGAATTCTTCGTCCGCCAGCCGTTCCAGATCGCCGCGTACCGCCAGCGTCAGGTCGGGCAGTTGGGCTTCAAAGTCGGGCGTGGACAGCACAAGGCGCACCACCTGCTGTTCGGCTTCAGCGGCAATCGTGGCACAGTAGTTTGGCGCGGTGACGGGTGTCTGGAAGTTATAGGTAAACGCGGTAAACAGGATTTGCGCGAGGTTTTGCACCGTGCGGTCGCAGCGGGTGATTGGCGGCGCGCCGCGCCAGCCCGCCGGTCGCTGCCCCACACCATACTGCCGGTCAGCCGCCAGTTCCAGATCATGCCGGATGTTCCGCACGACGATCAGCGGATTGGACGTAACCGGCGCGCCAATCCAGTCCGGCGGGCGGGTCGCGCCAAAGATTTCTTCCGCCAGCTTCTCGTTGTCAAACCACATATCGGGAATGAATGTGGGTGAGCTGACATCATTGACGTTGAATGTCCAGCCCGCCGGGCGCTGCCCCACCCCCAGCGCGTCATTCACCAACTGCTCCAGATCGGCGCGAGTGTTGATGACGAAGTTGTTGAAATCGGTCGAAAGCTGGGCGGGCGGCGCGGCAGACACCACGCCAAAACACGCCAGCATCACCAGCACGAACAGGACTTTGTACCGTCGCATACCGCTGCGCCTTTGCTGTGTGGATACCTTCACTGTCCATTATAGTCGGTGAGCGGGCAAACGGAAAATGCGCCAGTAGTCCGGTAAAGTGTGGCATAATGGAAACAGTTGAGGCTGTGAGGGAAAAGACGATGGCAGACGAGTATTCAGCCTATCTCGACTACAAGGAAATCCGGCGGCGGGTGGAACGGCGGCTGAAACAGGGCACCGGCCTGCTGGCGCATGTGATCCTGTATCTGCTGGCCGTTGTAGTCGTGGTGCTGTCGGGAACCTATCTGAATTACTCGTACTTTTCGGTTGATAACGGAGTGCGCCAGTTTTACGAAGTCTACGTCAATCCAGGTATCGGTATCCCGTTTGTCCTCTGGAGTCTCGTACTGCTGTTTCATGCGCTGCGGGTGTATCGTAAATCCGGCGCGGACGGAGACACCCGCGAACAGGCGGTAGAGACCGAACTGCGCGCCCGGCTGGCCGCTGACGATACGACCCTGCTGGCTGACCGGCGGCAGTCTTTTCGTGTACACAGCCTGATGGTTGAGGACATCCTGGCGCGATCAGGCAGGATCAACTCGTTAATGCTGGTGGCCGTCGTCAATGCTGTGGTGTGGCTGGCCTGGGCGCTGGCAGGGGCGCGCACCCCGTATGCCTGGCTGGGCGCCGTTCTGATCGCGCCGGTTGTGCTGCTGCCGCTGCTGGCGCTGAACAGCCACGCCCGGCGGCGTCAGGAAAAGAAGGTGATGCACACGCTGGAAAACTGGCAGGTGCCACCGCACATTAGACCCAAGCGGCAGTCCCCGGACTATGCAGAAACCGATCCGCGGCATCTGGCCGATGACGGTGAACTGGTGGAGTGGGATAACAGCGAATTTTACGGTAACGACCGGAAAGCGAAACGTTCCAGATCGTAGCCGGTGACAATCGCCCGCTGACCGTGTACAATTCTCGACGCTGACCGTCACACCATGTTTTCGCCGCCGTCCACGTTGATCGCCTGGCCGGTGATGAATCGTGCCGCATCCGAACACAGGAATAGCACCACGTCCGCCACCGCTTCCGGCGCGCCCCAACACCCTTGCGCGTTCGGCGGCGGCTGCGCCGGCGTGTCGCCGTCCGCGATATTGCCGGGGCAGATGGCGTTCACCCGAATACCCATCGGCGCAAATTCGCGCGCGCTCTGGCGCGTCAGGCCGATCATGCCGGCCTTGCTGGAGACATAGGCCACACCGTCCGGCAGCGCGGCAGGATGTCCGGCGGTCGAAGCGATGTTGACGATCACGCCGCCGCCTTCATCGGCCATTACCCGCCCCATAAGCTGGCTGCAAAAAAACGCGCCGGTAAGATTAACATCCAGAATCCGCCGCCAGTCCCATTCATCCAGACCATACATCGGGCCAAGCTTGCGCACGCCGGCAGCGTTGACCAGAATATGCAGCCGACCGAAGGCATCGCGCCCGGCTTCGATCAGCGCGCTGACCTGAAACCGGTTCGATACATCGGCCTGCACCGCCAGCGCGCGGCCACCCGCCGCGACAATTTCGGCAGCTACTTGATCGGCACGGTCAGGATTGATGTCATTTACGATCACCGCTGCGCCCGCCGCCGCCAGCGCCCGCGCGGCAGCCCGCCCCACGTCCGCGCCCGCGCCCGTCACCAGCGCCGTCTGCTGCCTGAGATCAACCCGAAAGGTACTCAAAGAGTCTGCAACCAGTCCAGCAGGGCATTCTGCACGCCGAAGTGCAGGCGATTGGTACGCGGGTCAACCAGCATACGGTCGGCATGGGGGGCCACGTAGTAGGTCGCGCCGTATTTGTAGGCCGCGTTGTGCGCGTCACACACGCCTTTGCCAAATGTCTGCCAGGGATTCCAGTCGTGCTGGCCGACGACCACCAGCAGATTCGACTCGATTGCCAGCACATCGTCTTCGTCCAGCGTATTGGTTGCCAGAATCACGCCATAGGGATGCTGCACGCGCGCGAACAGCCCGAACGAACTACCCAACAGCCCGGTGCCGGCGTCCTGCGCCAGAATGACCACGCGGCGGCGATCCACATGCGGCTGTTCCAGCGCCACTTCATAAGCGTTGACCGCGTCCTGCGTGGTTGAGCCGCGTCCGCCCGCGCCGCTGCGACCCGTGCCGCGTTTGTCCCACCGGAAAACAGCATAACCGGCTTCCAGTCCCAACTCCGCGAAGGCTTCATAACCATCACGGTCTTCGCAGCCGGCATGGTGTAATACGAAGATCAACGGAAAGGTACGAGACCGCGATGGGCGCGCGGGGAAATCCAACTGCCCGGCCAGACGCACGCCATCGCCCGCGAAGACGAGGTCGGTTGTATAACGCGTCTTGATGCTTTCCAGAATGGTGTTGGTAATCATGGCTGCTCCATCCCTTACAATCGAAAACGATAGTCGGAAAGCTCAAAGAATATTAGTTGTTAATCAAGTTCTTGTTGGTCAGGCCAAACCAGTATAACCAAAATTTAAAATTTCTACACATGACTTGCGTAACATATAACTTGACGAAATAGAACGTTGGTGCTAACCTGAAAATAACGTAATGATAATGTTAGAATAACGCAGCCCTGAGGGTTTGTTTTGGCGCTGGAATTCAACAAACTGGTAGACCAACTGCTGAAACTGCGGCATATGCTCAATGAACT
>JARKOK010000275.1 GCA_029975765.1 Aggregatilineales bacterium
GAACAGCTTACCCCCCGCGTCAATCGTCGGCCTCACCGCCCGCATCAGTTGGTTGAAGTTGGGGATCAGATCGGCCTCGTCCACCAGCACGTAGGTCGCTGTATAACTGTCGCCGCCGGTGGTGGGGAAACTGTACGCCACGCTGCCATTGCTCAGCTTAAGCTGCGTCGCGTTGTCTACCTCGATCCCCGCCGCCTGCATCCACCTCGGCAGCCTGTCATACATCCCGCGCAGGCGCTCCGGCCCCAGCAGATAGATTGCCTCATCCTCACGCTTGGAAAATAGCAGCACCGTTGCAATCGGACGGAACAGCATTAGCCACAGCGCCACCGCCAGCCCCAGCCAGGTCAGCCCGATCTGCCGCGCCTTCAGCGCAATCGTAAACTGGTGTCCCAGCAGCAGATTCAGCGCGTCAATCTGTTCTTTCCACAGCTCGAATGGTATCCAGTCCATGTCCTGTGGATCGTAAATCTGGCAGTACTCGGTGATGAAATACTGGCAGTCCGCCGCGCACAGTATCACTTCCGCTTCTTCGTAGGCTGCCCGGTACAGCGTATGGAAAAAATGTTGGGTTTCGCTGGGGGTGAAGTGAAAACGCCGGATGGCGCGCTGGATCGCGGCCTGCTGCCGGTCGTTAAACCTCGGCTGGATTGTCGGCAGCGTCATGTTTCTCGCGCTGGCCCATCATCTGAAACAGGTCTTTCATGCTGTCTACGCTGGCGCTCTGGAGCGGCTCGCCGCCGCTGGTGACATCCATCTCCGCTTTCGGTGGCCCGTCCACCTGGCCGAATACCAGCTTTGCCAGGCCGATATACTCCTGGGCGTCGAGCGTCATCACATTGCCGCCGCCAAAGTCAATCTTGCCGCTGGTCAGTCCTTCCCAGATATGCCCCACCATCACCTTGCGCGCGGCCAGCTTTCTGCCGTCCACCTCAACGCGCTTGCTGCCCGCCTTCTCCAGTAGGGTCGTCAGCGCCCGCGCTTTCGGTGGCCGCCCCTTCGGGTTGCCGGACTGCCCCGGTTTCCATGCGGTTGATGGTGCTTTCCGTGCCATATCTGTTTTGCGCCTGTTTTACAGACCCTCTACGCCACCAGGCGCGATGCCGGCAGCCACCCGCCGCGCTGCCCGCGCCGCGCGATCACCTGCTTCGTCTCTAATCTGCATAGGATGTATCGCACGGTGCGCGGGTCTTTGCCAATGAAATCCGCAATCAGCGCCGTTCGCACTGCCGCCTGCGTGTCCCGGTAGAACTGGTTGACCATCTTGAAAACGAATTGTTCTGTCGCACTCATACCCTTGATCGAAAAGAATAGTTGTCCCCTGTGATTATTCTCACTCAATGAATCGCCGTTATCGGAAACAATTCCAACAGTTTGGAAATAAAAACGCCGGTGGGTATCTCCAACGGCGGCGTTCATGGATTCGGGGGACTAACCCTTCTTTCGTTTATATCGGTTCGGCCATTGTTCTGCTTCCGGCAGTGATTCCTGCCAGCGCAGCCACGCCTCTGCTACCACCCTCGGCGGGGGATGCGGTTCCTGGCGGTATTCCTCCGGCATCATCTCGCGCGGCAGATATGCAAACAAATCATCGGCTTGGCTGTGGCATCCTGCCCAGTCATTACACGGCATCCGCATCGCCCGCCCAAAGAACACCCAGGGCTTGCCATCTACATCCCGCACATCATACCCCCGCAGTCG
>JARKOK010000281.1 GCA_029975765.1 Aggregatilineales bacterium
CAGATCACATCGCCGGTTGTCATGCCAGCTTCCAGCGCGGCGGAATAGGTGAACGGCTTCACGGTACTGCCGGGCTGGCGCTGCGATACGGCGACGGTCACGCGACCATCAATCGCATCGTTATTGTAATCCACGCTGCCAACCATCGCCAGAATTTCGCCGGTAATCGGCTTCAGCACGACGACGGCGGCATTGCCTACGTTGTTAGCCGTCAGCCGGGAAATCTGGGACTGCATGGTTTGCTGCGCCACCTCGTTCAATTCGAGGTCGAGCGTGGTGTACACGCGCAGGCCGCCGCGCGCGATCTGCTCCGGGCCGAAACCCAGTTCGGTCATCAGCGCGGCCAACTGGTTCTGCGCGTAGACGGTGAAGTGGGGCGCTTTCAGCGACACCGACGGTGTGACAAAATTCAGCCCGGCGCGCAGGGTTTCGCTGCGTTCGGCATCGGTGATAAATCCTCTCAGCACCATACGATCCAGCACCAGCCGCCAGCGGTTGTAAACGGCTTCCTGTACGGCGGGGTCAGGGTCAAGCGGGTCAAGTTCCGCCGGCGCCTGCGGCAGACCGGCCAGCATGGCGGCTTCGCCCAGGGTCAGCTCGTTGACGCGCGTGCCGAACAGGGTTTGCGCGGCGGCTTCCGCCCCGTAGGCCAGATTGCCGTAATAGATTTCGTTCAGGTACAGTTCCAGAATGTCCTGCTTGCCCATGCGCTGGGTCATCACCAGCGCCAGCAGGATTTCCTCCACTTTACGCTGTACGCTGCGTTCGGCGCGGTATTCATAGCTGAACAGCACATTTCGTACCAACTGCTGCGTGATGGTGCTGCCGCCGGTGGAACGCCCGCCGATGCCGATATACTGCGCGAAGGCGCGCAGCGTCGCGGCAGGGTCAATGCCGGGGTTCGTCCAGAAGTCGTCATCCTCAATCGCCACCGTCGCGTCAATCAGGCTTTTCGGGAAGTTGGAATAATCCACGTTGGTACGGCGGCCTTCATTAAAGACCTCGTACAACTGCCTTCCGGCGCGGTCGTAAAAAAACGTACTCTGGAAGTTCTGGTAGGTATCCATCGCTTTCAGACGTTCGGTTGCCAGCTGCTCGACGCGATTGATGCCCCAGATGCCCAACCCGGCTGTGAGCAGCGTCGCGCCGCCGCAGAAGATCGCCAGAAAACCCACAACCAGCCACACACAGCCCGGCGCGCAGCCGAGGATGCGGCGCGGGCGCGGCTGCGCCGGTCGGCGGGGAAGGTGCTGCTGGGGCACGCTCGTCGTCTGCGGCGGCGGGATGACCGGCGCATAGGTGGGCTGCGACGGACGGGCATACGGCTGGTGTTCAGCCGGCATGGTCGGCTGGTTATAAGCCGGCATGTGCGGCTGGGTGTGCTGGCTGACCGGCTCGTGCCGCATGGTTACGCCGGGGGTGAAATCAGGATTGGGGTCGAGGCCGCCGCTGCCCGGCAGCGTGCGCTGCGTATCCCGCCGGGGGGCGTCGTCCTCTTCGGACGATACCGGCATGGTGGGCATGTTACGCGCGTCCTGCGCGTTGGCCGCGTTCCAGATGTCGTCGGTATCTTCGTCGTCCGATTCGCGGTAATCCTCGCTTTTCGGCAGATGAAACGGAATATCGTCATCCTCTTCCAGAGGATCGTCCGGGATATAGTCGTGTTCGTCAGGCATTCAGGGCCGCTCCAAAATGTGTTCTTGCTGGGTGTATTGTATACCGGCGGGGTTAAAATCGTCTATGATGCTTGCCCCATGCGCGGCTGACGCCTGCCTGACGCTGGAACCCGCGCCGGCAGGACGGCGTTCGTATTTTGGACGCGGATAGGGTAAAAACGGAGAAAGATCGTTCGTTCTTACTCGCACGTCTTAACCGTTTGATCGGGCGGCGGATAGGAGATCGTTATGGCCGAACAAAATTATTCAGTCGAACGCGACCTTAAAGAGGCGCAGGTGATGGTGGATAACCTTGTTCCGTATGTCTATGAGGATGAACTCTATTTACAGTTGGGCGGCAGTATGCCCAGCCTGACCCTCGGCGCGCTGCTGCTGCGGCTGCGGCGGCTGCGCGGCTTTCGGCATAAGATGACCGGCGCGCAGAGCGAGCAGTTTAAACAACTGGAAGCCCAACATGAAGCGATCCGCACCGAGTGGCAGACGAACTATACCAAGAAGCTGCTGCGCGAGGTGGACTCGCGGCTGAACAATTTATCGGCCTATTTTAAGGAATGTGAGGATGACCCGCGCCTGTGCGCCAATGCTTATCTGCCGGAGGCGCTGCGGCGCACGATTGTGCAGGACATTGTGGACGAAGTGCCGGGGGCGGAACTGGCGCAGGCCGGGCTGGACACAAAATGCCAGAAGGTGGACGCGCGGCTGCGGCGCTACGTGCGCCCCAGTGAATTTGTGTGGGACGCCATGCTGAAGGCTGCTTACCCGGAGAAGCCGTACTGGTGGCTGTATAATCGTCCGCCGCAGCCGGACGATAATGACGACGAGGAATAAACCGGTTCATGAGGGGGGAGACAGCCAACGGGAAGCTGACAGCCGCCAGTACAGTTCTGCTGCTGGCGGCTTTTGCCATCATCCTCACCGGCCTGGGTCGTGAAAGCCTGTGGAATGACGAAGCCTGGACGGCCTGGGCGGTACGGTCGCCTTACATCGCGGAGACGCTGGCGCGCGTCCGCGATGATGTACACCCGCCGCTGTATTTTCTGCTGCTGGACGGCTGGACGCTGGCCGCCGGGGAGTCGGTGTACGCGCTGCGTTTGCCGTCGGCCTGGTTCGCGCTGATCGCGCTGGCGGCGGTGTATGCCATCGGCAGGCGGTGTTTTGGCGGCGCTGCCGGCTTAATCGCTCTGGCGCTGCTGGCGACGGCCAGCTTTTTTGTCTACTACGCCCGCGAGGCGCGGATGTACAGCCTGCTGCTGGCGCTCAGCACGCTGGCGCTGTGGGCGTATGTGCGCTGGCGCGACCAGCCGACGCCGCGCCGGGCGCTGGCGTATGCCGCGCTGCTGGCGGCGCTGCTGTATACCCATTACGCCGGGGCGCTGGTGGTGGCGGCGCAGGTGATACATCTGGTGCTGACCCCGCTCCTCTCGTTTCACTGGCCGCCCGGATGGGGAAACCGTGAGCCGGTCAGATGGCGTGATCGGTTCCGCGCGGCGCTGCCCTACGTGCTGGCGCTGGCGGCCTTCGTGCCCTGGCTGCCAATGGCGCTGGCACAGTTTCGTGCCAATCCGAATGGCCCGCTGGCTGTACCCGTACCAACAGACGCGGGTACGGTGGCCGCGCTGGTGCTGCTCGTCACCGGTGGGTATGGCTGGCTGTGGCTGGTCGTGCTGCTGTGGGGCGCGCTGCGGTTTGAACGCCGCCGGCGTGGGATAGTGGCGCTGCTCATTTTCGGGCTGGTGCTGCCACCGGCGGCGCTGCTGGCGCTGAATGCCTGGGTCGCGCCGGTGTATCAGGTGCGCTATACGATCACGCTGCTGCCCGCCGGGGCGCTGCTGGCGGCCTACGCGCTGCGGCGTGTACGGCTTCCAGGTATTGGGGCACGGCACGCTGTACCCCTGCAGGTCTTATTATTAGCCGTACTGGTGTATCTCCAGTTGGCGGCGTATCCGGCGTTATGGCCGGGTAAACCCGACTGGGAAGCGGCGCTGCGGCAGATGATCGCGGCGCGGCAGCCGCTTGAGCCAACCATTACCGATTTTGCGCCATACAGCCCGGCGGCCTATTACGCGCGCCAACTGCCGGTGCGGCAGGGCATTTCGCTCGATCTGTCGTGGCGCTTACATTCGATGGACGAACTGCGCGATCTGGCGGCGGTGTTCGATCAAACGCCGTCGGTGTGGGTGGCGCTGCCGACCAATACCGCGAAGACCTGGCACCTGGCGGCGCTGCTGGATGTCGGGCGCGGCGCGGGGTATCGTGCCAGTCTCGTCAATATGATTTTTTACCGCTTTGACCGGGAGCGGGCGGGTGATTTACGCTTCCAGTTTGGCGACCGGCTGCGGGTGGTGAGCGGCACCGGCGCGGCGACGCAGTTTGATACACAACGCGGTGACGAGGTGTGTGTTACGTTTATACTGGAAACGCTGATGCCGCTCGACGGCCTGTACTCGGCGGGGCTGCATCTGGTGGATTTAAGCGGTACGCAGTCCATCGCGCAGCAGGACACCGGATTAGGGATACACGACACGGGGGAAACGGTACGTTTTACACCCTGTCTGACCATCCCAACCGGCGCCGCGCCGGGGTATTATCATCTGGAACTGGCTGTTTATAATTGGTCAACCGGGGAACGGCTGCCGGTCATGGAAATCGGCGGCGGGGAAGGAGTGGCCTGGGGTGACGTCATGCGGCTGGCGGCGGTGAACGTCAGCGAATGAGGAGGTTGGAATGGCAGCAGAACATCAATCCGACGCGCTGATTGTCGGTGGTGGTATTGCCGGGCTGCTGGCGGCGCGCGGACTGCGCGAGCGCGGCGTTACGGTTATCATGGCGGATAAAGCGGTGCGCGTGGGCGGGCGGCTGGCAACCCGGCGCATTGGGCCGGGGCGCGGCGATCACGGCGCGCAGTTTTTTACGGCGCGCGCGCCGGAATTTCAGGCGTTGGTCAACGAGTGGTCAGCCGCTGGGCTGGTTTATGAATGGACACGCGGTTTCAGCCGGGGGACGTTTGACACCAGTCCCCCCGACGGCCACCCGCGTTATGCCGTGCGCGGCGGGATGAACAATCTGGCGCAGCACCTTGCGGAGCAGCTTAAGCCGGAAGTACAGATTGAATCCAGCACCAGGATCGTTTCGCTGGCGCCGACGCCGACCGGCTGGCAGGCACAGTCGGACGATGGGCAGGTGTTTAACAGCCGCGCCGTTGGCCTGACCGCGCCCGTGCCCCAGTCGTTAGCGGTACTCGGTGTCGAACGGCTGGCGAGCGCCGACCGCGCCGTGCTGACGGCGATTGAATATGAACCCTGTCTGACGGGCATTTTCTGGGTGCAGGGCGAAGTTGAGTTCCCGGACGGCGGCGCGCTGCAAACGCCTGACCAGCCGATCATCTGGATGGCGGACAACCGGAATAAAGGGGTGTCACCGGAAGCGGTCGTCGTGACGGTGCAGGCCGGGCCGGACTACAGCCGGGAACTGCGGCACCTGCCGGAAACCGCCGCGCTGAAACTGCTGCGTGATGCCATCGAGCCGTATCTTGTGGCGCCGGCAGTGGTCAAGGAAGGGCAGTTGAAAGCCTGGAGCTACGCGCTGCCCAAAACGATTTATCCTGAGCGATACCTGCTGGCGGCCAATCTGCCGCCGCTGGTGTTCGCCGGGGATGCCTTTGGCGGCCCGCGTGTCGAAGGCGCGGCGCTGTCCGGCCTTGAAGCCGGGCGTGTGCTGGCGGCGTGCCTGCGGTAACGGGCGTGCCGGGCTTTTTACCGGATGAGGCAGCCTGTAGGGGCAGGTTTAGACACCCGTCCTGCGCCGGCAGCCTTCATCAGGCGCAGTTTCTTCGGTGGTCTATCATAGGCGACCGTGCGGCCTGACAGGGGGAATGGGTAATGTCCGTTGTATCTTTTGGTGAACTGCTGATTGATTTTGTGGCGCAGCAAACCGGCGTGAGTGTGGGCGAAGCGTTCAGCTTCCAGAAAGCGCCGGGCGGAGCGCCCGCGAATGTGGCGGTCGCGGTGTCGCGGCTGGGGCATGAGAGCGCGTTTCTGGGGCAGGTAGGGGATGACCCGTTCGGCCATTATCTGGCTGACGTGCTGGAAGCCGAAGGCGTGGACACCGGCGGCCTGCGCTTTTCCGCCGACGCGCGCACGATGCTGGCGTTTGTCTCGCTGGCGGCGGACGGCGAACGCAGTTTTGTGTTTTACCGCCACCCCAGCGCCGATATGATGATGCGCCCGGAAGAGGTGGCGCTGGAGGTACTGGCCGGGAAAAAGATTTTCCACTACGGTTCGATCACCATGATTTCCGAACCGGCGCGGTCGGCCACGCTGGCGGCGGTGACGGCGGCTCAGGAACGCGGGATGCTGATTTCGTATGATCCGAATCTGCGGCTGTCGCTGTGGCCGGATGCGGGCGCGGCACGCGCCGGGATGCTGGCCGGGCTGGATGCCGCGAATGTCCTCAAAATCAGCGATGAGGAACTCGAATTTATGACCGGCGGCCACGACGTAACCCCTCTGTGGCGACCGCAGCTTAAACTGATCACGATCACGCACGGGGCGCGCGGCGCGACTGCCTACACCCCTGGCGGCCAGCGAGTCCATGTGCCCGGTTTCAGCGTGCGCCCGGTGGATACGACCGGCGCGGGTGATGGTTTTGTCGCCGGGCTGCTGGTCAGCCTGCTGGAATACGGCGATGCGTATGCCGACCGGTTGGACGCGGTGCTGCGGTTTGCCAACGCCGTTGGCGCGTTAAGCACCACCCAGTACGGCGCGATTCCGGCGCTGCCCAGCCGCGCCGCCGTTGATGCCTTCCTCCAGTCAGCCCCCTGACCGGGTAAGCCTGAAGGGGTAGGGCCATGCCCTATCCCACCGGCAGGGCGCAGCCTGAGAGCAATCTATCTCCCTCCCAAATACCGGGACAGATACCGAACCTGCCGGTTGTAGCAACGCATATCGTTATATTTCCAGCGGGCAGTCGTCAGGCAGCAGTCGGTTTTCCCCATAATATAATCGTGTATTATGATCTACGCCTTATCGCTATCGAAAGAGAGGAAATACGGTGTACAGCAACCGAC
>JARKOK010000297.1 GCA_029975765.1 Aggregatilineales bacterium
CAGCGCCAGCAGCAGGCCGTCGCGGTCTTCCGTCCCGGCGCGCAGCCACAGCGCCGCGCCCTTGCCCGCCGCGATACGCCCCGCCGCCAGTTCTGCCGCCAGCGCCGTTTTGCCCGTGCCGCCAAAGCCTTGCAGCAGCACACGGCGGCCTTTATCCAGCAGCGTGCCAATCTCGTTCGCCAGGTCGTCCCGCCCGATCAGCGTTTCCGCCCGGTTGGGCACGTCGTCCGGCTGGATCGCCAGCACCGCGTCCAGTTCGCCGGAGCGGGCCGCCCGCCATTCCTGCCATTCAACCAGCGCGTGAACCAGCTTTTGCTGGAAATCCTCAACCGTCGTGAACAGCGACCGGATGACCGACTGCTCAATCTTGGTTTTGAAGGCGGCCAGCCGCGCGGCCTGATCGCGTTCATAGCCGTCTTCCGGCCATTCGTGCGCGGGATCAACCAGAAAACACAGGCGATCCAGACCGCGTTCGCCGGCGTAATCGAATTCGATTTCCGTCACGCTGCGGGCCTGACCGGCCTCGATGTAGCCGTAGCGGTGGGCGATGATGCCGACGTACAGATCGGCCTCGCGCAGCTTACGCTTGCTGCCCTCGGTCGCGCCGACGCCCATCGCCTCAAAATTTTCCATCGCCACCGGCACGAAGCCGAGGTTGCGGCAGGCTTCGATAGCGGCCTCGCGGTAGGGCTTCAGGTCGCGGCTGGTGCTGCTGATAAAGACGCTTTTGGTCATGGGTGGCATCAAATCTCAGGTTACTGCCGGGTGGGTTTCGAAACCCGCCCCGGCAAACACAGGCTTTACCGCTAATCTTACGCTACGTAGGGGGATGAAACAAGTTAAGTAATGGTTCGAATGTATCTTACGGCGCCAGCGCCGGGATGATCAGCCGGAACAGCAGGTAGACATCCAGCGGCGCGAACAGTATAAACGGCAGCAGCGTCAGGTAAACGGTGTCGGGGAAGGTCTCAGACCCTCCCCGACGGATACGCGCAAAGACAGCCTGCCGCACCGCATCCACGCCAAGCGCCAGCGCCAGCGCGAACGGAATCAGTGCCGGATACAGATAACGCCCCTGGAACTGCACGAACTCGGTGTTGTAATACAGGTACGCGAGCACGGCGAGGCCGGCGGTCAGGGTGAGAATCAGATAGCTGGCGCGATCTGACAGGGGGACAGCGGCGTGGCGCGGCGTGCCCCGGCGGGTGATTCCCATCCAAATCCACCCCGCCGCCGCCAGCGCCAGCAGCGCCAGCGTGTACAGGTAAGCCCAGGCCGGCAGGGGCGCAGCCATCCAGCCGAACTGTCCCCAGAAGCTGTTGTAGGTCGTTTCGACGGCGCGGCGCAGGTAATCACCCGCGCCGGTCTGCGCGATCAGGTCAGCGGTGCGAAGCTGCCCCACCACGACCGCATCGTGGGCGCGCAGGCCGAACACATCCGGGAAGCCGTAGACGCTGATGTTACGCAGCGCCCACGCGCCCGCCAGCACCACCACCGGCAGGACAAACCACGCGCCATCCCGCAGCAGCGGCAGATAGGGCTGCAAGCGTCGTGTCACCACCGCCGGTACGGCGCGTTTGACCGCCGCGCCCACCGCTTTGCCCAGCGCCGTATCGCGGTAGCGCCACAGTGAGAGGGCGGCCTGTCGGGTCACAGCGGGCGGGACTGCAATCTGTAGGGATACGGCACGCCGTGTCCTTATGGAAGTCGCGCGCCACTTGAGAAAAATCGCCACCGGCACGACCGCCAGCAGCAGCAGCGTGCTGACTTTCGTCACCAGTCCCAGACCGACCAGCAGACCCAGCAGCCAGGGCCGGACGGCCAGCCGCCGCCGCGCCGGGAATCTGAGCCAGTTATAGCCGTAGTACACCGCCGTGAGCAGCATTCCAACCGCCGCCACCATCGCCAGCAGGTTCAGCGTCGTTGTGCTGGCGCGTTCGGGATCAACCAGCAGGCCGCCGAGGATGGCCGTGACTGCCAGAATTGCCAGCATCAGCGCGGCGGCGGCCACCGGATACAGGGCGTAGGATTGATGGTCGGTCAGGTAATAAATAACCGCCAGCAGCGTCAGGCCGACGATCAGTTCCGCCAGCCCGTCGTTGTTGACCGAGGCCAGCATATGCACGTGCTGCGGCAGAAACGCCACCAGCGCGGCCATCGCCAGCGCGATCACCGGGCGCTGCGGCAGCAGGGCGCGTCCCACGCCGTAGGCGCACAGCACCACGCCCGCGCCGATCAGCACCGAAAACAGCCGCATCTGCACCAGCCTGTCCGGTGTGGGGAACGGTGTCCAGGCCCGCGCCAGCAGGTAATACAGCGGCGGCTGGTGGTCTTCGTACTGGATGGTATCCAGCCGTCCCAGCAGGGCGGGATTAAAACGCGCGGCTTTCAGTTCATCCTGATAGCTGGTCTGCCAGTCCCCCGGCGCGATGACAGCGCAGCAGCCGCCCCGCTGCGCGATCTGCCGCACGACGTTGTAGTGCGCCGGTTCGTCCGGCGACTGCCACGCGGGGGTCAGCGCCGCGAATAACTCGGCGATGATGAGGTACGTCACCAGAATCACGGCCAGCAGCAGGTGATGAGTACGGAGTTCCGAGTTCCGAGTTCCGAGTTTTGAATTAGGCTTCATAGGCTCTGTTACTGGTTCGTAGGGGCGACCCGATGTGGTCGCCCCTGGGTGAGGCTCTCGACAATATCATAGGTCGGGTAGGGGCGGGTTTAGAAACCCGCCCCTACGGCGTGTCCTCTAATATGCGCTGTTCATATCCCAGTTCAGGATAAATTCGATGATGAATACGGCGCTCCAGCTAAACTGCTGCGCGCCGAGTCCCTGCCCGGTTCGGGAGTCGTAATACTCATAAATGTGATCTTCATTGGCGGCGCACCAGTTCAGAATCGTATCGCGGCAGTCACTGGCGACGTTATGACCGTAGAACCTCAGCCCCTTGAGCGCGAAGTAAGCGGTATTCAGCCACGTCGGGCCGCGCCAGAAAAAGTTCGTGTATTCGGGATTGTCATAACTCACGGTTGGCATACCAGGGTAGAACTTCGCCGGGTCGGCGGCCAGCCGCGCCATGCTGGCGGCACGTTCCGGCGGCGCGAAGCGCGCGTACAGCGGCACGAAACAGGCCGGCGACAGCACCGGGCTGAACATCCCACGCCCGAAATCGTAGTCTTTGTATACACCGTCACGCGCGTCAAACAGCCGGTCATTGATGCGCGCCGCCAGCTCGCGCCCCCGGGCGCGCCAGGGCCAGGCCGGTTCGCCCAACCGCTCGGCCATATAGGCCAGCGCGTCGTACAGCAGCACCATGTAGCTGTTCAGATCAACCGGCCACACGGTATAGATGCCCGCGTCCCAGCGCACCGAGTCATCCCAGCCCGATTCATACTTCGTTTCGATCAGTTTTTGCGCGGGATCGGTCGTCAGGCTGTCATAGTGGAACAGGCCGTGCTCGTCGCCGCCCCGGTCGCGCCGCCAGTGGCGCTCGTAAGCGATAAACCTGTCGTAGGCTTCGCGCAGGAAAGCATCATCGGGCGCGAGACGGTCGAGGATGGCCGTCGCCCAGGGCATGACCGGCGGCTTGCCGAAGGCTTCCACTTTACGGCCATCGGCATAAAACACATCCGGCAGCCCGCCGGACGGAAGCTGCGCCTGTAAAAAGATGCGGATCTGCTCCCGCGCCAGTTCAATGTCCCAATGCGCCACGCCAATGGCGTGAAAAGCGGAGTCCCAGTTCCACACGCCAAAGTAGGTGGTGGGCGAGGGGCAGATGCCGCGCCAGGGATGCCAGGGCAGCGGGTTAGCCGTCTTTTCCGACGGCACGACGAGGTTCGCCAGCAGCGTGTTTTTCGCGCGTTCCAGCAGGCGGTAGTCGCGTGGAGAAAGTTCGGTCGCGTACTGTTCCGGCCAGGTGGTCATATCACGCCCCCATCACGCCGCAGGCCGGCGCGGGCCAGTCCAGCGCCTGATGCTCCGCCAGCAGCGCGTCAAGCTGCGCGGCGATGTCCGGCGGGTAGGGCGCGGTGCGGCGGGCGGTCAGATCAGCATACGAGTTGACACACTCGAAGATGGATGACAGCAGCCCGCGTGTCTCGTTGACCATAAACAGCAGATAATGCAGCCGCTTGGCGCTGCGCCCCAGCAGCCGGGCGCGAATCGAGAGCGTATCGCCAATCCGTACTTCGTTCAGATAATGGATGTGGTGTTCGAGGTCGAAGCCGCCGCTGCCATGCCGTGTGTAGTAGTCCAGCGTCAGGCCGAAGCGGTCAAACAGCGGGATGCCGGCCTCGTCGTACAGCGCCAGATACCAGCGCATGTTCATGTGCCCCATCGCGTCGCGGTAGTCTTCCGGCACCGTGAAACGATAGACCTCCGGCAGCGCCGTGATCCTGTCTAATGGAATAACCGGTGGTTTCATGCAGTTTTCTCTTTAAACGTGTCCAGAATCAATTGTTCAACCCGCCGCGCGTCGGGGATACCAAAGAAGCCGACTTCCCGCGTGTAGGTTCGGTAACCGTATTTGCTTCGCACCTGATACGATTCGCTGCTGAAAACCACATCGCCCACGTCGTCGCCGTGCATCCGGCGGGCCAGCGCGCGAATGTCGCTCTGGCTGAAAGACCGCACCGAGCGCCCCCACCACAGCGCGGGCAGCGTGATAATCAGCAGGCGCTGGTCGGTAATGGCGTAAACGATGCGCCCGGCCTTCAGATAGTCCACGACGGACGGCCCGACGCCGCCGATCAGCACCAGCGCGACGACCAGCAGGAAGAGGGTGCTGAACTGCGAGAAGGGATTAAACCCGCCAGAGAGGTTGAACCCCACGCCGAAACCGTTCCAGAACTGCGAAAACACCAGCAGCACCACCACGCCGATACCAAGCGTGCCCAGCGCCCGCAGAATGCGCGGCATATCCCGCATCACGTAGCGGAACGGCTGCGGGCGGCCTGTCCACAGGATGCGCTCGCCGGGCTGGCGTTCGCTGTTCACTTCGTCGGACATGAACGAATCAACGGTCAGCATGGTTTCCCTTCCCTGTTCGGTTATGCGTCACCACCGAATTGTAGCAGGGACACACCTGATTGTACCTCAGTCTTTGGGTGGAAAGGCAACCCTGCAACGTTATAACACTTGGGGCAAACGCATCAAAATGTTTTCCGCGCTTCCTCACCCCCTAACCCCCTCTCCACTGCGTAGAGAGGGGGCAAAAAGAGTCCGTTAAGTCCCCGCCCCATATAATGGCTGAGGGGACTTAGGGGTGGGGATGGCTCTCATAACGTTAAAATTTGTTTCATACGTTTGCCCTGGTTATGACAGTGGAGAATGCTAAGGGGACACGCTGTTTCCCATGTCTGCGTTACAATACGGGAAACGCCAACGAATAAGAACAGGAGACCGTGATGAACGTACAGGATGCCATTCGCACGAAACGCGCCATCCGGCAGTTTGAGGACAAACCGCTGCCCGCTGCGGTCGTCGAGCAAATTCTGAATGCGGGGCGGCTGTCACAGTCCTCCAAAAATACCCAGCCCTGGCAGTTTGTGGCTGTGCGCGACCGGGATACGCTGCTGGCGCTGTCGAAACTGGGTGACTGGGCCGGGCATCTGGCCGGGGCGGCGCTGGGGGTTGCCATCCTCACGCCGTATCCCGATGAAAAATTCCAGACGATGTTTGACGCGGGACAGGCCGCTGCCTATATGCAGTTGGCCGCGTGGGAACTGGGCGTGGGGTCGTGCCTGGCTTCGATTTACCAGCCGGACGCCGCTCGCGACCTGCTGGGTTTCCCGGCGGAGTGGCATTTACGCATCGCCATCTCGTTTGGCTACCCTGCTCCTGAAACTGTCGCGCCGCGTCCGCCGCGCCCCGGGGGGCGAAAGCCGCTGGCCGACGTGGTGCATTGGGACAAATGGTAGGGATATAGGGGCGGGTTTCAAACCCCCCCGCCGGTTTTTTAACTCCTGCCCTGCACCAGCGCGTCAATCCAGGGCTGATGCTCCTCGTAATGGCCGTAGCTGTTGCCGATGACCGACCAGATAATCGCGTTGTTGATGTCATCGTCGGGCGCGGGATCGCCGGCGTAATAGGCCACCGGGCGCAGCAGGTCGGCGTCGGAAAGCGACTGCACCGCCGCGACCATCCGCTGGTGCGCGGCTTCGAACATCTGCATCACCTCGGTCAGCGACTTATCCCGGTGCTGCTGCTGCATGACCGCGTTTTTGATCTCGAAGCCGTCGCTGCTCCAGGCGGCTTCATCCAGCCCCATCCGTGCCGCCCGCGACTGCCGCACCAGCAGCGCGGCGATGCCGTCTTCCCACAATGCCAGATGCGCGATGTGATCCTTGACCGTCCAGCCCTGCGCGTCGGTCGGGCCGGTCAGCTGCTCCGGCGTGAAGGTTTTCAGATAAGCCTGAAAGTTATCCCACCCGGCCTGCATTTTGGACAGCAGATTGCTGACAGTAATAGGTTCGTCCACCAGACACCTCCTGAATGAAACACCAGTTCTAGGATACAGGTTTTTAGCGGAATCCGCTACAATGGGGGTATGACCTGGAATGATGACGATTTCGAGATGGACGACGACCTGACGGAACCGGTGTTCCGGCGGCGCTACGTGCGCCGGGCGATCCCGGAAAAACGGTATTATGGTGAGGAAGACGACGACGCGCCGACCCGGTACTGGACCGCTCGGCGCGTGCTGTACTTACTGCTGATCGCGCTGACGCTGCTGGCGTTTCTGGCCTACGAACTCTCGTTCCTGATTAACCAGCCGCCACCCCCGCCGCCCACGTTTCTGCCGCTGAATCTGATTTAAGGCAGCAGTTGATACGAACGCGGCGACAGGCCGTAAATGGTGGTGATGCCGGCTTCCGCTGTCACCAGGGGGGTGATGTGCGCGCTGGTACCCGCCTGGGCGGAAACCAGCACTGCCGCTACCAGCGTGCAGACCAGCACCACCGCTGACAACCGTCGAATCCACTGCTGCTTTGTCATGTTAGACGCTCCCTCGCTGCGCCGGGAACAACGGCGAATGATAGATGGTGATTCCGTACCAGTATCGGGGCGATCTGACACTCGCCCCGCTGTGCGCGTTGTTCCTGTATACCAGTATACGCAGAATGTGCCCTAACGGTTGCCCTCTGGCCGCGCCGGGACGGATTGCAGGTACAGCCACAGCGCCTTGATCTCGTCATCGGTCATATGACGGAAGTTCATCCAGGGCATCGCCAGGCCGATGTCAGTCCCGTCGGGCCGCTTGCCTTCACGCAGGGCGCGGATGAAGTCGGCTTCCGTCCACGTCCCCAGGCCGGTCGCCTCATCGGGTGTGATGTTTGCCGGGAAGGGCGGTTCTGCCGGAACGCCGGGGATCGCGCCACCGGACAGGTTCGGGCCGTGACAGCCGACACACATGCTGCCGAAATACTGGCCGTATTCCACCGTGATGCCCGGTTCGGGCGCTTCCGGGTGCGGCGCGGTCAGATCAATTTTGTCCACCGGCAGCAGCGGCACCTGCCCGGCCAGATACAGCGCGCGGATCAGCAGCCCCGCCGAC
>JARKOK010000318.1 GCA_029975765.1 Aggregatilineales bacterium
AGCGCACCCTCGGTTGGCTCACCAAGCGCCGCAGCATTCGTGTTCGCTGGTGCAAGAAAGCGGATAACTGGTTGGGTTTCCTGCAATTTGCCTGCTCTCACATTCTCATGGATATGACCGTTTACGGATAGATACTAAGTACAAGCAAATTAGAAATGTCGGGTGTAGGGGAGCGCCGGTGTGCGCTCCCCGATGAGCGGCCACATCGGGCCGCCCCTACGACCCATCAAATTAATCTTGTCACTGTACTACGGTTTATCATCGCTAACAAACACCCGTTCTACCCTCATTATACGCGCAGCCGTCGTTAGAGTTGCGTCGTGGTTGTATGAGCAGTGATGAAGTTCGTCACGTGCTGAAACACAATGTCGCGCTCGGTATCCTGGATCAGAATATGATCGCTGTGATCAACAGTCGCCTGTTGGATGCTGGCGCTGCGGACGCGGCTCGCGATCACGGCCTGATTGTCCAGCGCAACGGTGACATCGGCTTTTGAGTACACCAGCAGCAGCGGCGCGGTGACATCCGGCAGGCGGTCGTAAGCCACCTGCACCAGCCGGTAAAGCTGGCTGACGGCAGCGGTTGACCACCGTTCATAGCGCACGCGGCCCAGTACCGGCTCACCCCGGCGGGACTGTTCCGCCCGTATCACCTCCGGCAGCGTGGAGGTGTCGGCCTGGGTCGTATAAGGCAGCATCACTTGCAGCCGGTGGGCATTTCGCGCCATCCAGTGGGTGAGCCGGATGGGCGCGGCCAGCACCGCCAGCCCGTCTGCCGGCATGTTCGCCCCCACCAGCAGCGCCAGCACGCCGCCCATCGAATGCCCCACTACTATCACCTGCTGGCACTGGGCGCGCAGCAGGTGATACCCATCCAGCGCCGCCGCGTACCAGTCGTGCCAGCGCAGCCGCGCCATATCGCGCTCGTCCAGGCCATGCCCTGGCAGGCGCGGGCCGTAGACGGTGTGACCCTGCGCGGCCAGATGCTGGCACAGCCAGCGAATCTCCGCCGGCGAGGCCATGAAGCCGTGCAGCACCAGGCAGCCAACCGGCCCGCCCCGGCTGAAAAACGGCTCGGCGCCAGCGCGGATTGCGGGGAAAGTGCTGGTCATGTCCTCACCGCCGCGTGCAGCGCCTCAACGACCCGCGCCTGTACCTCCGCCGTGATCTGCGGCCAGATGGGCAGGCTGAGGGCTTCGGCGGCGGCGCGTTCGGCTTCCGGCAGGTGATAATCATGACCGGCATAAATCGGCAGTTGATGAATCGGCACCGGGTAATAGATCATGGTGGAGATGCCCGCCGCGTCCAGCGCCGCCTGCACCGCGTCCCGCCGTCCGTCCAGAATCCGCAGCGTGTACTGGTGATAGACGTGCCGCGCATAGGGCTGTTCAACCGGCGTGACGATGCCCGGCATATCCCGCAGCAGATCGTTGTAACGCGCCGCCGCCACCCGCCGCCCCGCGCTCCAGGCGTCCACATGCGGCAGCTTGACACTCAGAATCGCGGCTTGCAGCGTATCCAGCCGCGAGTTGTAGCCCACGACCTCGTTGTGATATTTCTTGAGCGATCCATGCACGCGCAGCATTCGCGCCATGCGGGCGGTCTCGTCATCATTGGTGATGAACAAACCGGCG
>JARKOK010000332.1 GCA_029975765.1 Aggregatilineales bacterium
TATAATTAGACTCACCAAAATAGAAATGACGAGGCTCTTAAAAGATGACGGCTTATCTGGAACGTCCCTGGGTGAAGCATTATGATCACGGTGTACCGGCTACTTTAGAACCCTACCCCCAACACGGCATCCACGAATTTCTGCGGCAGACGGCGCGCCAGTCGCCCGACCGGGTGGCACTTGCCACCCCGGCGAAACTTCCCGGACTGGGCTGGCAGTCTGCACCGGTTACGTATGGCGAACTCGACCGTCTGTCCGATGCGCTGGCAGCAGGGCTGCTGGCGCTGGGCTTAAACAAAGGGGATCGGGTCGCGGTGGTGCTACCGAACTCGGTCGCTTTCGCTATCACATACTTCGCGGTACTTAAAGCAGGTGGGGTGGTCGCGGCGACGAATCCCACGTATCCTGCCGAGAAAATGCGCTACCAGATTAACGATAGTGATGCTCCCATTGTTGTCACCCTCAGTCTGTATTACACCACCGTCAAACAGATTCAAGCCGGCACCAAAGTAAAACATGTCATCGTAACCAACATCAAAGAAAATCTGCCGCCGCTGGCAAAACTGTTATTCACCCTGGCTAAAGAGAAAAAAGACGGCCACGCTGTTGCCAGTCTCGCCGCCGGTGATCACTGGTTGCAGGATATACTCAAGCGGCACAACGGCCAGCAGCCGGAAGTCACGGTCTCGCCGGACGATCTCGGCCTGTTCCAGTATACCGGTGGCACGACCGGCGTTTCCAAAGCGGCTATGCTGCCGCACCGCGCCCTGGTCGCCAACCTGATGCAGATGATGGCGTGGACATCGGAGAAGACTGGCGCGTTCGGTGATCTCCAGCGTGCCGATCTGGTATATCTGGGCGCAATTCCCATGTTCCATGTTTACGGTCTGGTCGTGCTGCTCAGTCAGGCTGTTGCCTCCGGTTCAAAAATAATTCTCGTCGCCAATCCGCGAGATGTGGATAATCTGGTTGGCATCATCGCCCAGTATCGCCCGAACGTGTTTCTGGGCGTTCCCGCGCTGTTTAACGCCGTCGTCAACCATCCAGAGGTGAAATCCGGCAGGATTTCGCTGGACTGTTTTCATCTGGCCGTGAGCGGCGCTGCGCCCCTCCCGCCGGCTACCAAACGCGAGTTCGAGGCGCTGGGCGGGCGGCGGCTAAACGAAGCTTATGGCATGAGTGAAACCTCCGCCGGATCGCACAGTAATCCCATGATGGGGGCTAACAAGGTTGGCTCGGTCGGAATGCCGCTGCCTGATATGGATATTCGGGTCGTCAGTCTGGACGACGGCATGACCGATGTGCCGGTGGGCGACCTGGGCGAGATTATCATGGCCGGCCCCAATATTATGACTGGCTATCATGGAATGCCCACCGAAACGGCCAACACGCTGCGCGAACACAACGGCAGAAAGTGGCTGCACTCAGGCGACATCGGCTACATGGACAGCGATGGGTACTTCTACATTGTGGATCGAAAGAAGGATATGGCGCTTATAGGCGGCTTTAACGTCTACCCGACGAATGTCGAGAAGGTGTTGAAGGAACATCCCGCCGTACTGGAAGTCGGGGTCGCCGCGATTCCGCATCCTGAAAAGGCAGGGGAGGAAGCCCTTAAAGCCTGGGTTGTGCTGAAACCGGGGGCGACCGTGACCGAACAGGAACTCATTGACCACTGTTCGCAGCAGCTTGCCGGTTACGAGGTTCCCCGCCGGTACGCTTTTATTCGGGAACTGCCCAAGACGCTGGTGGGTAAAACGCTGCGCCGCGAATTGGTGCAGATGGAACTGGACGACCGCGAACGCGCCGCGCTGTCATGATCGGACCTGCGCCGGGTTATCCTGAGTCGCGGCCTGGGCGGGAAGGGGTAAGTAGTAACCCCGGAAAAAGGCGCGTGCGGGGCCGCGATTCAGATACCAGACCACGTATAACATAACCATAAATTCCAGTACCCACTGCCCGACGGCAACTGACCGGAACAAGTCGTCTCCCGAACTGATTCCGGTCTGAATGTCGGGCGTGTTGAACGTCTGGGCAATCACGGCGACCAGTTTAACGCCGGTCAGCGCGACGACCGCGCCGACGTATATGAAGCGCATCATGGGCGGGCGTCCCCGCCAGGCAAAAACCGCGATTACCAGAAAAGCCAGCGCCAGAACGGCCTGTAACAGCATTTGTTCACCGGTCACGCCACCAATGAAATTAGCCCCGCTGGCGAGCAGATCCGCTGATGTGCTGCGATTCAGGAAATGCTGGCGCACCGTCAGCGCCATACCGATTTGCAGCAGCGGCAAAAGTCCAAATACGAAAATTCCTGCCGCAATCGCAATGGCAACCCCGAACGGACGACCGGGACGTTTCATACTTCCTCCTCGCTGGACACAACTTTAGAATACCGCAAAAATGAGTTTTGTAACCACAAACTACGTGTACATTAGCAGAGATTATTATTGATGTGCTATACTCATATCAGCAGTCTACAATCATTCACATAGTGGGGGGTATACTCACCCATGCAGTTACATACCTTAATTGATCAGACATTTCAGGCTTTTCAGGAAGAGGCTGCCGATGCCAGGGTAATTCTGTTACACCCGCGCAGTCGCTACCGCTCCGTCCTTGTTGCCCGGCTCATTAATGCGCTCGATTTAAAGGTTTTTTATTATGCAATGGGGCAGGATGATATTAACCTCCAGTCGTTTTTAACCGGTATTACGCACGACCTGGCGAACCAGCACCCTACCTTTGGGCGGCATACGAATATTTTACCCCCGGAAGCCTACGATAACCTTGAGACACTGCTGGAAACTTTTTCGCGCGATCTGGCGGAAATCAGCGACCAGCCTTATTTCCTGATTCTGGATGAGTATGATCGCAGCGACAGCGCCGATGATGTGCAGATGTTTGTCGAAAAACTGGTCAACCGCCTGCCAGAGAACTGCCGTCTGGTCATCAACAGCCGCACCCTGCCGCGCCTTCCCTGGGTATCGCTGATCGCGCAGAAAAAAGCGGTTTTGCTGGAGGATGACCATCTGATCCGGCGTGACTTCTACGAGATCGAAACCGAAGGCAAAAACCGGCTGGAAGTCTACGCGCTGGGTCCCGGTTATGTGCTGATGAACGGCCAGCCAATTGATACCTGGGAAGGGCATTTGCCGCGTCTGCTGTTTTTCTTCGCTCTTGACCGTCCCATCATCACCCGCTCTGAAATCTGCCAGGCGTTCTGGCCGGAGCTGGATACGGATCAGGCAGTAAACGTTTTTCATGTTACCAAGCGGCGTTTGCACAAGGCGCTGGATATGGATGTGCTGGTACACGATGGAGGGTATTACCGGGTTAACCCCGAACTGGCCGTCCAGTATGACGTGATGGATTTTGTTGAAGCCCTGATGGAAGGGCGCAACGAGGAAAATCAGAACCGGGTGGCCGCCTGGCAGCGCGCGATTGAAATGTATCGTGGGCCGTTCCTGCAAGGTCATACGGATCGCTGGATTCTGGACCGCCGCCGCGATTTTCAGTCCGGTTATCTGGAAGCCCTGACCGAAATGGCCTATGTTCGCCTGAATGAAGACCGCCCGGAACAGGCGTTGGGTTTATTCCAGCGCGCGCTGGCGGAGGACTCGCGGCGGGAGAGTCTGCACCGGGATATCATGCAGCTTTATACGCGCCTGGGCCGCCGCAGCGAAGCAGCCGCGCACTACCAGCGCCTCGTTGAGGAACTCAAGCGCGATGGCCGCGAACCAATGGCCGAGACGCAGGCACTCTACAAAACGATCATGTCCTGAAAATGCCGATGCCCGCCTTAACTGGCGGGCATCGCTGCACCCCTGGAGGGAGTCGAACCCCCGACCAACGGTTTAGAAGACCGCTGCTCTATCCTCTGAGCTACAGGGGCAATGCTGCCGATTGTAAAACTGGTCGGGGTACCTGTCAAGCATGGTAAATCCGAACAAAAGTTTTACGTTCGGGCGATAATCGCCGTTGTCTGGGGTGTCCCGGTGTGATATAATAATAAATGAAGAGTCTGGGTGCTTTTACGGGGGAAAAGCACCCGCTTTGTGTACAGAAGGAGACCGTATGGCGGACAAAGAACCCGTTGACATCCGGCAGCAAACCGATGCCGACATTCGTTATCTCGACCCCATGGAACACGTCCGTACTCGCCCCGGTATGTACGTTGGCGGCGTGGACAGCAAGGCGCTCCATCATCTCGTGTATGAAGTTGTGGACAATGCGATTGACGAAGCCCTGGCCGGGCGCTGCGATCACATCGTCGTCACCCTGCACGATGACAATGTCGTGTCCGTTGCCGATAACGGCGGCGGCATCCCGGTTGGCATCAACCAGGATACGGGCCGGCCAACGGTCGAAGGCGTGATGACCAAGATCGGCATGGGCGGCAAATTCGGCAGCGGCGCGTATAAGGTCAGCGGTGGTCTGCATGGTGTCGGTGTTTCCGCCGTAAACGCGCTGTCGGAAGAAATGCGCACGATGGTCTTCCGTGATGGTTATGTCTGGGAACAAATCTACCGGCAGGGTCGCCCGGCCACCGATGTTACCCGCCTGCGTAAGATGAATCCCGGTGAAAACACGGGCACCATCCAGACCTTCAAGCCTGATTTTAACGTCCTCGAACCTAATCCATTCAGCTTCGATATTCTCGCGCAGCGTTTCCGTGAGATGGCATTTGTGACCCGCCGCGTGACGATTACCCTGCGTGATGAGCGCGTGCGCCCGCTGCCCCGCGAAATCACCTTCTATTTCGAGGGAGGTCTGCGGTCATTTGTCCGGTATCTCAACGGAAACCGGAGTTCGCTGCACGAGCCGGTGTACGTAGAACGCGATATCGAGATTACGCCGGAAGGTAAAGCTCCATATACCATAGGAATTGAAGTCGCTTTCCAGTATAGCGACTCATCGAATGTCACTGAACTGTCCTTTGCGAACACCATCAACACGCCGGATGGCGGTACACATCTGACCGGCCTACGGTCGGCTATCACCAGCGTGATTAACCGTTATGCGCGCAAAGCCGGCCTGTTAAAGGATAAAGACCCCAATTTCTCCGGCAGTGATACGCTGGAAGGTCTGACCGCGATTGTCAGTGTCAAACATCCGGCACCGTCCTTTGAAAGCCAGACCAAGGTAAAACTGATCAATCCTGAAGTGCAGGGCGCGGTGTCGCAGGTGATTTCTGACGCTTTCAACGAATTTCTGGAACTGAATCCCCGTGAAGCGCGTAAAATCGTCGAGAAATGTTCGACGAGTATGCGTGCCCGCGAAGCTGCCCGTAAGGCGCGTGATCTGGTTCGCAGCGGCCCCAGCCTGCTCGAAAGCAGCACCTTGCCCGGTAAACTCGCCGACTGCTCGCAAAAAGGCGGCGACTCGGAAATCTATATCGTCGAAGGTGACAGCGCCGGCGGCAGTGCCAAACAGGGGCGCGACCGCCATTTCCAGGCTATCCTGCCTCTACGCGGTAAAATCCTGAATACGGAGCGCGCCCGTCTGGACAAAATCCTCGACAACAATGAAATCAAGGCGCTTATCTCGGCGCTGGGTACAGGCATTGGTGAGGATTTCAAAACCGATAATTTGCGTTACGGGCGCGTCATCGTGATGACGGACGCAGACGTGGATGGCAGTCACATTCGCACGCTGCTGCTCACATTCTTCTTCCGCCATATGCAGCCGCTCATTCAGGAAGGCCACCTGTACATCGCGCAGCCTCCGATCTACCGCCTGAAAAACGGCAAGGACATCGAGTATGTCTATCCCGAATCGGGGTTGGGTGAGGCCGATATTCTGAACCGGGCCTTAAAGAAATATTCGCAACCGGATAAGCTGCATGTCCAGCGTTACAAAGGTCTGGGCGAAATGAATCCTGACCAGCTCTGGGAAACGACGATGGATCCGGCACGCCGCACGCTGTTGCAAGTGACGATTGAAGACGCGGCTGAAGCGGATCGCATTTTTGATATGCTCATGGGCAGCAGCGTTCCGCCGCGCCGCCGGTTTATCCAGACTCATGCGCGCAGCGTTCGTAATCTGGACATCTAGCACATCACTGTCAGGATTCAACAAGTGTTGCAGAAGCCTTGAACCGATGAAGTGAGCCGTGACATCCAATGAAAACGCCCCATAGGCTGGGGCGTTTTCATTATTGAGCCGAAAAGATACAGGTATTCGGTTGACTGATTCGGGGTTTTGCTTCAGTGCTGCGCCGATTTGGTGTCAATGGTTTCATCAATGGACGACGCACCTTCCACGTCGAGCCGGACAACAAACGCGCCGAGCGCCCGCAGGCGTTCGTCCACTCGTTCGTAACCCCGGTCAATCTGCTGAATATTAAAAATGCGGGTTTCACCTTTGGCGGCCAGCGCCGCCAACAGCATCGCCATTCCGGCACGAATGTCCGGGCTGGTAATGTTGGGCTGGCCGCGCAGCGCCGCCGGCCCCTGTACCAGTACCCGGTGAGGATCGCACAGGGTAATACGCGCGCCCATGCGTACCAGCTTGTCCGTAAAAAAGAAGCGGCTTTCGTACATCCAGTCGTGGAACAACACCGCGCCCGCGCTTTGGGTGGCGGCTACCAGCGCGATGCTCATGAGGTCGGGCGGGAAGGCCGGCCAGGGCTGCGCCTTGATGATCGGGATGCGGTTGCCCAGGTCAGGCACGACGGTCAGCGGTTGGCTGTCCGGCACGTAAATATCCGCGCCGCGTGTTTCCCACCTGATGCCCAGGCGCCCGAAAGTGAGGGCGATCACATCGAGGTGCTGGGGGTCGGCATCCTGTATCAGAAGATCGCCGCCGGTCATGGCTGCCGCGCCGATGAAGCTGCCCACTTCGATAAAGTCAGCACCAACGCGAAACTCACCGCCGCGCAGCCGATCCACGCCTGTGATGATAAGGCGGTTCGTACCGCTGCCTTCGATCTGCGCGCCCATGCCGTTCAGCATGGCGCACAAATCCTGGACATGAGGTTCGCTGGCGGCATTACGGATGATGGTCGTTCCGTGTGCCACGACGGCAGCCATCAGCGCGTTTTCGGTCGCGGTGACGCTCGCTTCAGGCAGCAGGATGTCCGCGCCGGTCAGCCGGTCGGCGCGCATCCCCAGGGTAGTCCCCGTGTGTTCGATGACTGCGCCCAGTTTCGTCAGCGCAATGGCATGGGCATCCAGCCGGCGCTCGCCGATGCTGTCGCCGCCGGGTAAGGGTAAGATGATCTGGCCTTTGCGCGCCAGCAGCGGCCCGGCCAGCACCACGCTGGCGCGAATCTTTTGCCCCAGCACCGGGTCAATGACGGTTGTATCCAGATTTTGTGCATGGACGTGAACAGTATTGGGGGCTTCCCATGTTACGTCTGCCCCCAGCCGCCTGAGAATTTCCAGCGTCACACGCACGTCGTGAATATCAGGTACGTTGTGAAGCGTCACCGGCTCGTCAGTAAGCAGGCAGGCGGGCAGCATTTTGAGCGCGGCGTTTTTATTGCCGCCAGCCTTGACCACACCTGACAGACGGTGGCCGCCTTCGATGATAAACTGCTGCATGGAATTATCCAATCTGTAACGTGATGGGGTCGCCAATGGTTACATTAAAAGCCTGTGCCGCGCTGCCGCCATTGATTGAGATTTCCAGATAGCCGCTGCTGCCGACCAGCGCCAGCGCCGCACCGGGCGGCACCTCACTGTAGGTTTTATGAATCCGGGCGAGCTTCAGTTTGCTCAGGCTGATCGAGACTGATGACGGCAGGGTCAGCACCGGCTGGCGCTTTCCAGCCAGCGCGAAGGGGGCAATCAGATACAGGCTGCCAGAGGACGACCGGCGGATTTCGCCAATGCTGGTAACGACATTACCGAAGTGATCTATGTGGATGACTTCACCGGAAATCGTACTGCCGCTGATGTCCAGCAGCGGCGGCGGCAGGCGATAGTAATCATCTACCGGCGGGCCAAACTCCGCCAGCGTGATGCCGTTTGCCAGATGAGCCGCCGCCGGCGCAAAAATATCCCGTCCGTGAAAGGTATGACTCAGAATATCCAGGCGATAATCAGTGTTAGTCAGCTCGACCACCGCCACCTCTTCGTACTCGGCCAGGGCGTAAGTCAGCACGCCGTTGTCCGGGCCGACAAAGTAGTAGTCGCCGGCGTGTGCTGCCAAAGGCCGCCGGACGCTGCCGACGCCGGGGTCAACCACAACCAGAAAGACCGTACCCGGCGGGAAATACCGGAAGCTCGTGAACAGGGTAAACGCGGCCTGCTGGATATTCTGCGGCTGGACGGCGTGGGTAATATCAATAAACCGGGCGCGTGGGCACAGACGCGCCATGACCGCTTTCATGGTGCCAACGTAGACGTCAATCGTGCCGAAGTCGGTCAATAAAGCAATGGTAGGCTCAGGTAAGTGTATCATAACGGGTAATTGTAGCGCCTCACAAAATGTTGACAACCACCGGGTGCATCGTTATACTGTGAAACATTCATTGTGAGGCTGGGATATGCTGGTTCATCACCATCCGTACTGTTTGTGTAATCGCCCGGTGTTGGCCTAGACCCTCACGCTGTTTGACTGTTGGTTGAAACCCCCGCACCGAGCGGGGTTTTTATTTTCCGGGAGGGTTCATGCTCGTCGTTATTGATTACGGCGCGGGGAACTTGCGGAGCGTCATGCACGCGCTTTATCACCTGAAGGTAGATAATGTGCGGCTGGGACGCGAACCACGCGACCTGCGCGGCGCGGATAAGCTTATCCTGCCGGGGGTAGGGGCGTTCGGCGCGGGGATCTTGCAACTGCGCCGTCAGGGATTGATCGAGCCAATCAAAGATGCGGTACAGGGCGGTGTGCCGTATCTCGGTATCTGTCTGGGAATGCAGTACCTATTTGAGTTCAGCGATGAAATGGGGATGCACGAAGGATTGGGGCTGCTGCCCGGCTATGTGACCCGCTTCCCGGATGATCTGGGGGTAAAAGTGCCGCATATGGGCTGGAATCAACTGGCGATCCAGCGCCCCTCACCGCTGCTGGAAGGCATTGAGGCGAGCAGCTATGCCTACTTCGTCCACAGCTACTACTGCGTTCCGGCAAATGGTGACGATACCCTGCTCACCACCGATTATGGTGTACCGTTTACCGCGGCGGTGCAGCGTGATAACGTGTATGGGGTGCAGTTCCACCCGGAAAAAAGTCAGCAGGTAGGTTTGCGAATTCTCTCCAATTTCCTGAAGGTGGGACATGATACTGTATCCGGCGATTGACCTGCGCGGCGGGAAGGCCGTGAGGCTGAAAGAAGGCGATCCAGACCGGCAGACCGTGTTTTATGATAATCCGCTGGAAGCGGCGCGCCGGTGGATAGGGGAGGGGGCAGCGTGGTTACACGTTGTCAACCTTGATGGCGCGCTGGCGAGCGCGAACGACAACCTCAGGCTGCTGGAAGGTATCGCCGGATTGGGCGTACCGGTGCAGTTCGGCGGTGGGCTGCGAACGCTGGAAGACGCAGCGCAGGCGATCAGCCTGGGCGCGGCGCGGGTGGTACTGGGAACGGCAGTCGTGCAGCAGCCTGATCTGGCACGGCAGGCGGTTGAACGCTGGGGTGCGGCGCGGGTATGTGTGGCGCTGGACGCGCGCGGCGGCCAGATTGCCATACATGGCTGGCAGCAAACGGTGGATGTGACGCCGGTTGAACTGGGGCAGCAGATGGCGCAACGGGGTGTGATACACGCGCTGTATACCGATGTGAGCCGCGATGGCGGTTTGCAGGGGGTGAATGTGGCCGGGACAGTATCGCTGGTCCAGGCGACGAGCTTGCAGGTGATCGCTTCGGGTGGGGTGAGTTCGCTGGATGATGTGCGCGCACTAGCGGCAAGCGGAGCGGTCGCCGGCGCGGTGATCGGCATGGCATTATACGATAAACGGTTTACTCTGCGAGAGGCGCTGCAAGTGGCAAGGGGTGAGGATGCTGGCTAAACGAATAATCCCATGTCTGGATGTACTGGACGGACGTGTGGTCAAAGGTATTAACTTCGTGAACCTGCGTGACGCGGGTGACCCGGTGGAACAGGCGGCGATCTACGACCGGGAAGGCGCGGATGAACTGGTCTTTCTGGACATCACCGCCTCGCACGAAAACCGCAATACCACGCTGGATATGGTACGGCGTGTAGCCGATACGATTTTCATTCCATTTTGTGTTGGCGGCGGTATCCGCACGATTGACGACATTCGTAATACGCTGCTGGCCGGGGCGGACAAAGTTTCGATCAACAGCGCCGCTATCAAAACACCGAATCTGATTAATGAAGGGGCTTGGGGTTTTGGCAGTCAGTGTATTGTCGTGGCGATTGATCCGAAGTGGCTGGATGGTAAATGGGTGGTACACATCAACGGTGGGCGTGTGCCCACTGATAAAGAAGCGGTTGCCTGGGCGCGAGAAGTTGAAGACCGGGGCGCGGGGGAAATCCTGCTGACGAGTATGGATCGGGATGGCACAAAAGCCGGGTATAACCTCGAACTGACGCAAGCGGTGGCGGAGGCTGTATCCATCCCCGTGATCGCGTCCGGTGGGGCGGGCACGATGGGACATTTCTGCGAGGCACTGACCGCCGGAAAAGCCGACGCGGCGCTGGCGGCCACGCTGTTCCATTATAACGAGATTCGGATCGGCGACCTGAAACACTATCTGCGGGAGCAGGGCGTGGCGGTGCGGCCTTCGGGATGGGAAGCGGCGTGATGTTTGACCAGCTTCGATGGGATGATAACGGCCTGATTCCAGCGGTCGTGCAGGATGCAGCCACGAAACAGGTGCTGATGGTGGCCTATATGAATGCCGAGTCGCTGCGGCGGACGCTGGACACCGGTGAAACGGTGTTCTGGAGCCGCAGCCGGGGCGAACTGTGGCACAAAGGCGCGACTTCCGGGAACGTGCAGCGCGTGACGGCGATTTACGTAGACTGTGATGGCGACACGCTGCTGGTGCTGGTTGATCCCGCCGGGCCAGCCTGTCACACGGGCGAGGCATCATGTTTTTACCGGAGATTACAGCCCTTACCCTAAATTGTTCTCCGTCAGGGAGAGGGACTCGAAGGCTTATTTGCAGCGTGATTATGAGCATTTTTCGCAAGCGGGAAGAAGCATATGGCCGATATGTTGAACGAACTTGAAACCATTATCCGCGACCGGCAGGCGAACCCAACGGCGGGCAGTTACACATCCAGCCTGTTTAGCGCGGGCGTAAACCGCATGGCGCAGAAGGTGGGCGAAGTAGCGACGGAAGTCATTGTCGCGGCGCTGGGGCAGGGCAGGCCGGAGCAGGTGGGCGAGCTGGCTGACCTGTTCTATCACACGCTGGTATTGATGGCGCAGTTGGGCATTTCGCTGGACGACGTGCGCGCCGAACTGGCGCGGCGACACGGGCGGTAAGGGTGGGGGGCACGGCACGCCGCGCCCCTACGAGTCTTGTTATTGGGGAATCAGCCGCAGGGTGATGATCTGATACGGGCGGATGTTGAGCGTCACACGGTTGCCCTCGACCGGCAGTTCTTCCTGATTTTCTTCCAGCAGGTTAGTGATAGACGCGGTTCGCAGCGGAAAGCCGGTTTCCAGCGTGACAGCGCCGCGCTGCCGCCAGTATTCGTACAGCCGGACGATAAGGCCGCTGCCGTCCTCAGCCTGTTTCACCGTTTCGATAATGACGTTGGGGGCGCTGGTGGAGATCAGCGGTTTTATCGTGTTTGAAGTGCTTTGTACTGATGTGCCAGCCGCTGCAATCAGTGGGTCGTTGAGAGCATAGGCCTGTTTGGCGGTCGCTGTTTCCCAACCGCCCTGATGGGGAAATAAACTGTAGATGAAACTGTGTTCGCCCTGGTCGGCTTCCGGGTCGGGGTTGGTGGGGGAGCGCAGCAGGCTCAGACGTATTACATTGTCACGAATGTCGTGACCATACTTGCAGTCATTGAGCAGGCTGACACCATAACCGCCTTCGCTCAGGTCAACCCACTTCTGCGCGCAGGTTTCAAAACGCGCCCAATCCCAACTGGTGTTGCGATGCGTCGGGCGCTGTACGTTGCCCCACTGAATTTCATAAGTCGCCACCGGCGCCAGGATGTCCACCGGGAAAGCGACCTTGAGCAGCACATGGCGTTCGTGCCAGTCAATGGTGGTTTCGATGTCCAGACGTGGGCTGTTGTAAGCCAGCGAAATACGTTGGGTATAGCTGCTGTTCAGAATGCGCCGCTTGATTTCCAGCGCGGCGCGCAGCGGTCCGGCTTCGATCACACGAATTGACGCGGCAGGTTCAGCCAGCCACATTTTGTCGTCGTAGAAAATGTCTATGTCCCACGCATCCCAGTTCATTGAACGATCCTCAAATGCCTGGAACTGGTTGGCAACTGCGCCGGGGGGCAGCACTTCGCGCTGTGAACGTTTATCGTAAATGCGTGTTATGTCACCATATGTATCAAATTCGATGCGGATATGCTGGTTTTCGAGACAGTCCGGTGCGGCTGTTACCGGATGCTCAACGGCTGGACTTTCGCCATCTGCCATAACAAGCGGCAGCGCGCTGTAGGCGCGCACACCTTCGGCGGCTATCCACGTTCCATGATCGCCGGTCTGTGTCAATACAGGAGAACCATCTGCCGTTTGAAGCTTCTGTCCCGCCTTTAACTGCCCGCGCCAGAAGGCCAGATCGCTGCGAATAAACGAGGTTGGATTCACAAGCAGCACGTCGCCGCCGACCTGGCCCGTGATGGTCTGTAAGGCCGCGTCGCGCGCCTGCGCAGCCATCTCACGGATTTGTGCGTACTGCTGCTGCGACTCTACATACACGTCATGGATGCTGCTGCCGGGGATGATGTCGTGGAACTGGTTAAGGCATACCAGTTCCCACGCCTGGCGTAAAGTCTCGGCGGGGTAGGTGTAAGCCGGGTCAAGCAGCGAGGCCAGCGATGCCAGAAACTCGGCGTCATGCAGCAGAAACTCGCTCTGGCGGTTGGCGCGTTTGTTGCGGCTCTGCGTCGTGTATGTGCCGCGATGCAGTTCCAGATACAGCTCACCGTTCCAGGTGGGCAGGCGGTCACCGGACTCGGCTTCCAGCGTGCGGAAGAAATCGCCTGCTTTGCCGTAGTTAACTTGAGGCAGGGCAGGGAAGTGCTGCATCTCGCGGATGTTTTCCAGCATTTCGCGGGTGGGACCGCCGCCGCCATCGCCATAGCCGTAGCTCATCAGGATGTCCTGACTGGCTTCCTTTTGCTGGTAACGCCGCCAGGTGCCAAGCGCCGTTTCGGCGGTGGGCGTGGCATTGTAGGTCGCGCTGTGTCGTAGATCAGAACGGTCGGGTTCGGGTGTGGTGCTGAAGTGGGTTAAGACTTTCGTGCCGTCCAACCCCTGCCACCAGAAACTGTCATAGGGTAGTTTGTTGTATTGATTCCAGCCGATCTTGATCGTAAAGAAATAATTCAAACCCGCCAGCTTAATCAACTGCGGCAGATTCCAGGCGTAGCCAAATACATCCGGCAGCCACAACACGGGCGATTCCACGTCCGCGCCAAAGTGCTGGCGGAAAAAGGAGCGCCCCAGTAAAAACTGCCGCGCCAGCGATTCTGGTCCGCTGAGGTTGCAGTCGGCTTCCACCCACATGCCGCCGATGGGTTCCCAGCGTCCATCCTGGATGCGCTGGCGGATGCCTTCAAACAGCGCCGGGTAATCCTGGCGGACAAAGTCGTACAACTGCGGCTGGCTCTGGATGAAGTGGTAATCGGGGAACTGTTCCATCAGACGCAGAACATTGTAAAAAGTGCGTCCGGCTTTGCGCCGCGTCTGGCCGAGCGTCCACAGCCAGGCGGTGTCAATATGGGCGTGGCCGGCGGCAGTGATGCTGACATCAAGCGGTACGCCGGCATGAGTGATACCCTCGTTCAGAGCTTTGTGCGCCCAGGGCACGCTGGCGTAGAAGCTGTCGCCAAAGGGTTCGCGCGTGTCGAGTAATCTGAACGCGGTGTCGAGCGCATTCAGCAGATGCTGGCGGGCCGGTTCGTTCGCATCGAGATGTGTGGCCGCATCCAGCGCCACACGGGCCGTCGCGATGAAATCCCGAGTAGGCTGGTCAATCTCGACAGCCGCGCATGACCGCATCAGCAGCCGTCCGTGCGCGCCGTCTTTATGCTCGTTGCCGGTCCAGCCGTGCAGCGCCAGCGTGTGCGGCTGACCGTCGTGACAGGATTCTGGCAGCCGTACTTCCTGATGGTGGCGGTCGCAGGCGGCGAAAGGCTCACCATCAAGGTACACCAGGGCTTCCGGGTGGCTGAAACTGCCCGGCTCGCCCAGAGGCAGATAGAGCGCGGCAGTATCCCAGTCCGCCGGAATCTGAAATGTACAGCGCAGCACAAAATTCACCTGCTGGTATTCCCAGTAGGTGTTGGGATGAACTTCGGTCCAGGCGTGATCGTCAATATCCGGCGCGACCGGTGGTGTATCCAGAGGGCTGGACAGGCGCAGACAGCGGAAGGGCGGCAGGGCAGCGCGGCGGCGGTAAACCAGCGGTTCGATCAGGGACAGCCGCTGCTGAATTTTGGGCAGCGTCCAGCGCATCTGGTGGAACACAGGTATGTCTCCTTCATAGTAGGCTAGGTGGATGCAGCGTTGACAGTAGCGTGATTTTTGTCAGGTGGCAAGGTGACAAATGGCTTGACAAATTATGCCGATTCATCATATACTCATTTTAAGTTTGGGAGCGCTCCCAACAGGCGTTCCGGTTCGATTTAAGACTGAATAATTGTTTTATGACACTCAATCTTGAAGATATTGCGCGTTTAGCAGGGGTATCCCGATCAACCGTATCGCGGGTCATTAATAATCATCCAAATGTCCACCCGGCTACAAAAGAGAAGGTTCTGCATGTTATTCGAGAACAGAACTTTCAGCCGAATCAGGTGGCGCGGATGCTGGCGACCCAGCGAGCGCATATGATCGGCATTGTGGTGTCACAAACTGCCTCGACGTTTTTTCATGATACCTCGTCTTACTTTCCAACGATTATTCAGGGTATTGCGGACGTTTCGAATGAGCGCAACTATGCGACACTGCTGTGGCTGAATAACGGCAGCGACAGCCAGAACGAAGAAACCTTCGCCCGCAGTATTGTCCAGAATCGCCTGATGGATGGTCTGCTGCTGATCTCCGGTTCGAGCAGCCACATGCTGGTCTCCAACCTGGTCGAGACGACCGTACCGTTCGTTTCGATTGAACGCCCGCGCGTCTTTGCTGACCGGGTCACTTACATCACGATTGACAATGTGGAAGCAGCTAAAACAGCCGCACGGCATCTTGTCCAGTTAGGCCGCCGCCGGATCGGTACGATCATGGGGCCGCCGGAAAACACAGATGCGACCGACCGCCTCATCGGCTATCACGCGGTGCTGGACGAGGCCGGCCTGCCGATCAACCCGGCGTGGGAATTTATCGGGCAGTTTACCATCGAAACCGGGGTGCAGGGCGGTCGGGTGCTGTTAAAACAGGGTGTTGATGCGATCTTCGCCGGCAGCGACCAGATTGCAATGGGCCTGCTGCAAGCGTGCCGCGAGGCGGGCGCGCGTGTCCCGGATGATGTGGCGATTGTAGGCTTTGACGATCTGCCGGGCGCTGTAGAAGTGACGCCCACGCTGACCACTGTTCACCACCCAATCCGCGAGAAGGGCGCAGTGGCGACCAAACTGCTGCTGGAAATGATCGAAGGCCAGCGCAGCCAACCTCAGCAAATTTTCCTGCCGACCCATCTGGTGATTCGCCAGTCGTGCGGCGCGGCAAGTGGTTTAAGTCATTCTCAATTGCAGGTTAAGGAGGTGTAATTCGTCACAAGTTTCATTATGTGCAGCCCAATCTGGTGTATACTCGACATCAAATAGTTTTTGCAAAGGAGATCGCAACGTATGTCGAAGAAATTGTTGTTGGTTTTTGTGGTGCTGGCGCTCGCATTGAGCTTCAGTGTCACGCTGGCGCAGGACTCGGTTCCGCGTGGTGGTATTGTCACGATTAATGAGTCCCCCCAGGGCAACTGGGCCGGCCCGAACTTCAACCCCTACGCGCCTCAGCCGCGTAATGGCACGCTCCCGTTCATTTATGAAACCCTGATCGTTTTCAATCCGGCAGATGGCGGTCTTCCGACCTACTGGCTGGCGACCGACGCGCAGTACAGCGAAGATCTGCTGTCGCTGACCATGCCGCTGCGCCAGGGCGTGAAGTGGAGTGATGGTGAAGACTTCACGGCGGATGACGTGGTCTTCAGCATGAATCTGGTGAAGGAATTCCCGTCGCTGGATATCGGCGGTATCTGGAACGGCGCGTACATTGACAGCGTGGAAAAGGTTGATGATTACACTGTCAAGTTCAATCTGAAACAGGTGTTCACCCAGGCTGATACGCTGATCGGCGGTTTCCGTCCGGTGCCGGAACACGTCTGGTCGCAGATTGAAGACCCGGTGGCCTTCCTGAACGAAAAACCCGTGGCGACCGGTCCCTTCACTGAAGTGACGGATTTCAGCGAAACCGTTTACACGATTTGCCGTAATCCATACTACTGGGGTAAAGACGCCAACGGTGAACAGCTGCCGTATCTTGACTGCGTGCGTTATCCGGCGTACTCCGGCAATGACGCGGTCAATAATGCGCTTATCGCCGGCCAGCTGGACTGGGCAGGCAACTTCATCCCTGAGATCGAATCCACCTTCGTGGCGAAGGATCCGGAAAACTATGGGTTCTTCTTCTGGCCGGATGGCGCGCCGCCCGTGTCGCTGTATCTGAACAACACCAAGGCGCCCTTCAGCGATCTGAAGTTCCGTATGGCGTTGAGCGCCGCGATTGATTACGAAAATCTCGTTTCAATCGTCTATGGTTCGCCGGTGTATTCGGCCCCCTACAACCCGACCGGTCTGGCGCCTGTTCGTTATGCCGACTGGCTGAGCCAGGAAGCTATTGACACCGCCAATTCGATGGGGCTGGGCAAGTATGATCCCGAAGCGGCCAAGGCGCTGCTGGATGAGGCCGGGTATGTCGTCGGCAGTGATGGCTTCCGCACGATGCCGGATGGCTCACCCATGAGCTTCAAGATTCAGACGGTTAACGGCTGGACGGACTGGACGAATGCCGCGCAGTATATGGCGCAGAACTTCCAGGACATCGGCCTGAATGCCTCCATTGAGACACCGGAATTCGGTGCGTGGTTCAGCGCCCTCCAGACGGCGACCTATGATGCCTCGATGGGCTGGTCGGGCTACAACCGCACCCCGTGGGACTACTACCGCAACATTTTCGACAGCTCCCTGGTGACCCCCGGTGGCGACGCCAATACGACTGTCGCGAATGGCACGTCGTGGGCACGCTGGTTCAGCGATGAAACCGACCAACTGCTGCAGGCGTTCACTCAGACCGCTGACCTGGACGAGCAGAAGGAAATCATCAACCAACTGCAACTGGTCTTCGTGCAGAACGTCCCGCTGATCCCGGTGTTCGCCAATGCCCAGTGGTACGAGTGGAACGAAACCCGCATTGTCGGTTTCCCGAAAGCGGACGACTACTATGCGCAGGGCAGCCCGTGGAATGCTCCTGGTGCGCTGCTGACTGTTCTCCGCCTGCACTGCCGTGACAACTCGAGCTGCGGACAGTAATAAGCTCCGTTGGACTTGCAGGTCAGTTGTTAAGCTGATGTAGAAAGACGTTCGTGGGCTGGTGGCTATCCCGCCAGCCCTTTTCATCAAGAGGACAGCTCTATGCGTTTTTTACTCCGGCGCGGCATTTTTTATCTGGTCGCAGCCTTCGCAGCCATCTCACTGAATTTCTTCATTCCCCGGTTGATGCCGGGTGACCCGGCGAGCATCATCTTTGCTCAATTTCAGGGGCGGCTTGATCCGCGCGCGATGGAATCGCTGCGAGCCAGTTTTGGTTTTGTGGAAGGACCCCTGCACGAACAATATCTGACCTACCTGCAAAACCTGTTTTCGGGAAATCTCGGTATCTCGGTATCGCGTTTTCCCCAGCCTGTCGGCTCGGTGATCTCATCCGGTATCGGCTGGACGCTGCGGTTGGTCGGGGTGGCGACGATGATCGCTTTTGGAATCGGTATGCTGTTAGGGATTCTGGCCGCCTGGCGGCGCGGGCGGTTTTTAGACTCCAGCGTTCTACCTTTTTTCAGCATCATTGGCGCGTTTCCCTTTTTCTTTGTGGCATTGTTGATGCTGTATATCTTTGCGATGAACCTCGGTTGGTTCCCGCTTGGACATGCTTATGATATTAATCTGACCACTGACTGGAGTTCCTGGACATTTATTCAGAGCGTTCTGACTCATTCCCTGCTGCCGGCACTCACCATTGTGCTCACAACGATTGGCGGCTGGATGCTGGGAATGCGGAACAATATGATCGGCGTTCTGTCCCAGGATTATATAGTTATGGCGCAGGCGAAGGGGCTGTCAGAGCAGCGCGTGGTCTTTAATTATGCTGCCCGAAATGCTATTCTGCCCAGCCTGACCGGTTTTGCGATGAACCTGGGCTTTATCCTGGGTGGTTCACTGCTGGTGGAGATTGTATTTTCTTATCCAGGTACAGGTTTTCTACTGCTGTCGGCGGTCAACCAGCGCGATTATCCGCTGATGCAGGGCATCTTTTTAATGATTACCCTGGCTGTGCTGGTTGCTAACTTTATCGTTGATATTTTCTATGTCGCGCTTGACCCGCGGGCGCGCTAGAGGCCGTTCGAATAAAAAATTGGAGCTAACCTGATGGAAACCAGCACCCCAATAAATTCTTCGACGACCATTGCGCATCCACGGCGCAGGGGTTTTGTCGCTCGTTTACACCTGCCGGACTGGCTGGCGACGATTTTGTACAATCGAAAAGCCGTCATCGGTATCAGCATTTTACTGTTTTTCGTGGTGATGGCCGTGTTCGCGCCGCAGATCAGCGGTACGATGCAGCCCAATCGTTTCGTAGCCCGGTCTCATATGAAACCCTTCGAAACGATGAATGGCAAAACCTATTATCTGGGCACGACCAAGCAGGGCCAGGATATGCTGGCTCAGGTGGCCTGGGGCGCACGCACCACGCTGACGGTTGGCTTTCTTACCGGTACGGTCATTATCACCATCGCCATTATCGTCGGTCTGACGGCAGGATATCTGGGCGGGTGGATTGACGAAACGCTGTCTCTGCTCATCAATGTCATCTTAATATTACCCGGTTTACCGCTCATTATCGTACTGGCATCCGTTATTGACCGCCCCGGACCGGTAACCATTATTACCGTACTGAGCCTGACCAGTTGGGCCTACGGGGCGCGCGTGCTGCGGTCGCAGACTTTATCCCTGCGAAACAGCGAATTTGTGGCGGCGGCGCGGATTTCTGGCGAACCGCTCTGGCGCATTGTTCTGTTTGAGATTCTGCCCAATATGATTTCGCTGGTTGTTTCGGCCTGGATCGGCGCCGTATTGTATGCTGTTCTGACTGAGGCCGGTCTGTCCTTCATTGGTTTGGGCGATGCCAATACTGTGTCGTGGGGCACAATTCTCTACTGGGCACAACAGAATCAAGCCTTGCTCGTGGGAGCGTGGTGGACGTTCATTATTCCGGGCGGATGTATTGCTCTGGTGGGTCTCAGCCTGACTCTCATTAACTACGCCATTGACGAAATCACCAATCCGCGTTTGCAAGGAGAGAAATAATGTTCTCGGTGATGCCCAAAACCGAAGCGAAATACAAACAAAAGCCAGACGAACCGCTGTTGAGCGTTCAGGAGCTGGAAGTTGAGTACGTCACCAAACGCGGCAGGGTACGGGCGGCAGATCGGGTGTCGTTTGACATCTACCCGAATGAGGTGTTCGGTCTGGCCGGGGAGTCTGGCTGTGGCAAATCTACCATCGCCCATGCCGTCACCCGCATTCTGCGTCCACCGGCGTATATTGTTGGTGGCCGGATTATGATGCAGGGTATGGATATTCTCCAGATGAATGATGATAACCTGCGCGGTTTCCGGTGGGAACATATGTCTATCGTGTTCCAGAGCGCCATGAACGCGCTTAACCCGGTTATCAGTGTTGGTATGCAAATTATTGACGCGATCCAGGCGCATACCGATATGAGCAAGAAGGATGCGCGGGAGAGAGCGAAAGAACTGCTGAATACGGTCGGGATTGACCCGGAGCGGGTGGACAGCTACCCGCACCAGTTAAGCGGCGGGATGCGGCAGCGTGCCGTCATTGCGATTGCGCTGGCACTGAACCCGGAACTCATCATCATGGACGAGCCGACAACGGCGCTGGATGTGGTGGTGCAGAAGCAGATTATGAAAGAAATCCGCCAGTTGAAGGAGAAATTCGGCTTTTCGATTTTGTTCATCACGCATGATCTATCGCTGCTGGTAGAATTTTCTGACCGGATTGGCATCATGTATGCAGGGGAACTGGTGGAAGTCGCGCCGTCGCGGCAGATTTTCACGGAGTCTCGGCATCCGTATACCTACCGGCTGATGAACTCGTTCCCAACGGTGAGTGGGCCGCGCCAGAAATTGGTCGGTATTCCCGGTTCGCCGCCCGATCTGGTTACACCCCCGCCCGGCTGCCGCTTTCACCCCCGCTGTGATGTGGCGCTGGCCGGTCGCTGCCAGGAAGTCAATCCGCCGCTGATTCAAGTTGGAGACAGACATTACGCCGCCTGCCATCTGGTGGATGAGAAGGTGATTCATGGTTAGTAATCTTACACAGCAGCCCATCCTGGAAGCCCGCGACCTGACAATGCACTTTCATACCGGGGGCGCCATTTCGCGTAAGGTCGTTAAAGCGGTGCAGGGCGCGAATGTTAAACTGTACCCTGGCCGTGTGACGGCTCTGGTAGGCGAAAGCGGCAGTGGAAAAAGCACGATCATTCGAATGCTGGCGCGGTTATTTAAACCGACGGGCGGGCACATCTATTTTAAAGGTCAGGACGTGCTGGAACATCGTGGCCGCGCCGCGATGCTGAACTATCGCAGCCGCGTGCAGATGATCTTTCAGGACCCCTTTAGCTCGTTAAATCCGGTACATAAGGTGCGGTATCATCTGGAACGACCTTTAAAGATTCACGGCAGAGCCGGGAATCGGGCGGCGCTCAACGATCAGATAGATGTGCTGCTCAAGCGTGTGTCGCTGACACCGACCGAGGAATTCGCCAACAAATTTCCCCATCAACTGAGCGGCGGACAGCGGCAGCGGGTGGCGATTGCGCGGGCGCTGGCGGTGCAACCGGAAGTTATTCTGGCGGATGAACCGGTGTCCATGCTGGATGTGTCTATTCGTATGGGTGTGCTGAACCTGATGGCTGTGCTGCGCGATGAACAGAATATCGCCTTCCTGTATGTGACGCATGATATCGCGAGCGCGCGTTACTTCGCCGACGATACGCTGGTGATGTACGCCGGATATATTGTTGAAGGGGCTGGCAGCGAGGAATTAATTCAGGAACCGAAACATCCGTACACGCAGCTTCTTCTGTCGGCTGTTCCCGATCCGGCGCGCGGCCTGCGGACGGCGGAAATGGAAGTCGTGGGCGAGATTCCCAGTCTGACTAGCCTGGGTGCGGGCTGCCCGTTTGCCAACCGCTGCCCGAAGGTGATGGATCAGTGCCGGCAGACGATGCCTCCGGTTACGGAACTGTCGCCGACGCGATGGGTACGTTGCTATTTATACGATTAGAGGCGATCTGGCTGGTCTGGAATAGTGCGGATATGCAGTGTCATATCCGTACTGCCTGTTTATGGTGACCAGACGGGCGATTGATTGTTTCCGGCGGTGGCAACTGGGCGAAGCTGCGAACCGTTTACATGCATGATGTAAAGACGGGATTTCGCGCCGGTAAGCGCCTCAAAGATGACCTGCTGACCATCCGGTGACCAACGGGGAGGCTGCGTCAATGCGATGTTTGTCGTGAACGGTTGTATGCAGTCTGTCAGATTGGCGGCGGCGCAGCCAGTGTCCAGTACATGCACCCCGTTCCGTGTCGAAACGTAAGCGATGGAGTGGCCGTCCGGCAGCCAGACTGGCCCCCATTCGTGATCACGGCTGTTGGTCAGGTTGATCTGTCGGGGACTGTCGAGCGCAGCCAGATAGATGTCAGCATGGAGACGGCTGCCCTGATTAAAGTAATAAACGATATGCTGACTGTCGGGTGACCATTCCGCACCAAAGCCGGTAGCTACGTAACGAACGGCACTGCCGTCGGGCTGCATGACGTATATCCCGTTGAAATCGCGCATGAATAACAAGAGGCGGCCATCAGGCGACCAGCGAGGCCGCCAGTCTCGATGGGTGACGGTGATACGGGTGAGATCGCGGTTATCAGTACGGATTCGATAAATGTCATCACCCCCGGCGCGGTTCGAATGAAAGACAATCTCGCTGCCGTCGGGTGACCAAGATGGTGCGCGGTCATCGTCCGGGCTGCGCGTGAGGTTAACCGCCAGTGCGGTACGCGCGTCCAGCAGGTAAATTTCCCAGTTGCCGTCGCGGTCGGTTTCAAACGCGATCCGCCCGGCGTTCAGGCTGGGGGCGATCAACCGCGCGGCGGCCAGCAGCGGCAGCAGTGCCAGGTAGATGACCACCATCAGGCCAAGAATCCATTTTCCCATAACCTCAGCCCGTGCGCTCCCCCATGCAGTACGCGTATCGAAAACTCCCGCAACATCCCATTTCTGAGTGTAACAGAACCTCGAAGGTGATACATGAGTGCTGGCTAAAGGGTGAATAATGACGAGTGGCATGGTGAAACCATGATGTCACCCGTTTGACAGATTGGGCATGTAAGCTAAACTCAACAATGAAATACACCCTTCTTTGGCTTTGTGAGGAAAAATATGTCGCCCTATTTCATCGGTATTGACGTAAGCACAACCGCGTCAAAGGCGCTGGTGATTGACGAACAGGGATCGGTGATCGTTACACGCAGCCAGCCGCACGCGCTGTCCACGCCACGTCCGCTGTGGTCAGAGCAAGACCCGGAGGACTGGTGGCGCGCTTCCAGTCAGGCGCTGCGCGAAGTGCTGGAAGTTGTCCCGGCGGAGCAGATTACCGCGATCGGGTTGACGGGGCAGATGCACGGCCTGACAACGCTCGATGCGGCTGGCCGCCCGCTGCGCCCGGCCATCTTATGGAACGACCAGCGCAGCGGCCCGCAGTGTGAGGCGATTACCAAAAAGGTTGGTGAGAAACGGCTGTACCAGATCATCGGCAGTATTTTGCCGCCGGGTTTCACGGCGCCCAAACTGGTGTGGCTGCGCGAAAATGAGCCGGAAATATATCGCCAGATCGCGCGGGTGCTGCTGCCGAAAGACTACGTGCGCTACAAACTGAGCGGCGCTTATGTGATGGATGTGGCCGATGGTTCGGGCTTTGGCGCGATGGACATCGGCAAACGTACCTGGTCAGATGAAATGCTGGCGGCCTATGATCTCCCACGCGCGTGGCTGCCGGACCTGTGTGAATCAACCGATGTCTGCGCCTATGTCAACGAGGCGGGCGCAGCGGCTACCGGCCTGAAAGTTGGCACGCCGATTGTCGGCGGCGCGGGTGACCAGCCAGCAGGCGGCGTTGGTAATGGAATTGTCTCGATGGGGCAGTGCAGCCTGACTGTCGGCACGTCCGGGGTGGCTTACGCCGTGAGTGACCGGTACGCGCCGGAACCGGATGGCCGTCTGCATACCTTCTGCGGTCCGATGCCGGGGACGTGGTTTCACATGGGGGTGATGTTGAGCGCGGCAGGCTGCCTGCGCTGGCTGCATGATGAATTAACGCCGGAGAGCAGCTATGACGCTCTCAACCAGCAGGCGGCGTCGGTACCGCGCGGGGCGCTGGGCTTGGTTTTCGCGCCATATCTGACTGGCGAACGACACCCACATCCTGATCCGCTGGCGCGTGGCGCGTTCGTCGGGCTGACGCTGCGACACGGACTGCCACATCTAACCCGCGCCGTGATGGAAGGTGTGGCCTTTGGAATGCGCGATTTGCTGGAACTGTTACGGTCGTTGGGTGTGAACCCTTCCGAAGCGGTCGTGAGCGGCGGCGCGGCTAACAGCCCGGTGTGGCGGCAGATCATCACGGATATTATGGGGATGCCCCTGTATACGGTCAATACCAGTGAGGGCGGCGCGTTTGGCGCGGCGATACTGGCGGCAGTCGGGGCAGGGGCGTGGCCCGATGTGCCGTCAGCCTGCGCACACATGGTTCGCAAAGTGGATGAACTGCATCCTGAACCGGCGGGTATCCAGGATTACGAGCGGCTTTATCCCACGTTTCGCGGAGTATATCCGGCGCTGCGGTCGAGCTTTGCCGCGCTGAGCGAGTTTGAAGCGTGAGGAGCCGTCGCGGGTCACATGAAATTGGACCCGGGCAGATGAGGAGAGGGCAGGATGTTGATTACGCTGGTACATATCCATGTAAAAGCAGAATATGTGGACGCATTTATTGAGGCGTCGCTAGACAACGTGCGGAATAGCGCCCAGGAGCCGGGTATCGCCCGGTTTGACTTCATCCAGCAGACGGATGATCCAACCCGCTTCACGCTGATCGAAGTTTACTGGACGGATGATGCGCCCGCGAAACATAAAGAAACGGCGCATTATCTGCGCTGGCGTGACAAAGTGGCGGATATGATGGTCGAACCGCGTGTCGGTGTAAAATACAGCGCGATTTTCCCCGATGAGAAGCAGTGGGGGTATCCGGCGTGAAAGCAACTTTCTTCCATGCGCCGAGGGATATTCGGGTGGCTGAAGTTTCCGATGCTGAACCCGGCGCCGGTGAGGTACTGCTGGATGTTACGGCGGTTGGCATCTGCGGTAGTGATTTACATACCTATGTCTATGGCAACGTGGGCGGAATCACCAGTGATGAGCCGCTGACGCTTGGTCATGAGGCGGCTGGGGTAGTGGTCGCTGCCGGGCCAGATGTGGAACTGCGTCCCGGCCAGCGTGTGGCGATTGATCCGGCCACCCCCTGCGGTCACTGTGAACGCTGCCAGGCTGGCGAACCGCATCTGTGCCTCAATCTGGCATTTATGGGATTGTACCCGTATCACGGGGCGCTGCGGCAGCGTATGGTATACCCGGCGCGGTCCTGCGTGGCTGTGCCGCCCGATATTACGGATGTTGGCGCGGCGATGCTCGAACCGTTGGGGGTGGCGCTCCACGCCAGCCGGTTAGCGGAAATTCAGATTGGTGAGGATGTCGCCGTGTTGGGCTGCGGCGCGATTGGCCTGCTGCTCATCCGGCTGGCCCGGTTGGCCGGTGCGCGGCGGATTTTCGCCTCTGACCCGCACCCCTGGCGGCGTGAGGCGGCGGCAGCCTATGGCGCGGATGTCGTGCTGGATGCCAGCACAGCCGATGTGGCGGCGGAGGTGCTGCGGCTTACCAGCAAGCGCGGGGTGGATGTGGCGATTGAAGCTGCCTGGGTGGCGGATACCGCGCCGCAGTGTGTTGAGATGGCGCGCTACGGCGGGCGCGTGGTGATTGTTGGCATCCCGGTTGAGGATTTCATCTCGTTTCGTGCCTCAGCGGCCCGGCGGAAAGAACTGGTCATTCACTATTCGCGGCGGATGAAACATACCTATCCGGCAGCGATTGCGCTGGCGGCCAGTGGGCAGGTTGACCTTGACCGGCTGGCATCACATTCTTTTACACTGGAACAGACACCGGACGCCTTTGAAACAGCGGCGATGTATGCTGACGGCGTCGTGCGGGCAGTTGTGCTGCCGAATCAACGGTAATGGCGTAGGGATAACATACACCCCTACCGGGAGAGCAAGAGACTTTCAGGCAAAGGATAGCATTATGACGTATACAATTGGCATTGACTTTGGCACGGAATCCGGGCGGGCGGTGTTGGTGGACACCCGCGACGGGCGCGAAGTGGCGAGTGCTGTACACCAGTATGGGAACGGCGTCATTGATGAACATCTGCCCGGCAGCGATAAACCGCTGCCGCCCGACTGGGCACTGCAAGACCCGCTGGATTACATCGAAGTCCTGAAACAGACCATTCCGGCAGTGCTAAAGCAAAGTGGAGTGAAACCGGAGGAGGTCGTCGGTGTGGGCATTGACTTTACAGCCTGTACCATGATGCCGGTGAAAGCCGATGGTACGCCGCTGTGCGCCATGCCGGAATGGCGCAATCATCCTCATGCCTGGGTCAAACTGTGGAAGCACCACGCGGCTCAGGCCCATGCCGACCGGATTAACGAAACCGCGCGGCGTATGGGCGAAAAGTGGCTTGATCTGTATGGTGGCAAGATTTCATCGGAATGGTTCTTCAGCAAGGCGCTGCAAATTCTTGAAGAAGCGCCGGAAGTTTATGCTGCGGCTGACCGGATGCTGGAAGCCGCCGACTGGGTGATCTGGCAGTTGTGCGGGGTGGAAACCCGCAACGCCTGTACTGCCGGGTATAAGGCCATCGTACAGGAAGGCAATTATCCGGCGCGTGAGTATTTCGCCGCGCTGAATCCAGCCTTCGCGGACATTGTGGATACGAAGATGAGCCGCGAGTTCGCGCCGCTCGGCGGCAGGGCTGGTGGGCTGACCGAGCAGGCCGCTCAATGGACAGGACTGAAACCCGGTACGGCGGTGGCGGTTGCCAACGTAGACGCGCATGTGACCGCGCCCGCCGTCAAGGCGGTGAAACCCGGCCAGATGGTCATGATTATGGGTACTTCGACCTGCCATATTATGAGCGGGGATAACCTGCAAACCGTCGAAGGGATGTGCGGTGTGGTGCAGGGCGGCATTATTCCCGGTCTGTGGGGCTATGAGGCCGGGCAGAGCGGGGTGGGTGACATCTTTGCCTGGTTCGTGGACAATGCTGTGCCGCCGGAATACCACGAGGCGGCAAAAGCGGCGGGTCTGAATCTGCACCAGTATCTGGAGCAGGAAGCCGCCAAACAGAAACCCGGCGAACATGGTCTGATCGCGCTGGACTGGTGGAACGGCAACCGTTCGGTGCTGGTGGATGTTGACCTGTCGGGTCTGCTGGTGGGGGCAACGCTTGCAACCCGCGCGCCGGACATTTACCGGGCGCTGATTGAAGCGACCGCTTACGGTACACGCGTCATCATCGATTCGTTTGAGGAACGCGGCATCCATGTGGATGAGCTGATCGCGGCGGGCGGTCTGCCGGAGAAAAACGCGATGCTGCGGCAGATTTACGCTGACGTGACCGGGCGAGCATTCAAGCTGGCGGGGTCGGCGCAGGCGCCGGCGTTGGGTTCAGCGATGCACGCGGCGGTGGCGGCAGGGGTGTATCCGAACATTGCGGCGGCGGCGGACAGGATGGGCAAACTTAAGGACGAGGTGGTGCAGCCCATTCCCGAAAACAAGGCCGTTTACGATGAACTGTACGAAGATTATAAGACGCTGTACGATTACTTCGGACGCGGCGCGAACGATGTAATGAAGCGGCTTAAGGCGATCAAGAAGCGCGTCCGATCATAAGGCTGTTTGTACAGCAGCCTGCCGGCGTTACAACGGCGGCAGGTTATATCTGAGGATGTCACAGTGGAAATCCTGGGTATTGGCGGCGCTGAACTGGCAGCCATTTTCATTATCGCTTTGATTGGGCTGGCGGCCTATCGCTGGCGCGTCCGGTCGTAAGGCTGTTTGCACAGCAACCTGCCTGCGTTACAATGGCAGGCAGGTTATGTTTGAGGGTGTCACAATGGAAATCCTGGGTGTTGGCGGCGCTGAACTGGTAGCCATTTTCATTATCGCTTTGATTGTGGCGGGACCCAAGCGCATGATTCGCTGGGCATATATCATGGGCAAGTACACCGCAAAAGCCCGCGCCTTGTGGGCGGAAAGTATGAATTACATTCAGCAGGAATTGAAAGAAGCCGGCATGGATGTAGAACTGCCCAAAGAACCGCCAACCCGTGCCAGCCTGAACCGGCAGGTAACCAAAGCCCTGGCGCCGGTAGCCAAGCCGCTACAGGATGTGCTGGATGACACCAAAGCGCAGTTGAATGAAGTTAAGCAGGCGGCCACCATTCCTGAAGCCAATGGAAATGGGATGAATGTACCCAAAGCTGCCCCGCCACCGGATGAAAATAAGCCGAACCTGGGTACGTGGTCGGGCGGCAAACCGGTAGACCAGTAGAACCAAGTCGCTACCGATGCAGCCGTGAATCGAGTAAGATAAGATGGCTGCATACTTACCTAAATATTTGTTGAAATGAAGGAGGATTTGGCTGATGATCAACTATCGCCGGTTACTTATCGCGGTGGTCGTCGTCCTGCTTTCGGTTTCCGCAGTTTACGCTCAGGATGCGGCCCCCGCCATTGCCGCGCAGCCCTGCGCCCAGCCGGGCACACTGACCATGTGGGTGTGGGATGAAAACTGGGCGAAAGTCATCGGAGAGGCGATTGAGGCCTGGAAAGCGGATTACTGCCCCGGCGCGGAAGTGGATTTGCAGGTGCAGCCCTGGGGCCAGTACTGGGATCTGCTGCGCACGAATGCGGCAGGTGGTGATCTGCCGGATGTGTTTACCATGTCCCAGACCTTCTTCTACACCTATGCCAGCAACGATGTGCTGCTGGACTTACAGCCGTACTTTGATGAGGCGGGGGTGGATACAAGCCTGTGGGGTTCCGGCATGATTGACCCGTATCGCTGGGGCGATGACCAGGATTTATACGCCGGGCCGGTAAACTGGGACACGATTGCGATTTTCTACAATAAAGATATGTTTGAGGCCGCCGGCCTGGAACTGCCAACGGCGGACTGGACATGGGATGACTTCGCTGACGCGGCAGCCAAACTGACCAACGCCGAACAGGATGTGTATGGCGCAGCGGTGTATGCGGAATATCAGGCCGGGTATCCAAACTGGATTGCGGCGACCGGCACGACACCGGTGGTCGAAGCCGGTCGTGCCCGATGCACGCTGACCGACGACGGCAGTATTGAGGCGCTCAACTTCCTGAAGGGATTGTACGACCAGGGATATATGCCCAGCATTTCGGTAGTTGGCGGCGCATCGCCGGACGACGCCTTCAACTTCTGGCTGGCGGGTAAGCTGGCAATGGTTGCTGGCGGTTCGTGGAAGCTGCCGGAGGCACTTGAGAAAGCGACGTTTAACTGGGACGTGGTGCAACTGCCCAGGCACCCGGAAACCGGGCGCACGCGTTCGATTGTCCATTCCGTTGGTTATGTGGCGTCGGCCAGTGTTACCAATCCTGATCTGGCCGCGAACCTGATTGTTTATCTGGTGAGCGATGAAGGCCAGCAGTTCTTCGCAGACGCCGGCGGTGTCGCCCCGGCGAACCCGGCCATGCAGCAGCGTTGGGTCGAAGCGTTTGGTGATACCAGCGTGAACATCCAGACGTTTGTAGATGCGCTGGAGGATTCACAGGGCGTCACAGTATTTGACGAAATCTGGGACAAGATCAACAACGAAATCGTGGTCAATATCTTTGACCTGGGCATGAGCGTTGAGGATGCTGCGCAGGCCGCCTGCGAGTTTATTGACACGCAGCTGCCACAGTAAATCTGTCAGCGTACCAATCATCGGGGGCGACCGCAGCGGGTCGCCCCTACCCATTCTGTGACTATCCGCCATGTGGAATTCCTTCGTTAATCTTTTCGGGCACACGCCGTTAACCCGCCGCCGGGCGCTGTGGGGGATGGCGCTGGTAGCGCCGAACGTACTGGGGCTGCTCTTCTTTTTTGGTATTCCCGTATTGATGGCATTTGCTACTTCCTTACAGCAGTGGAACGCGCTGAAGCCGCCCGTTTTTGTGGGGTTAGACAATTTCACCCGCCTGCTGGCTGATCCGGCCTTCTGGCAGGCTTTGTTCAATACGGTCAAGCTGCTGGCGATGATTGTCTGGGCGGAAATTACCTTTTCGCTGCTGGTGGCGGTGCTGCTGAACCAGAAACTACGCGGGCGGGCGCTGTTTCGCACTGTTTATTTCCTGCCAGTTGTAACATCCACCGTCGCGGCGGCGATGGTCTGGACGTGGATTTTTCAGCCGCGTTATGGGCTGGTTGGCAACCTGCTGGCACCGCTGGGGCTGCGCGATACTGGATGGCTGACGAATCCTGATCTGGTGCTGCACCCGATTGCGGCGGTCACGGTGTGGCAGCGGTTAGGTTTCGATATGGTATTGTTCCTGGCTGGTTTGCAGGCGGTGCCGCGTGTGCTGTACGAAGCCGCCATTATTGATGGCGCGAATCGCTGGCAGCGATTTCGTTCGATCACACTGCCGCTGCTGTCGCCGACTACCTTTCTGGTAGTCGTGCTGTCGGTTATCAACGGGTTTCAGATTTTTGACCAGGTGTACATTATGACAGCCCGCACGGTGCGCGGCGGGGTGGGCGGCAGCGCGACGACGCTGGCCTATTTCCTGTATGATCGTGCTTTCGTCCAATCGGAATTTGGGTATTCATCAGCAGTGGCGCTGGTGCTGTTTCTCATCACGCTGGGCGTAACGGTGGCGCAGCTGCGGTTGCAGCGGCGCTGGGTGTATTATGAGGCCGAACGATGAGCAGTGCATGGCATGAACATGAACCGCCCTACAGCGACCTGTCTCTGCCGATGCGGATGCTGACCTATGCTATCCTGGCTGTGGGGGCAGTGGTGATGGTGCTGCCGTTCGTCTGGATGGCTTCGACAGCCTGCAAACCGCCCACCGAACTGGCGGTGCTGCCGATTCGCTGGATACCCGAAAACCCGGTCTGCCTGCAAAATCTGGAACTGCTGTTCCGAACCTCACCGAACTTCAACCGTTACCTGCTCAATTCCGCCCTGCTGACGATTGGGCGCACCGTTGGGCAGCTTGTGACGTGTTCGCTGGCGGCGTATGGCTTTGCGCGTTATCCGTTTCCGGGACGGAACGTGGTGTTCGCCCTGTGCATTGGCCTGCTGATGGTGCCGTTCCAGGCGATTATTATCCCGGAATATCTGCTGCTGCGGCAGCTTGGCTGGCTGAACTCCTTTCGCGCGTTGATTGTGCCGGGCATGTTCAGCGCGTTTGCAATGTTCCTGCTGCGGCAGGCATTCCTGCAAATTCCGCTGGAGCTGGAAGAATCGGCCATGATTGACGGCGCGAACCCGCTGCAAATTCTGCGTTACATCACGCTGCCGCTGTCCGGCGCGGCGCTGGCGGCCTTCGCGGTTATCACTGTTCAGGCGGCGTGGAACGATTTCCTGTTCCCGCTGGTCGTCGCCAACACGCCGGATACCCGTGTGGTAACGATTGGCATCAGCCTGCTGCAAGGCGAGCGCAGCACTCCCTGGAATCTGCTGATGATGGGGTCGCTGCTGGCAACCCTGCCGATGCTCATCCTGTTTGTCGTGCTGCAACGATACTTCATCGAAGGTGTGGCGATGTCCGGGGTGAAAGGCTAAAGTGGGGATTGGCGATCTTAAAAATGGGGATGGATTAATGATGAAACCCATCCCTAAACGTTGGCTCGAATGGCGGCAGCCATCTGGCGCGCGCGTTCCGGCGCGTCGCCGATATGCTGTTCGGCCCGCAGCAGTTCCCGAATTCGCGGCGGCGGCACCAGACTCGTGATCGTTGTGTCGGCGCTCAGGGTGTCGGCTAACGGATTAGGCCGTCCCTGTCGGATGGCTCCCCAGGCCTGCATACTATGTTCGCGAATGATTTCGTGCAGATGCTGGCGATCTCCCCCCTGGCGCACGGCTTCCATAAGCAGCCGTTCGGTAGCAGCGAATACCCCGTAGATTTCCAGATTACGCTGGATGGCATCGGCGTCAATGCGTAAGCCTTTAATGATGCGTCCGGCGCGGCGCAGCAGTTCGTCGGCGGCGAGGAAGGCTTCTGGCAGAATCAGGCGGCGATTGGCGGAATCGTCCAGCGTGCGTTCCAGCAGGCTGTGGGCGGCGTTATCCCAGGCGACACGGGGCAGGGCTGCCAGAAAGCGCGCGAGGCTGTCCATATTTTCGGCATGTATGGGGTTGCGTTTAAACGGCATGGCCGATGAGCCAACCTGCGCCGCGCCAAAGGGTTCTGCCCATTCACCAATCGAGGGCGATTGCAGCAGGCGCAGATCAAAGGCAAATTTGTACAGCGTCAATCCAAGGCCGGTGAGCGTGTTGAGGGTATCCCAGTCCTGGCGGCGGGGATAGGTCTGGGTGGCGATCATAAAAGCGTCCAGGCCAAGCGCCTGCATGACATGGTTTTCGAGGTCGGCGGGTGTGATTCCCGTACCAGTCAGCAGTTCGGCATAAGCGGCGGCTGTGCCAACCGCGCCCTTCAGACCTTTGCCGCGTATACTGGCACGAACCTGGCTTAGTGTTTGGTAGTCGGCCAGTAAATCCTGCGCACAGCCGGCCAGACGATAGCCAACGGTGGTCGGTTCAGCCGGCTGTAGGTGTGTGAAGGCCATACACACGTGGTCAGCCTCGCGCTCGATCAAATCCACCAGAGTAACCAGCAGATGTTTGAGACTGCTTAACAGTAAATCGAGGCTGTCTCGCAGGCGTAGGGCGTCAGCGTTATCCTCAATGTCGGCGCTGGTCGCACCGAGGTGGATGATGCCGCCGCCGACCGGACACTGCTCCGCAAAACAGCGAATCTCTGCCATAAGATCATGGTGGATTTCGGCTTCGATGGCTAACGAGCGGTCAATGTCCACATCGTCCTGATGCGCCTGCAAATCGGCAACCTGTTCCGCCGTGACCAATCCGGCAGCCTGCTGCGCTTCAGCCAGTGCCACCCAGATGCGCCGCCACAGCCGCCGTTTGTATGTCTCTGACCACAGATGGCGCATGTCGTCCGAGCCATAACGCCAGGTGAACGGGTTGAGATAGGTATCGTGTGTAAAATTCATCAGCGTTGTTGTAGTAAGAACGTCGGTACGACTGAACCCCCGCCTGCCGTTACATTCAGCAAGGCAATGGAGGACAGTCGGGTGAGGCAGCCGTGAACGGTATGACCGTAAAAGACGTAAGGATTGGCATCAATGAAACGCGGTCGAATATCCAACCGGCCTTCGATGACAGCAGGGAAGTCGCGGGAAATTGGTTCAACCCGCTCCTGGACAACGTGCGGCGTGGTGAGCGCCTTGCGCAGCGTTTCATCCCACTGCTCCGCGGAGGCTTCCCATCCCAGCACGACGCCTGCGCCGCCGTATTCGTCGTTCGGTTTCAGCACAAATTGGTCACGATTGTCTACCAGAAAAGGGAGAAGATCTACCGGTTGACCCCGATAGAGCGTCGTCCGCTCGGTTACGCGGCGTGTCCAGGGGATGTGACGGGCGATCACCTGACACTGGTCTTCGGTGAATAAATAGGCGTTCTGCTCGTCGCTCATGAAAGCGAGGCTGGCTTTCTTCGCCAGCAGTTTGGCGCTAAACGAGTTGGTCATGTAAACGGCGCGCTCTTTAACCGCCTGCACAATCGGGTTGCTTAACCCCATTTCATCTATCAACTCACTGCACAGCACCCGTTTGTAAATCAGATCCACCCGGAAATCACCGGCCCAGAGTGCGTGATTCCGGTACTCCAGCGCACGCGGGTCGGCCAGGATGGTGGGAACGCCGTGTTTCTCAAAAAACTGTCGGATGATCGTATGTTCGTTGAGCGTGGGGACGTGACCCCAATCCACGATGGCGATCTGCGGCACACCCTGCCCGCCCCAATCGCGGTAGCCGCGCATGATGGCTGCCAGCAGCCGCCCCTGCATTGGCATACTCTGAACGGCATAATATTTAAGGAACTGTTTCATGGGTTCGAGTTCCATAAACAGTTCCGCGAGAATATCCTCATAACCCATCCCGGCGGGGGTTTCAGCATTGTACTCCACGAATTGCAGCCGCCAGTCGCCGGGCATGAAAAACGAGTCAAGGCGTGAGGTTGTCCAGGGGACAGCCATACCGATGTCGGCGCTGAACAGTTCTTCCTCGTAAGCCTCCAGATCAAGCTGTGTCCGCAGGGCGGCGTCAGCGGCGCAGGCTTCGTGGGCGCGGGCAAAGGCACTCAGCAGAATTTCGGTCTCAGCACGTAAATAATTCCATTGATCGGCCAGGTAAAAATGCGGGCGCAGCACCGTGCAGATTGGCCGAGCGCCGAAATACAGTCCCAGCGGCTTGAGACGAGCGAAAAGTTCTTCACTGGCAGACAGCGCCAGGTCATCAGTCAGCAGGTCATGGTAGCGGGCAATCGCTTCGCTGGGCATGGGTTTATTCCGCCGGACGTTTTTTGGACTTAGGTTTTGCCGCCGGCTTTTTGACCGGTTTATCGAGCATTTCCTTCCAGGCATACCGATCCAGCGTGCGCGCGCTGGATTGGGCCAGCCGGATAGCCAGATCGGCCATATGTGTAACCATCCAATCGAAATGCTGGCGACCGAGCGAATTTACATCCATATCCGGCGCGGGATTCATGAAGTCAATGGCGTAAGGTACACCGTCCTTAATCGCAAATTCAACTGTGTTCATGTCATAACCCAGCGCGCGGTTCAGTTTCAGCGCGTCGTTTACCATACGGTCGTGTAAATCCTGCGGGAAACCGTGCGCCTCATGATAACGGCGCTGATTGGGGTCGTATTTCATCACGTAGATTTCTTCCTGCCCCAGACACATGAGACGAGCATAGTCGTCCCACTTGATGAACTCCTGCAAGACCATTGTCAGCAGGCCGCTCTGGTTATACCGCCAGATGAGTTCGGCAATCGAATGGATGACGTAAACTTCTTTCCAGCCGCCGCCATGCGCGTCTTTTAAGACGCAGGGCATACCGCCAATCTGCTCAACAATCGAATTCCAGTCCAGTGGATACTTGAGATTCCGCAGGCTTTCGTTATGGACAATGCCAGGGACATAATCCTTGTTTGGCAGCACCAGCGTTTTGGGTGATACCACGCCCAGTTTGTCCGCCAGTGACGCGCCAAAGAATTTGTCATCTGCCGTCCACATGAACGGATCGTTGATGACTTTCACGCCTTGCAGAGTCGCGTTTTTAAGATAAGAACGATAGTAGGGGACTTCATGCGAGATGCGATCAATGATGACGCGATAGGGCACGGGTTCGTTCATCATCGTGCCGCCGACTTTGACGTACTCGGCAGTCACACCGGCGTTCCGGCGGTTGACTTCTTCAATAAAGGCGGGCGGCCATGACCATTCGCGGCCAACAAAAACACCCACACGCAGAGGTTCGCCACTTCCAGTTGCCATGTTCAACTCCGTAATAATCGGTAATTCTCAGAACGATTATAACCGGCAATCAACAA